>NZ_JBNGGC010000030.1:0-109354 GCF_049974565.1 Streptomyces sp. WG5 | reverse complement strand
CCCCCCCCCCCCCCTTCTTCTTGTGGCCCGCGTCCCGGCCCGCGCCGGTGCGGCGGCCTTCCGCCCCTCGCCCCCCCCCCCCCCCCCCCCCCCCCCCCCCCCCCCCCCCCACTTCTCGACTTCTCGACTTCCGGAGAGGGACCTCATGACCACCGCCCTGGACACGGGAACGTACGAGGTGCTGCGCGACCGCCTCACCGCGCAGGCGGCCGAGCTGGCCCGCCGCGCCGAGGCGCTGAACGCCCGCCGCGTCGAGGAGTTCGGCTCCCTGCGCCTGGAGCTGGCCGGCACCGAACAACTGCGCACGGGGCCGGCGTGCGTGCCGCGCGACCTCGTGTCCGTCGGCGACGTGCTGCTCTTCGGCTACAACACCGTCCCCGGACGCGGCGCCGAGACCGCCGTCGGCGACGTCTTCGCGCTGCACGACCGCACGCTGGACCGGCTGTCCGACGACGCCGTGCCCGGCCTGCTCGACGACCCCGCCTTCGTCCGCGAGTTCGCCGCCCTCCACCGCTACTTCCACCAGGCCCGGCTCCTCCGGCTCCGCCGCGTCGACGACAAGGTGCTCGCCGTCTTCCGGACCGGCGAGAAGGCCGACGACATCCGGGTCCTGCGCTGGGCACTGTCCGACGACGGCCGGGCGTCCTTCCTGGACGCGCGCGGCGACCGCGACCACGTCCTGCCGCCCGCGCACGACTTCACGTGGACGGTGACGACCCGCGAGGACCACGTCCTGGGCCGGCACCCGCACGTCTCCCTCGAGGGCGAGGTGTTCGTCGAGACGCTGGGCGGGACCCTGACGGTCAAGACCGAGGACGACACCGAGACCGGCGAGGGCGTGTACGCCGAGCCGGTCGCCGAGCCGCTGCAGTCGCTCGCCGACGCGCACATCGCGTACGCGCGGGTCGGCGCCCTGATCCTGATGGACGTCCTCCCGTACAAGGAGGACACCCACCGCTACCTGGTGTTCAACACCCTCACCGGGACCGTCGTCCGCCTCGACGGCATCGGGCAGGCGTGCCGCCGGCTGCCCGACGACCAGGGCATCGTCTTCCCCGGTGGCTACTGCCTGGCCACCGGCACCCACCGGACGTTCGACGGCGTCGACACCGAGGGCATGGAGTTCGAGCGGGCGGTCCGCTCCCCGAACGGCGAGGACGTCCTCTTCGCCTTCCACGCCCGCGTGGCGGGCCGCAGCCTCCTCCTGCCCTACAACATCATCCGCAAGGAGGTCGCCACCCCGCTGTCCTGCCACGGCTGGGCCCTGTTCGACGACGGAGCCCTCCTCACCCTGCGGGCGGCCGGCACCGAGCCGCAGCGCGTGCACCCGGTGCAGCGGTGGACCTCCCCGTACGTCTCCGACACCCACGCCGCCGCCCGGCCGGCCGGCACCGGCCCGCTCGCCCGCGTCGGCAACGCCGACCTCGTACGCGGCATCTCCGACTGCCTGTCCGTCACGCGCGCGGTCACCGGGACCACCCCGACCGGCGAGGTGTACGAGGCGCTCGTGGCGGCCTGCGCGCGGGTCGCGGACTCCCACCACTGGCTGGCCGAGGCGGACCTCGGCGCCCTGCACGAGCCGCTCACCCAGGTGAGGGACACCGCCGAGCAGGTGCTGTCCGAGTTCGAGACGGTGCAGACGCTCACCCGGCAGGCGGCCGACGCGCTCACCGAGGCGACGGCACGCGTCACCACCGTCGTACGGCGGCTGCGCGGCGAGGCCCCGCGCGGCGCCGCGGCGTGGGTGTCCGGGCTCACGGAGCTCCGGCAGGCGCAGGGACACCTGCTCACCCTCAAGGACATGCGGTACGCGGACACCGACCGCGTCGACGAGCTGGCCGCCGACGTCGAACGCGACCTCGCCTCCTTCGGGCAGCGGGCCGTCACCCACCTGGCGCACGAGGACGCCTTCGCCGACCACCGGGCCGACATCGAGCGGCTCGTCGCCGACGCCGAGGCGATCACCACCGTCGCCGAGGCGGAGCCCCTCACGGCCCGCCTCGACGAGCACGCCGACGACCTGCGCACGGTGACCGACGTCGTCTCCGGCCTGGACATCGGTGACGCCACCGTCCGCACGTCCGTCCTGGAGCGGATCGCCGAGGTCCTCGGGGGCGTCAACCGCGCCCGCGCCACCCTGGACGGACGCCGCCGCGCCCTGCGGGACCGCGAGGGCCGGGCCGAGTTCACCGCCGAGTTCGCGCTGCTCGGCCAGGCGGTCACCGGCGCGCTCGCCGCGGCCGGCACCCCCGAGGAGTGCGATGAACAGCTCGCCCGACTGCTCGTGCGGGTGGAGGACCTGGAGTCCCGGTTCGCCGAGTCCGACGGCTTCCTCACCGAGCTGGCGGACAAGCGCGACGAGATCCACGAGGCGCTCTCCGCCCGCAAGCAGACCCTCGCCGACGCCCGTGCCCGCAGGGCCGAACGCCTCGCCGAGTCGGCCGGCCGGGTCCTGACCACGCTCGTGCGCCGGGCGTCCGCGCTCGCCGACGCCGACGCGGTCACCACGTACTTCGCCTCCGACCCGATGCCCGCCAAGGTCCGCCGCACGGCCGACGAACTGCGCTCACTCGGCGACCAGGTCAAGGCGGAAGAACTCGACGGCCGCCTGAAGTCCGCCCGGCAGCAGGCCCTGCGCGCCCTGCGCGACCGCACCGACCTGTACGCCGACGACGGCCGCACCGTCCGCCTGGGCGGCCACCGCTTCGCGGTCAACACCCAGCCCCTCGACCTCACCCTCGTCCCCCAGGGCGAGAACCTGGCCTTCGCCCTGACGGGCACCGACTACCGCGCCCCGGTCACCGACCCCGACTTCGCCGCGACCCGCCCGTACTGGGACCGCCCGCTGTCCTCGGAGTCCCCCGGCGTCTACCGCGCCGAACACCTCGCCGCCCGCCTGCTCGACGAGCACGGCCCGGCCGCCCTCGCAGCCGCCGAGGACCTGCCCGCCCTGGTCCGGCACGCGGCGGAGGAGGCCTACGACGAGGGCTACGAGCGCGGCGTCCACGACCACGACGCGGCCCTGATCCTCACCGCCCTGCTGCGCCTGCACGAGGGCGCCGGCCTCCTGCGCCACGAGCCGGCCGCCCGCGCCGACGCCCAGCTCTTCTGGGAGCACCGCACGACGGCCGGGGAACGCGACGCCTGGACGCGCCGCGCCGTCTCCCTGGCCCGGGCCCGCGACACCTTCGGACTCGCGCCCGCGATCGCCGACCTGGAAGCCGAACTCGCCGACGCGATCGGCACACGAGCGGCGGCCGCCTACCTCTTCGAGGAGCTGACGACCGGCCCCGACGGCTTCGTACTCGGCGCGGGCACCCGCACCCTGCTCGACAAGTTCCGCCGCACGGTGGGCGCCCGCGCCTACGACGACGACCTCACCGCCCTCACCGACCCGGCCGCCCGCAGACAACTCGTCGAGGCGTGGCTGACCTCGTACACCACCGCGACCGGCACCGACCTCGCGCCCGGGGACCTCGCCGAGGCCGTGGCCGCGGAGCTGTGCCCCGGCCTGCCCCGCTACGAGTCGGACGCGCCCCTGACCGAGACCGTCGAGGGCCTGCTCGGCACCCACCCGCGCGTCCACGACCGGACCCTGACCGTCCGCGTCGATGAACTCACCGCCCGCGCCCGCGAGTTCCGCGCCCGCGAGGTTCCCGCCCACCGCGCCTACCAGCGCCGCCGCGCGGCACTGGTCGCAGCCGAGCGCAGCCGCCTGCGCCTGGACGAGTACCGGCCGCGCGTGATGTCCGCGTTCGTGCGCAGCAGGCTCATCGACGAGGTCTACCTCCCCCTGATCGGCGACAGCCTCGCCAAGCAGCTCGGCACCACGGGCGACACCAGACGCACCGACACCGGCGGCCTGCTGCTGCTCATCTCCCCGCCGGGCTACGGCAAGACGACCCTCGTGGAGTACGTCGCCGACCGGCTCGGCCTCCTGCTGGTGAAGGTCAACGGCCCGGCCCTGGGCCCCACGGTGACCTCGCTCGACCCGGCCGAGGCCCCGAACGCCACCGCCCGGCAGGAGATCGAGAAGATCAACTTCGCGCTGGAGGCGGGCAACAACACCCTCCTCCACCTCGACGACATCCAGCACACCTCGCCCGAGCTGCTGCAGAAGTTCATCCCGCTGTGCGACGCCACCCGCCGCATCGAAGGCGTACGCGACGGCGAGCCGCGCACCTACGACCTGCGCGGCAAACGCTTCGCGGTGTGCATGGCGGGCAACCCGTACACCGAGTCCGGCAGCCGCTTCCAGGTCCCCGACATGCTCGCCAACCGCGCCGACGTGTGGAACCTCGGCGACGTCCTCACCGGCAGGCAGGACGCCTTCGCCCTCAGCTTCGTCGAGAACGCCCTGACCGCCAACCCGGTCCTCGCCCCGCTCGCCGGCCGCGACCGCGCCGACCTGGAACTCCTGCTCCGGCTGGCCGGGGGCGACCCGGCCGCGCGCGCCGACCGTCTCGCCCACCCGTACGCGCCCGCCGAACTGGACCGGATCACCGCGGTCCTGCGCCACCTGCTCACCGCCCGCGAGACCGTCCTCGCGGTCAACGCCGCGTACATCGCCTCGGCCGCCCAGTCGGACACCACCCGCACCGAGCCGCCCTTCCGGCTCCAGGGCTCCTACCGCACCATGAACAAGATCGCCCAGCGCATCCAGCCGGTCATGAACGACACCGAGCTGTCCGCCCTGATCGACGACCACTACACGGCCGAGGCCCAGACCCTCACCACCGGCGCCGAGGCCAACCTGCTGAAACTGGCCGAGCTGCGGGGCACCCTCACCACCGGCCAGGCCGCGCGCTGGTCCGAGCTGAAGGCGGCGTACGTCCGCACCCAGACCCTCGGCGGCCCCGAGAACGACCCCCTCACCCGTGCCGTCGCCGCCCTCGGACTGCTGGCCGACCGGGTCGCGGCCGTCGAGTCGGCGATCAGCCGCGCCGCCGACCCGCGCCACCTCGTCGCCAACCCGGCGGCCCGGCACGCCGCCCGCCCGGGGCCGGGGACCCGGGCGGACTGACCGGTCCGCGCGGTGGCGGCACGGGAACCAGTCCGAGGCGTCGGACACGGTCCCGTGGCCGGGAGCGTGGTGTACGTGCGGCCCGGCCCCGGCGTGCCCTTGCCGCCGCCGGCGGTCGCTTCGGCCGGCCGGCGCCACGCCGGGCACCCCGGCCCATGCGCCCTGCGCGGCGACGGCGCTGACCGCGCTCTACAGCGCTCTGCTCGTCGTCCACGCGGTCAAGGCATCCGCGGCGACGCGCCCGGGACGCGCAGGAGAGGGGCCGGTCGCCGGCCGGAGCGGCCGCCAGGCCCGCCCGGAGCCGCGGAAACGAGCACGGTGCGCGTACGCGAACGGGCCCGTGCTCACCAAGGCGCGAGGTGAGTACGGGCCCGTTCAGGAGCCGGTCCGCGTGAGGCGGGTCAGACGGTGGTCTTCACCGACTCCTGGCCTTCGTCGCCCCCGGTGTCCTCACCGGCGTTGCGGGCGCGGACGTACTCCAGGAACGAGTTGAGTTCGCGCTTGACGACGGGGGCGAGGAGGTACAGGCCGATGATGTTGATGACGGCGAGCGAGAAGAGGACCGCGTCGGCCAGGTCGATCAACGTCTGCAGCGTCAGCAGCGAGCCGGTGATCGCGAACAGCGTGTAGACGACCTTGTACGTCACCTCGCTGGTCCGGCTGCGGCCGAAGAGGTACGTCCACGCCTTGAGGCCGTAGTAGCCCCAGGTCAGCACGGTGGAGATGGCGAACAGCATCACCGCGACGGTCAGGATGTACGGGAACCAGGGCAGCACCGTCTCGAAGGCGTCGGAGGTGATGGTGACGCCGCCGATGTCCTTGCCGAGGCTGGCCGGGTCGGCGATGACGATGGTCAGCGCGGTCATGGTGCAGATGACGACGGTGTCGATGAACGGCTCCAGCAGCGCGACCAGACCCTCGCTCGCGGGGTGCTTGGTCTTGACCGCAGAGTGGGCGATCGGCGCGGAGCCCAGGCCCGCCTCGTTGGAGAAGGCGGCCCGCTTGAAGCCGATGATCAGCGCGCCGAGCACACCGCCGGCGACACCCTCGGGGTTGAAGGCGCCCTCGACGATGGCGGCGACGGCGTCCGGGACGGCGGTGACGTTGACCAGGATCACGGCCAGGCACGCGACGATGTAGATGCCGGCCATGGCGGGCACCAGCCTGCTGGTGACGTTGGCGATGGAGCGGATCCCGCCGAGGAGCACGATGCCGACCAGTGCGGCGACCAGGATGCCGAAGAGCAGCGCGCCGGCGGAGGAGCCTACGGCGCCGTCCTCGCCGCCGGTGACGGAGACCAGCTGCGCGTAGGACTGGTTGACCTGGAAGAGGTTGCCGCCGAAGAGGCCGAAGAAGAGGATCATGAAGGAGGCGAGGACGGCGAGGACCTTGCCGAGCATCCTGCCGTTCTTGCCGAAGCGTTCGGCGAGGCCCTTGGGCAGGTAGTGCATCGGGCCGCCGGACACGGTGCCGTCGGCGTGCACCTCGCGGTACTTCACACCGAGGGTGACCTCGACGAACTTGGTGGCCATGCCGAGCAGGCCGCACAGGACCATCCAGAACGTGGCGCCGGGGCCGCCGATGGAGACGGCGACGGCCACGCCGGCGATGTTGCCGAGGCCGACCGTGCCGGAGACCGCGGCGGTCAGCGCCTGGAAGTGGTTGACCTCGCCGGCCGAGTCCTTGTCGTCGTACTTCCCCCTCACCACGTCGACGGCGAGCCGGAACTTGCGGAGCTGGACGAAGCCGAACCATCCGGTGAAGACCAGACCGGCGACGACGAGCCAGGCGACGATGAGGGGCAGGTCCGTGCCGCCGACGGGAACGGCGTAGAAGACGACCTCGCCCAGCCACTTGGCTATGGGTTCGAAGAATCCGCTGACGGCTTCGTCGACGGACTCGGTAACGGATTCGAGTGACACTTGGCTACCTCTGGAGCGGTGCCGGCGGGCCGGGGAGTCTCGCCGGGTGAGCGGTCTCTGAGCGAACGTCGTTGTCCGGTGATCGAACCCGTGCGCACGGTCCGGTTCCGGACCGTGATCGTCCCGGGCTGTGGTGCGCGTACAGGCCGACCTTCCACGGAACGGCAGTCGGCCGATCCACCTGCGGAGTTGCGCAGTTCTACCACGCCTTTGCCAATCATTGAGTGACGCAGATCACATGACGGCCCGTGACGGGTGAAAGCCCCAGCTGGTGATATCGGACTGTTATACGACTCCGGGATGAGTGTCATGGGCACGTATCCGCCGGTCGGCCGGCGTCCCCCGGGGCCACCGACAGCACGCACCGTCCTGCCGCCCTCCGGGCGGCGACCGGCATGGAGGGCGTGCAGAAGACTGCCGGAAGCGGGCAACGCGCGAGGTGCTCTGCGTCGGCACCATGGGACGCGAGGGGAGCACACGGCCAGGTCCTGATGCCGGATACCGGCAGGTGGCGGCATCAGGACCCTGACGTGTCAGGACGGGAGCGAGCTCGACCGGCAACTTGCGAGGCTATGCGGGATTCCGGAAGTCGCCGCCGTCTGGCGCGGGCTCAAGAGGTACTGGAAGACATCCAGTCGTCGGTGTTTCGATGACGGCCCAGTCCCAAGGCCTCGAATTCGTCTCCACCGAGGCTCCTCTTCACGCCGAGCTGCTGAAGAGCCTGCGAGATCGGGCTGACCGCCCGCACCATCCACTTTCTCGCCGGCACATCCAGTGGCCCCACCGCCAGCGCCCCGTCAGCCCAGACGGCAGCCCGCTGCTCGCCGACGCCACCGAAGTACTCGGCCTCGACATAGGCGACAGGCCCTGCAGCGGACCACCGGGCGAGTGAGATCTCGAAGCCTCCCGGCAGCTTCCAGAATCCCAGAGCCCTCACGGCGCTGCCGTCCGTGACGGCACCGAAGACCTCATCCGTCATCGGCATCAGCGACAGGCCCTGCCGGAGAGGCACCACCCGAGCGCCGGCGACGCCCCGTGACGCGGCACGCAGCAACTCGTCCCCCGCGATCACTGCCTGCAACTCGTAACCCACCCCAGGGCCCTCCCCCCACTGATCGGATACCTCATCCTGCCTGACGCACCCCCGCGCGAACCCCGCGTGCCTCCTCACGCCAAAACCCGCCCCCGCCGGCGCGTTCCTGCCCAGACAGTCTTCGGCTTCCGCGAACCCGCTGGTTTCGGTGTTCCGGTGGCGTCCGGCCCCGGACAGGTGCGCCACCCGCCGCCAGCTCCGCGCACACGGATTGCGGCCCGGCGGTCAGGGCGTGGCCACGACGGTCGAACGGCCGCGCCGCCGCCGGGCCCGCTGATCGCCTACCTCGCCCGGACCGCGCGATTTCGGCCAACACGAAGAGACTGGAGACGGTCCGCCGGGGCGAGCGGTGGCCGCTGAACGGCAGGGCGCCGGGCCATGGCCCCCGCCCTTGCTCAGCGGAACCAGGCGACTGACCACGAGGCGTGATCGGAACCCTTTGGCCCTCTGTTTGGCCCCCGAACATGACAGAGGGCCTGGTGTCACTTGCACACCAGGCCCTCTGACCAGCGTCGGGGTGGCGGGATTTGAACCCACGACCTCTTCGTCCCGAACGAAGCGCGCTACCAAGCTGCGCCACACCCCGATTGTCGCTGCTTGTCGCGGCGACGTCGTTTACTCTAGCCCACCGGCGGCCGGAGGTGAAATCCGGTTTATCTGCGGGGGCGGAGCGGGTTCGGGCGGATGTGGTCCAGTGCCACGAGGAGGACGCCCAGGGCGTAGAGGGACAGGCCCAGGAGGAGGGCGTTGCCGAGGACGCCCTTGTAGCCGTGCCGGTCGACGTCGAGGAAGGGGTAGAGGTAGCGGTCCTGGGTGCCGGGGAGGAGGAGCTCGCCGCGGGCCAGGGAGAAGGCCAGGTAGGCCAGGGGGTAGAGGAGCCACGCGGCGGCCTGGCGCAGGTGCAGGCGGCCGGGGGTGGTGAGCAGGAGCCAGTCCAGGGCCGCGGCGACGGGGACGGCCGTGTTCAGGATGTGGGCCGCGGCCGTGTGCCAGCCCGTGCCCGTGCCGTCCGTCACGGAGAACGGGCTCGCCGCGTCGGCCAGGAGCAGGTGGTGGACGAGGCCGCCGGCGGCGACGTACAGCAGGACCGCGCCCGTGAGGGCGCCCGGCAGGGGATGGCGGGCGGACCAGGCGCGCCGGGCGGAGGCCGTCATGACCAGGGCCAGCACGATGCTGCTCTGGACCGTGAAGTGACTCAGGGGACTGGTGGCCGGGCCGCCGCCCACCAGCAGTTCGATGGTCACGCCCGTCAGTGCCAGGAGTGCGGTGAGGGCGCGGAAGCCGGCGACCAGCGGGCGGCGTACGGGGGTCAGGACGGCCGTGGCCGGGACGGGGGAATGCAGCAGTCTGGGCGGGCCCGGGAGCGCGGGGAGGTCCGGGAGGTCCCTGGGTATCGGGGCTGTCATGGCCCCAAGCTAGACAGACCGGACATGGCGGGCTATGCGGGAGGGCCGTGTGGGTTACCCGGCCCGCCCTCGCCCTCGGCCGGCAGTCAGCGCTCCCGTCCCACCAGCGTCAGCAGCGTCGCCTCTGGCGGGCAGGCGAAACGTACCGGTGTGTACCTGTTCGTGCCGCATCCCGCTGATACGTGGAGGTAGGCCGTACGGCCCTCGGCCGTGTGGGTGGACAGGCCCTTCACGCGCTCCGTGTCCAGGTCGCAGTTGGTGACCAGGGCGCCGTAGAAGGGGATGCACAGCTGGCCGCCGTGCGTGTGGCCGGCGAGGAGCAGGGGATAGCCGTCCGCCGTGTACGAGTCGAGGACGCGCAGGTACGGCGCGTGGACCACGCCCATCGAGAAGTCCGCCGTGCCGGACGGGCCGCCCGCCACCTCCGCGTACCGGTCCCGTTTGATGTGCGGGTCGTCCAGTCCCGTCAGCTCGACGGACACACCCTCGACCTTGAGCATGCCGCGCGTGTTCGTGAGGTTCTGCCAGCCGGCCGCGTCGAAGCCGTCGCGGAGGTCCTCCCACGGGTTGTGGACGACTCCGACGGCGGGCGCGTTGCCGTTCAGGCCGTGACGGCCCTGGGCCTTCTCGATCAGGTACCGGGCGGGGTTGCGCAGCTTCGGGCCGTAGTAGTCGTTGGAGCCGAAGACGTAGGCGCCCGGGAACTCCATCAGGGGGCCGAGGGCGTCCAGGACCTCCGGGACGCCTTCCGGGTCGGACAGGTTGTCGCCGGTGTTGATCACGAAGTCGGGGCGCAGGCCGGCCAGCGACTGCAGCCAGCGCTGTTTCTTGCGCTGGCCGCCGACCATGTGGATGTCGGAGACCTGCAGCACGCGCAGGGGGCGCATCCCGGGGGGCAGGACGGGGACCGTCACCCGTCGGAGGCGGAACGAGCGGGCCTCGAAGCCCGCCGCGTAGACCAGACCGGCGGCGCCAACCGCCGTGATTCCCAGGGGTACTCCGTATCGCGCGCGCATGCAGCCATCGTGTCAGAAGCGGTGGTGGGAGCCGACCGCACGGGGGCCGACCAAGGCACTCGCCGGATGCTCGCCGGCGGTCGTGGCGGAGGGCCCTTAAATGAGCAGGCGCTCTTCCTTCCGCACCTGCGACAATCACCCCATGACCACGCTCAAGTCGAAGCTGCACGACGACCTCAACGCCGCGATCAAGGATCGTGACGAGCTCCGCTCCTCGACGCTCCGGCTGACGCTCGCCGCGATCACCAAGGAAGAGGTCGCGGGGAAGGAGAAGCGGGAGCTCTCCGACGACGAGGTGCAGAAGGTGATCACCCGCGAGGCGAAGAAGCGCCGCGAGGCCGCCGATGCCTTCGCCCAGGGCGGTCGCCCGGAGCAGGCCGAGCGGGAGAAGGCGGAGGGTGTCGTGCTCGCCGCCTACCTGCCCCAGCAGCTGTCCGACGACGAGCTGACCGCGATCGTCGCGCAGGCCGTCGAGGAGGCGAAGGCGGCCGGCGCCGAGGGGCCGCGGGCCATGGGTGCCGTCATGAAGATCGTGAACCCGAAGGTGGCCGGGCAGGCGGAGGGCGGCCGGGTGGCCGCGGCGGTGAAGAAGCTGCTGGCGGGCTGACTCGGGTTCCGAACCGGCTGGGGTTCGGTTCCGGGCCGGCCGCGGTCCCGAGCCGGCTGAGGTCTTGGTTTGGCTGTGGTCCGAGTCGCTGAGGTCTTGGTTTGGCTGCGGTCCCGAGCCGACCGAGGTCTAGCTGGGTCCGGCTGCGGTCCCGAGCCGGCTCTGGTCCCGAACGGAGACGGTCCCTCCCCTCATGTCGAGGGAAGGGACCGTTCGTCGTGTCCGTGCCGCCCTGCCGGGGTGGCGGAGCGTCGGGTCAGCGGCGTCCCCCGGGGCCGTTGCCCGGGCCCTGGATGAAGCCCTCCGGGATGGTGATGCCCGGGTTCGGCGGGGTGCCTCCGTTGCCGCCCCCGTCGTTGTTTCCGTCGCCGATCAGGCCGCCGATGACACCACCGTCGGCGTTGCCCCCGTCACCGTTGCCGCCGTCACCGTTGCCGCCGTCGTCCCGGTCGCCCTCGTCGCCGCCCGGGCCCTTGTCCTTGTCCTTGTCGGCCTTCGGGATGTCGACGATGTTGAAGTCCGGGGATTCCTTGCCCGACAGGGCGCCGGTCATGGCGTCCTTCCAGATGGGGCCCGGGACCGCGCCACCGAAGACGAGTGCGTGGGTGACGCCGCCGATCGAGATGTTCTTCATCTCGACCTCCTGGGAGGCGCTGCCGACCCAGACGGCGCCCGACATGTTCGGCGTGTAGCCGGCGAACCAGGCGTTCTTGCGCTCGTCGGTCGTACCCGTCTTACCGGCGTTGTGCCGGTCGCTGAGGCCGGCCTCCTTACCCGTACCGGAGTCGACCACGCCCTGCAGCAGCGTGTTGACCGTGTCCGCGGTCTTCTCGCTCATGGCCCGCGAGCACGTCGACTTCGGCACCTCGAGCGACTTCTGCTGGTTGCCGACCTTCTGCGTGATCGACTCGATCGCGACCGGCGTGCAGTACATGCCGCGCGAGGCGAAGGTCGCGTACGCGTTCGCCAGCGTCAGTGGGGACATACCGACCGAACCGAGGGCGAGGGCGGAGGGGCTCTGCGGCAGCTTCTCGCCGTTGCCCTGCCGGACGTGCAGCTTGTCGGCCATGTTGGACACCGTGCACAGACCGATGTCGGAGAGCATCTGCACGAAGTACGTGTTGACGGAGAGGGCCATCGCGTCCTCCAGGCGGTACGGGCCGACCTCCGTCTCGTTCTCGTTCTCGACGCGGTAGCCGCTGTCGTTGATCCAGGGCTTGCCACAGGTCTGGACGGGGCTCGGGTACTCCATCTCGTACGGCGACGAGTACTCCTTCGTCGCCGGCACACCCTCCTCCAGCGCCGCGGCCGCGAGGAAGGGCTTGAACGTCGAGCCCGTGGGGAAGCCGAAGTTGGAGCCGCCGTAGGCCGCGTCGACCGAGTAGTTGATCTCCGTCTCGTTCTTGCCGTAGCCGTACGGCTTCGACTGGCCCATGGCGAGGATCTTGCCGGTGCCCGGTTCGACCAGCGTGGTCGCCGCGGACACCGAGTCCGACTGGTAGATGTGGTTCTTCAGGGAGGCCTGCACCGACTCCTGGGCCTGCGGGTCGAGCGTCGTGCGGATGGTCAGGCCGCCCTGGTTCCAGATCTTGGAACGGTCCTTGCGGGTCTTGCCGAAGACCGGATCGTTCAGGAACACCTCGCGCACGTAGTCGCAGAAGAAGCTCGAGTTCTTCACGGCCGTGATGCACCCGTTCTTGGGCCGGCTGACCTTCAGCCCGAGCGGTGCCGCCTGGGCCTTGTCGGCCTCCGCCTGGGAGATGTCACCGACCTGGGCCATGCGCTGCAGCACGGTGTTGCGCCGCTCGGTGGCCTCCGCCTCGTCGTTGACCGGGTCGTACCGGCTGGGCGACTGGACGATGCCGGCCAGGAGAGCGGCCTCCTGGAGTTCGAGGTCCTTGGCGGACTTCGAGAAGTAGCGCCGGGAGGCCGCCTCGACGCCGTAGGCCTGCTGGCCGAAGAACGTGATGTTCAGGTAGTTCTCGAGGATCTGCTTCTTGCCCAGTTCCTCCTCGACCTGGATGGCGAGCTTCAGCTCGCGGATCTTGCGGCCGAGGGTCTGCTGGGTGGCCTGGGCGACCAGCGTCGGGTCGTCGCCGGCCTCTTCCACGAAGACGTTCTTGACGTACTGCTGCGTGAGCGTGGACGCGCCCTCGGACACCCCGCCGCTGCGCGCGTTCTTGTTGAGCGCGCGCAGTACGCCCTTGAGGTCGACCGCGCCGTGCTCGTAGAAACGAGAGTCCTCGATGGCGACGATCGCCTTCTGCATGTACGGCGAGATGTCCTTCAGGTCGACCACCGTGCGGTCGCGCGAGTACACCGTGGCGATGGTGCCGCCGTCGGCGTCGAGGATGGAGGTGCGCTGGCTCAGCGGGGGAGTCTTCAGGTTGGCCGGGAGTGCGTCGAAACTCTCCACCGACCCCTTGGCCGCCAGGCCCAGCGCGCCCACCGCTGGCAACGCGATGCCGGCCAGCACGGCTCCCGCGAGGACACTGACACCGAGGAACTTGGCGGCCTGCTGCGTTGGCGACAGACCACCGCCCGAGCGCTTCTTTGGCATGGAGGCAGCCTAATCCGTAGTTGTGAACGATCCGCCGGAGCGGGTGTTCCCCGGAGCGTTCGAGTACCAGACTGTGACATCCGCAGGCGCCGGGCCCGGCGCGAACCCCTCGGCCAGGTCCGCCAAGTACGCAGGCCAGAAGCCCGGCTCAGCCAGGAGCGGGTGCCCGTCCACGACGGGCGACGAGGAGTACCAGTGCCGTGCCATCACCATGCCGGGGTTCTCTCCAAGCCCGGTCGGTACTGTTCGAAGCCCCCGGCCCCCACGGCCGACCGGCTCGACGGCACAGCGACGCGAGGTGTCTACGTTCTCATTCGCCGGACACGCGTCTATGCCTTGGCCTAAGCTGCACTCAACTGTCACAGCAGTGAGGCCACGTATCAATACGTCCGGCGACCCCGAATCGTTCCGGATCCGCTCGACTTTTTTCTGAAGGGCCCCGCTGGGGGCGCGTTGGTGTCTACGGGCGCGTGCCACGGCGTGCGGGATGCGCGTCCGAATCCGCCTCGTGTGTCAGCCGGTGTCCGTTGTGGCGTAGTAGGCATGACCCGAATGCCGGGATAATCACGCATGTCGCCAGCTCACTCCCCCGGGTGATCTGCCGCTTACCCATAGTCCGTTCGGGCCATTCAAGATTGGGCCCGAAGGGGGTGTTGCGCTGTGCCCGCCTTCCGTAACGTCCTCAACTGGCGGCGGTGAATATGCCGCTGCCGCCGTGGGGGAGCCTCGATTCGGGAGAGGACGGCGCCGGTATGGGCTGGGTAACCGACTGGAGTGCGCAGGCCGCCTGCCGCACTACCGATCCGGACGAACTGTTCGTTCAGGGAGCAGCGCAGAACAGGGCCAAGGCGGTGTGCACCGGATGCCCGGTGCGTACCGAGTGCCTGGCCGACGCGCTCGACAACCGCGTCGAGTTCGGCGTATGGGGAGGCATGACGGAGCGGGAACGCCGCGCACTGCTGCGCCGGCGGCCCACCGTCACCTCCTGGCGCCGTCTGCTGGAGACGGCGCGGACGGAGTACGAGCGAGGGGCCGGCATCATGCCTCTCGACGACGAAGAGATCTACGAGAACTACGTGGCGGCCGTGGGCTGAGCCGGCCCGGGAGCTCCTCCGGCGGCGCCTCGGTTCAGGCGTGTCGTCCGGGCGTGTCGTCCGGGCGTGGCGTTCGAGTGCTCCGGTTCGGACGCCGCGGCTGGATCAAGCACCCGTCCCGGGCAGCTCGGGCCGGTCCGTCGCGAGACGGACGCCGATGTCCCGCAGCCCCGCGAGGTCGTGCACGTCGCCCGGCAGCGCGGCCACTTCGGTGACCGCCACCTCGGGATGACGCGCGGTGAAGCGGTCACGCGTGCGCTGCTCGCGGGCGAGCAGATGCATACGGTCCGCGTGCAGCCGCAGCAGGCCCGCGGTGAGCTGGTCGACGGACTGATCCGGTGTGCCGGGAGCCTCGGGAGAGTGCTCAGGCTTCGGACCGGGGTCGGGATCAGGGTCGGGGTCGGGGTCGGCCTTGGATTCGGGATCGGACTTGGCCTCGGTTTGGGTTTGGGGTTGGGGCGCGGGCTCGGAAGAGTCGCGCTCGACAAGGTCAGGTTCGACAAGGTCGGGCTCGGGAGAGCCTGAACTGCCGTGCGTTTCAGGAGAGTTACGAACTCGAGCTTTCCCGCCGTCCTGATCCACAATGCGGGGTTCCTCAAGATTTTCCGCGGCGGCGAGCGCCCGCTCGGCCGACAACCGGTCGGCGCCGCTGCCATGGACCCGGTTGAGCACCAGGCCGGCGAGCGGCATGTCCTCGGCCGCCAGCCGCTCCACGAAGTACGCGGCCTCACGCAGTGCGTCCCGCTCCGGGGCCGCGACCACCAGGAACGCCGTCCCGGGCGCCTGCAGCAGCTTGTACGTCGCGTCCGCGCGCGTACGGAACCCGCCGAACATCGAGTCCATCGCGGCCACGAAGGTCTGCACGTCCTTCAGGAACTGCCCGCCCAGCACCTTCCCCAGAACGCCCGTCATCATCGACATGCCGACGTTCAGGAACTTCATGCCGGCCCGGCCGCCGACCTTCGCCGGGGCCAGCAGGACGCGGATCAGCTTGCCGTCCAGGAAGGACCCCAGACGCTTGGGGGCGTCCAGGAAGTCCAGCGCCGACCGGGACGGCGGGGTGTCGACGACGATGAGGTCCCACTCGTCCCTCGCCCGCAGCTGCCCCAGCTTCTCCATCGCCATGTACTCCTGCGTGCCCGCGAAGCCCGCCGAGAGCGACTGGTAGAAGGGGTTGCCCAGGATCGCCGCCGCCCGCTCCGGATCCGCGTGCGCCTCGACGATCTCGTCGAACGTGCGCTTCATGTCGAGCATCATGGCGTGCAGCTCACCGCCCGCCGAGTCGTCGACGCCCTTGACCCGGCGCGGGGTGTTGTCGAGCGAGTCGATGCCCATGGACTGGGCGAGCCGCCGGGCCGGGTCGATGGTGAGGACGACCACCTTGCGGCCGCGCTCGGCCGCGCGCAGGCCGAGGGCCGCCGCAGTGGTCGTCTTGCCGACCCCGCCCGACCCGCAGCACACCACGATGCGGGTTTCCGGGTCCTCCAGCAGAGGGTCGACGTCGAGCGTCCGCGCGGGTGTCAGGCGCCGCGCGCCCTCCTGGTGGCGGGCCGGGTCCGGACTCATGCGATCCCCTGCTTCCGCAGCTCGGTGGCGAGTTCGTACAGGCCCGCCAGGTCCATGCCCTCGGCGAGCAGCGGGAGTTCGTGCAGCGGCAGGCCCAGCTCGCCGAGGACGGTCCGCTGCTCCTGCTCCAGCGTGTACCGCTCGGCGTACTCCTCGGCCTGCGCCAGCAGGGGGTCCACCAGCCGCTCGGCGTGTCCGCCCCGCCGCGCCCCGCCGAGCCCGGCCCCCGACAGGGAGCGGGCGAGTGCCGTACGCGGCGTGCTCCGTACGAGGTCCAGGGCGGTCGCGTCCAGCACCTCGGGCCGGACCATGTTGACCATGACCCGCCCCACCGGAAGGCGCGCCGACCGCAGCTCGGCGATGCCGTCCGCGGTCTCCTGGACCGGCATCTCCTCCAGCAGCGTCACCAGGTGCACGGCGGTCTCCCGGGACTTCAGCACCCGCATCACGGCCTGCGCCTGATGGTGTATCGGCCCGACCTTCGCGAGGCCGGCCACCTCGTCGTTGACGTTGAGGAACCGCGTGATGCGCCCGGTCGGCGGGGCGTCCATGACCACGTAGTCGTACGCGAACCGCCCGCTCCTGTCCTTGCGCCGCACCGCCTCGCACGCCTTGCCGGTCAGCAGGACGTCCCTGACACCCGGCGCGATGGTGGTCGCGAAGTCGATCGCGCCGAGCTTCTTCAGGGCCCGCCCGGCACTGCCCAGTTTGTAGAACATCTGGAGGTAGTCCAGAAGTGCCAGTTCGGGGTCGATGGCCAGGGCGTACACCTCCCCGCCCCCGGGAGCGACGGCGATCTTCCGCTCCTCATAAGGCAGCGCTTCCGTCTCGAAGAGCTGCGCGATGCCCTGGCGGCCCTCGACCTCGACGAGAAGCGCGCGCTTCCCCTCGGTGGCCAGGGCCAGCGCGAGGGCCGCGGCCACCGTGGTCTTGCCGGTTCCGCCCTTGCCACTGACGACCTGGAGCCTGCTCACGTATTCGAGCGTAACCAGTCCGCGCGCCGAGTACGCCCGGGGCTGTGGACAACGTCGTCGCGGTCGGCCCGCCGAGGCGTCCCGGGCAACGGCTAGAGTCGGCCACATGACCAAGTGGGAATACGCAACCGTGCCGCTGCTCGTCCATGCCACGAAGCAGATTCTGGACACCTGGGGCGAGGACGGCTGGGAGCTCGTCCAGGTCGTGCCCGGGCCGAACAACCCCGAGCAGCTCGTGGCCTACCTGAAGCGGGAGAAGCAGGCGTGAGCGCCGTCGAGGCGAAGCTGGCCGACCTCGGTCTGACGCTGCCCGAGGTCGTTCCGCCGCTGGCCGCCTACCAGCCGGCGGTGCAGTCCGGCCCGTACGTGTACACCTCCGGCCAGCTGCCCATGGTGGAGGGCAAGCTCCCGGTCACCGGCAAGGTGGGTGCCGAGGTCACCCCGGAGGAGGCCAAGGAGCTGGCACGCGTCTGCGCGCTGAACGCCCTGGCCGCCGTGAAGTCCGTCGCCGGTGACCTCGACCGCGTCGCGCGCGTGGTGAAGGTCGTCGGCTTCGTCGCGTCCGCGTCCGACTTCACCGGCCAGCCGGCCGTGATCAACGGTGCCAGCGAACTGCTCGGCGAGGTGCTCGGCGACAAGGGCGTCCACGCCCGCAGCGCGGTCGGCGTGGCCGTACTGCCGCTGGACGCGCCGGTGGAGGTCGAGGTCCAGGTGGAGCTCGTCCAGGCGTAGGACGGCCCCGTACGGGCGGCATTGACCGCCCGGCGCCCCACGGGGCCGCGGTGCGTTGCCGGCCTGGCAAGAAACCTCGCCTCGCCGGCCACGCGCCCGCAGGATCGCTTCCGGTGCTCCGTGCGGAGCGGGAACCGGCCCGGTGCCGGCCCTGGCCCGCGCCGGCACCGGACCGACCGCACGTGCCAGGAGGAGCCATGCCCATGCCCATGCCCCAGCCATCCGTGCCCGACGGCCAGCAGTCCGCCGACGGGGCGGCCTCCCAGCCGGTCCACGGGTCAGCCGTTCAGCCGGTCCACCGCCTGGTGCCCGGTCCGGCCGGCCGGATCCACCTGGTGGAGCAGGGCAGCGGACCGCTGGTCCTGCTCGTCCACGGCTTCCCCGAGTCCTGGTACTCCTGGCGCCACCAGCTCCCCGCGCTGGCCGCCGCAGGCTTCCGCGCCGTCGCCGTCGACGTGCGCGGCTACGGCCGCTCCTCCCGGCCCGACGCGGTGGAGGCGTACCGGATGCTCGACCTGGTGGCGGACAACGTCGCTGTGGTGGAGGCGCTGGGCGAGCGGTCCGCTGTGATCATCGGTCACGACTGGGGTGCGAACATCGCCGCGCACTCCGCGCTGCTGCGGCCCGACGTGTTCCGCGCGGTCGGCCTGCTGAGCGTGCCGTACACCCCGCCGGGCGGCCCGAAGCCCAGCGACGTCTTCGCCGGCATGAGCGACCCCGCCGGCCCCTTCGCCGGGCAGGAGTTCTACGTCTCCTACTTCCAGGAACCGGGCCGTGCCGAGTCCGAGATCGAGCCCGACGTGCGCGGCTGGCTCGCCGGCCTCTACGCCGCCCTGTCCGGCGACACCATGCCCGCCCCGGAGGCGCCCGACCCGCACTTCGTCGCCCCCGGCGGCAGGATGCGCGACCGGTTCCCGGACGGCCCGCTGCCGTCCTGGCTGACCGAGGAGGACCTGGACGTCTACGCCGGGGAGTTCGAGCGCACCGGTCTGACCGGCGCCCTCAACCGCTACCGCAACATGGACCGCGACTGGGCCGACATGGCCGCCCACCAGGGCGCCCCGCTCACCCAGCCCTCCCTCTTCCTCGGCGGCGACCGGGACGCCTCCACCACCTGGCTGTCCGACGCGATCGAGGCGTACCCGGCCACCCTGCCCGGCCTGACCGCCTCCCACCTCCTCGGCGGCTGCGGCCACTGGCTCCAGCAGGAGCGCCCCGAGGAGACGAACCGGCTGCTCACCGAATGGCTGGCCGCCCTTCCCGGCTGACCGCCGGCGCGGGCCTCTTCCGGCGCCCTCCGGCCCGGCGGCCACTCGAACATCCGCCCGTCACCGGATAGCCTCCGGCCATGGCGAACGGTCAGACGAATGTCCAGGCGAATGACCAGGCGAGCGTCCGGGCGAACGGGCAGTGGTACCCCCCGGAGTGGCCGGACCGCATCCGCGCGCTGGCGGCCGGAACCCTCACCCCGGTCGCCCCGAAGCGCGCGGCCACCGTCATGCTCCTCAAGGACACCGGCACCGGTACCGGCCCCGCCGTGCACATGCTGCGCCGCCGCACCTCCATGGCGTTCGCCGGGGGTGCGTACGCCTACCCGGGCGGCGGGGTCGACCCGCGCGACGACGACCGCGACATCGGCTGGGCGGGCCCCCCGCGCGCGTGGTGGGCGGACCGGCTCGGGGTCGACGAGGCGGGCGCCCAGGCGATCGTCTGCGCGGCCGTACGCGAGACGTACGAGGAGGCGGGCGTCCTGCTCGCCGGGCCGGCCGGCGACTCGGTGGTCGGTGACACGACGGGCGCGTACTGGGAGCAGGACAGGGCCGCCCTGGTGGGCCGTGAGCTGTCCTTCGCGGAGTTCCTGGACCGCCGGGGCCTCGTTCTGCGCTCCGACCTGCTGGGCGCCTGGGCCCGCTGGATCACCCCGGAGTTCGAGTCCCGGCGCTACGACACGTGGTTCTTCGTGGCCGCCCTCCCCGAGGGGCAGCGCACCCGCAACGCCTCCACGGAGGCCGACCGCACGGTGTGGATCACCCCTGCCGAGGCCGCGGCCGGGTACGACAAGGGCGAGCTGCTGATGATGCCGCCGACCATCGCGACCCTGCGCGGCCTCGCGGAGTGCGGTACGGCGGCCGAGGCGCTCGCGTCGGCTCGGGGCCGCGACATGACACCCGTCCTGGCCCAGGCGCGGCTGGCCGGCGACGAGATCGTGCTCTCCTGGCCGGGGCACGACGAGTTCACCAAGCACGTGCCGAGCGCGGCGCAGGCGCCGGCGACACCTTCCGACCCGACCGGGGGAGCCCTCGCATGACGGACGCAGCAGCACTGCCCGGCCAGCCGCGGGGCGGCGTTCTCTCGGGGCCGGCCACCGCGCGCGCGGTGAACGTCCTCGCGCCGAACGCCTCCGCGATGACCCTGGACGGGACGAACACCTGGATCCTCGCCGAGCCGGACTCCGGCCTGGCCGTCGTGGTCGACCCGGGCCCGCTGGACGACACGCACCTGCGGAACGTCGTCGACGCCGCGGAGCGGGCGGGCAAGCGCGTCGCGCTGACGCTCCTGACGCACGGTCACCCGGATCACGCGGAGGGCGCCGCGCGCTTCGCCGAGCTGACGCGGACGAACGTACGGGCCCTGGACCCGGCGCTGCGGCTGGGCGACGAGGGGCTGGCCGCCGGTGACGTGATCGAGGTCGGCGGCCTGGAACTGAGGGTCGTGCCGACCCCCGGGCACACGGCCGACTCCCTGTGCTTCCATCTCCCGGCGGACCGGGCGGTCCTGACGGGGGACACGATCCTGGGCCGCGGTACGACGATGGTGGCCCATCCCGACGGCCGCCTCGGCGACTACCTGGACTCCCTGCGCAGGCTCAGGTCGCTCACGGCCGACGACGGGGTGCACACGGTGCTCCCGGGCCACGGCCCCGTCCTGGACGACGCCCAGGGCGCCGTGGAGTACTACCTCGCCCACCGCGCCCACCGCCTCGCCCAGGTCGAGACGGCCGTGGAGGACGGCTACCGGACGCCGGGCGAGGTCGTCGCCCACGTGTACGCGGACGTCGACCGTTCGCTGTGGCCGGCGGCGGAACTGTCGGTGCGGGCACAGCTGGAGTACCTGGGCGAGCACGGGCTCATCCAGCTGCCCGACTGAGGCCTGCCGGACCCTGCCGGGCCGAGGCCTGCCGGACCGAGGGCCGCCGGACCCTGGGCTGCCCGGCTGAAACCGGCCCGGAGTGATTCCGGCCCGGAGCGAGGGCTGCCCGAGCGGTGTGCCCGATCGGGGCGTGCCGGCCGGGGCCGGTCAGCGGGAGCGCTTGGCCAGCCGCTCCACGTCCAGCAGGATCACCGCGCGGGCCTCCAGGCGGAGCCAGCCGCGCTGGGCGAAGTCCGCCAGTGCCTTGTTGACCGTCTCGCGGGACGCGCCGACCAGCTGGGCCAGCTCCTCCTGCGTCAGGTCGTGCACGACGTGGATGCCCTCCTCGGACTGCACGCCGAAGCGGCGGGACAGGTCCAGCAGGGCGCGGGCGACACGGCCGGGAACGTCCGAGAAGACGAGGTCGGACATGGCGTCGTTGGTCTTGCGCAGGCGGCGCGCGACGGCGCGGAGCAGGGCGGTGGCCACCTCGGGGCGGACGTTCAGCCAGGGCTGGAGGTCGCCGTGGCCGAGGGCGAGCAGCTTGACCTCGGTCAGCGCGGTGCCGGTGGCCGTGCGCGGGCCCGGGTCGAAGAGCGACAGTTCGCCGATCAGCTCGCTGGGGCCGACGACGGCCAGCATGTTCTCGCGCCCGTCGGGGGACGTGCGGTGGAGCTTGACCTTGCCCTCGGTGACCACGTAGAGGCGGTCTCCGGGGTCCCCCTCGTGGAACAGTGTGTCGCCGCGGGCGAGGGTCACCTCACTCATGGAGGCGCGGAGCTCCGCGGATTGCTCGTCGTCGAGCGCCGCGAAGAGCGGGTTGCGCCGCAGAACGTCGTCCACGAGTTCTCTCCTTGTCGACCGGCTCAGAGGATCTTGTTCCCCCGGTGTACCAGGGGTCCGTGGTGCCCATTTTGCCGGACAGTCCAAACAGTGTGATCTGTCACAAGGATGCCGCACTGGTGTCCTGGGGTACGCGGCAGGGGTCCAATTGGACGCCGATCTTCGGGGTCCGGGGCAGATGTCGGTGCCGGGCCGTAGGCTGGCCGGGTGTCCAAATCGCCGGTGAGAGCACAGGCCGAGGGGGCTGCGCGGGTGGGTGTACGTCGCGATTCCGCCGTGGGCGAACAGGGCCCCGATGGCGGTAGGAAAACGGCGAGAGCGACAAAGAGGGCGACGCCTGCCAAGAGGGTGACTGAGGAGAAGGGTGCCGTGGAGATGAACGCCGAGAACGACCCGGCACCCGAGAACGACCCGGCGCCCGCGAGGAAGACGGCGCCCGCCAGGAAGACCGCGTCCGCGAGGAAGACCGCGCCCGCGAGGAAGACCGCGCCCGCGAAGAGGACCGCGCCCGCGAGGAAGGCGGCCTCGGGCAGGGCCCCGGCGCCCGTGAAGAAGCAGGCGCCCGCCAAGAAGCCCGCCGTCGTCCCCAAGAGGGCCACCGCCGCCGTCAAGGGCGTGGCCCCGGCGAAGACCGTCGCCCCGGAGACGCCGGGCGGCGAGTCGCGCACGGCGCTGGTCCGCCGCGCCCGCCGTATCAACCGCGAGCTCGCCGAGGTCTACCCGTACGCGCATCCGGAGCTGGACTTCGAGAACCCGTTCCAGCTGGTCGTGGCCACGGTGCTGTCCGCCCAGACCACCGACCTGCGCGTCAACCAGACGACGCCCGCCCTCTTCGCCAGGTACCCGACCCCCGAGGACCTGGCCGCCGCCGATCCCGAGGAGGTCGAGGAGATCCTGCGCCCGACCGGCTTCTTCCGGGCCAAGACCAAGTCGGTCATAGGGCTGTCCAAGGCCCTGGTGGAGGACTTCGGCGGTGAGGTCCCCGGACGTCTCGAGGACCTCGTCAAACTGCCCGGCGTCGGCCGCAAGACGGCCTTCGTCGTCCTCGGCAACGCGTTCGGCCGCCCCGGTATCACCGTGGACACCCATTTCCAGCGTCTGGTGCGCCGGTGGCAGTGGACCGGCGAGACCGACCCGGACAAGATCGAGGCCGCCGTCGGCGCGCTCTTCCCCAAGAGCGACTGGACGGACCTCTCGCACCACGTGATCTGGCACGGCCGCCGGATCTGCCACGCCCGCAAGCCCGCCTGCGGGGCCTGCCCCATCGCACCGCTCTGCCCGGCGTACGGCGAGGGCGAGACGGACGCGGAGAAGGCGAAGAAGCTGCTGAAGTACGAGAAGGGCGGGTTCCCGGGCCAGCGCCTGAACCCGCCGCAGGCGTACCTGGACGCGGGCGGTACCCCGGCACCTGCGCTGGGGGCCGGGTGACGGAACGGTCTCACGGAACGATCTCGGGGGCGTCGGGCGTTGATATCGGCAGGACGGGGGTGGCGATGACACGGGCGAGCGACACGCAGGGGCATACGCGGGGCGGGATCCTCAGCAAGGAGGGCCTGCCCGGCTGGCTGGATCCGGTGGTGCGGGCCGTCGAGACGGTGCAGCCCGGACAGCTGAGCCGCTTCCTGCCGCCGGAGGACGGTGCCGGACGCCAGTCCGCCGTCCTGATCCTGTTCGGCGACGGCGACGGCGACGGCGGGCGCGGCCCGGAGCTGCTGCTCATGGAGCGGGCCGGCACCCTGCGCTCCCACGCCGGTCAGCCGGCCTTCCCGGGCGGCGCCCTCGACCCCGAGGACGGTGACCCCCAGGGCGACGGGCCGCTGCGGGCCGCCCTGCGCGAGGCGGAGGAGGAAACCGGGCTCGACCCGGCCGGCGTGCAGATCTTCGGCGTCCTGCCCAAGCTCTACATCCCGGTCAGCGGCTTCGTCGTCTCCCCGGTGCTGGCCTGGTGGCGCGAGCCCACCCCGGTCGGCGTCGTCGACCCCAACGAGACCGCGCGGGTCTTCACCGTCCCCGTGGCCGATCTCACGGACCCCGCCAACAGAGTCACCGCCGTCCATCCCCTGGGCCATCGCGGTCCGGCGTTCCTGGTCGAATCGGCGCTCGTCTGGGGCTTCACCGCCGGCATCATCGACCGGTTGCTGCACTTCGCGGGCTGGGAGCGGCCCTGGGACAGGGAGAAGCAGGTCCCGCTGGACCGGCGGTCATGACAGGGTGACCGGTGTGAGCGTACGACGACGAGGCGGGGCTTGAATCGGTGAACGTGCTGGACATCCTGTTGCTGCTGGCCGCCGTCTGGTTCGCGATCGTCGGCTACCGCCAGGGTTTCGTGGTCGGCATCCTGTCGGTGATCGGTTTCCTCGGCGGCGGTCTCGTCGCCGTCTATCTGCTACCGGTCCTCTGGGACGTCCTGACGGACCACGCGGAGGTGAGTACGACCGCCGCCGTCGTCGCGATCGTCGTCGTCATCGTCTGCGCGTCCGTCGGCCAGGCGCTGACCACCCACCTCGGGAGCAAGCTCCGCCGGTACATCACCTGGTCCCCGGCCCGCGCTCTGGACGCCACCGGCGGTGCCCTCGTCAACGTCGTGGCGATGCTCCTGGTCGCCTGGCTGATCGGCTCGGCACTGGCCGGCACCACGCTGCCGACGCTCGGCAAGGAGGTCCGCAGCTCCACGGTGCTGCAGGGCGTCTCCAGGGCGCTGCCCGCACGGGCCGACTCGTGGTTCACGAACTTCTCCTCCGTCCTCGCGCAGAACGGCTTCCCGCAGGTCTTCAGCCCGTTCTCCAACGAGCAGATCCCCGACGTCCAGGCGCCCGACCCGGCGCTGGCCGGCAGTCAGGTCGCGGCCCGCGCCAAGCGTTCCATCGTCAAGGTCATGGGCACCGCCACCGGGTGCGGCAAGGTCCTGGAGGGCACCGGCTTCGTCTTCGACGAGCGCCGTGTCATGACCAACGCCCACGTCGTGGGAGGCGTGGACGAGCCCACGGTGCAGATAGGCGGCGAGGGCAGGAAGTACGACGCGACGGTCGTCCTCTACGACTGGCGGCGCGACGTCGCCGTACTCGACGTACCGGAGCTGAAGGCACCCGCGCTGCGGTTCTCGGACGAGGACGCGAGCCGCGACGACGGCGCGATCGTCGCGGGCTTCCCCGAGAACGGGGCGTACGACGTCCGCGCCGCGCGCGTGCGCGGGCGCATCACGGCCAACGGTCCGGACATCTACCACCGCGGCACCGTGCACCGCGACGTCTACTCGCTGTTCGCGACGGTCCGTCAGGGCAACTCCGGCGGCCCGCTGCTCACCCCGGAGGGCGAGGTCTACGGCGTGGTGTTCGCCAAGTCCCTGGACGACTCCGAGACCGGTTACGCGCTCACCGTGGACGAGATCCGCGAGGACATCGCCAAGGGCCGCACCGCGAACCAGCAGGTGGACAGCGACGACTGCGCGCTCTAGGAACCCGGGGTTCGGCGGCGCGCGTGTCGCGGGGTGTCAGCTCGCGGGGCGGCCGCCGGGTACCGGCTCGCGGGTGTCAGCTCGGCTCGCGGGTGTCAGCTCGCGCCGCGTGGATGGCGCAGGCGCACGGAGACCCAGCGGGCCCGGCGGCGCAGAATGCGCGGGATGCCCACCCGTAGGTCCGCCCCCGCCAGTTGCGGGGTGCCTCCTCGCCGGTGGGTGCTTACGCCGCTCGTGGAGCGGCCGTCGCGTGCTACGTCACTGTAGTCGTGCGTCCAGCCCATACCCCGACGTGTGCCCCCGCCCCAAGGTCGATAACCGTTCTCGGGGCCTCCAATTGGCCTATGCGCCGGGCAAGTGGCCGTTCATAGGACAAGCGTTCTGACGTGCGTGCCGCACGTGGTCGTCCGGTCACCGATCGGTCACCTCGGTCACCGATCGGGTTCGGGGTCCTTCAGCCAGTTGATCAGTTCGGTGGAGAAGGCGGCCGGGTCCTCTTCGTGCGGAAAGTGCCCGAGACCGTCGAACAGCCGCCAGCGGTACGGTGCTTCGACGTACCGGCCCGACCCGGCCGCGCTCCGGGTCCGCATCACGGGGTCCAGCGAGCCGTGCAGATGCAGGGTCGGCACACGCACCGGCCGCTTCATGCGGCGGTAGAACTGGATGCCGTCGGGACGGGCCAGGGAACGCACCATCCAGCGGTACGGCTCGACCGAGCAGTGCGCCGTGGAGGGGATGCACATGGCACGGCGGTAGGCCTCCACCGCCTCGTCGTCCAGTGGTCGCGGCCCCGACCAGTCGTGGAGCAGACGGCCGACCAGCGCGCCGTCGTCCGCGGTCAGTTGGCGCTCGGGGACCCAGGGGCGCTGGAACCCCCAGACGTAGGAACCCGCCCGGGTCTGCCGGACGTCCCCGAGCATGGCCGAGCGCCAGCGCCGGGGGTGCGGCATCGACGAGACCGCGAGCCGCCGCACGAGCTTGGGCCGCATCGCGGCGGCCGTCCAGGCGAGGTAACCGCCCAGGTCGTGGCCGACCAGCGCGGCGTCCGGCTCGCCGAGCGAGCGGACCACGCCGGTGATGTCGAGGGCGAGGCCTGCCGGGTCGTAGCCGCGCGGGGTGCGGTCGCTGCCGCCGACGCCGCGCAGGTCCATGGCGACCGCGCGGAAACCGGCGTCCGCGAGGGCCACCAGTTGGTGCCGCCAGGTCCACCAGAACTGGGGGAAGCCGTGCAGCAGCAGAACCAGGGGTCCGTCACCCAGCTCCGCGATGTGGAAGCGGGCGCCGTTGGCGGCGACGTCCCGGTGGGTCACCTCGCGCCCGCCCGGGACACCGAGCCGTACGACCGAGGTGGGATGCTGCGCCGATGGGGGTTGGCCCATAGGAGTGGCGGGGTCCGTCATGAGGACGAGCGTGCCACAGCCTCGATGGCTTCGGGGGACCGGTCCGCGGGCAGCTCCGGCCGCGGGTGCGGCTTGGCGTTCTGCAGCACGCCCGCCGACTGCTTCACCGAGGCGGCGACCTTCTGCGGGCCGCGGCCCTTCTTGGCCTTCTTCGCGAAGACGATGCCGATCAGCGCGAGGAGGGCCGCCACGAGGACGTTCGCCGCGAAGGACAGCAGGAAGCAGACCGCGAGATTCCAGCCGCTCCAGGTCCGGATGCCGTAGGCCAGTGCGAAGCTCAGCATCGGCAGCGAGAACACCAGGACGGCCCCGGCCAGCGAGAACGCGCCGCCGCTCGTCGCCCCGCGCTTGACGTCCTGCCTCAGCTGCGCCTTGGCCAGCGCGATCTCGTCGTGCACGAGCGCCGACAATTCGGTGGTCGCCGAGGCGAACAGCTGGCCGATGCTGCGTTCGGTGCCGACCGGGCTGCCGTCGGGTGCGCTCATCGCGGTCTCCCTCTTCTGCTGGCTCATCTGCGTACGGTTCCGTGGCGGTCGAGTACTGCCTGACTACGGCGGCCCGACGGCGTACGGTCCGTCTTTTGTACCGTCTCGTCAGATCATGCCGGACCGTCGCCCTCATCGCCTGCCCCGCCCGGCACTTCGGCAAGCCGCGCCGACTCCATCTCCTCGGCGATCCGGCGGTGCTCGGCGGCCTTCTTCTCGTAGACCGCGGCCACGCGCAGGTGGTACGCGGGGTCGTCCTCCTCGTAGATGTCGGGGACGCCGCTGAGGTCGTCGTCGCGCTCCTCCTCCGCGATCAGCTTGCGGTACTTGGCGTTCCGTATCTTCAGCAGCACGGTCGCCACGGCCGCCGCGATGAGGGAGCCGGCGAGGACGGCGGCCTTGACCTCGCTCGTCATCGCCGCGTCGCCTTCGAAGGCCAGCTCGCCGATGAGCAGCGAGACGGTGAACCCGATGCCGGCCAGGGTCGCCACCGCGAACACGTCGGCCCATGCGAGCTCGTCGCTGAGCGAGGCCCGGGTGAAGCGCGCCGTCAGCCAGGTGCCGCCGAAGATGCCCAGGGTCTTGCCGACGACCAGCCCGAGCACGACACCGAGGGTCTCCGGCTTGGTGAACACGTCGGCGAGCGCACCGCCCGACAGCGCGACACCCGCGCTGAACAGCGCGAACAGCGGTACGGCCAGGCCCGCCGACAGAGGACGTACGAGGTGCTCGATGTGCTCGCCGGGGGAGTGCCGCTCGCCCTCACGGGTGTGGCAGCGCAGCATCAGGCCCATCGCGACGCCGGCGATGGTGGCGTGGACGCCGCTGTTGTACATCAGCCCCCAGATCACGAGGCCGAGCGGGACGTACAGGTACCAGCCGCGGACGCCCTTGCGGAGCAGCAGCCAGAAGACGACGAGACCGGCGACCGCGCCGCCGAGCGCGGCGAGGTTGATCGACTCGGTGAAGAAGACGGCGATGATCAGGATGGCGAACAGGTCGTCGACGACGGCGAGCGTCAGCAGGAAGGCGCGCAGGGCGCTCGGCAGGGACGTGCCGATGACGGCGAGTACGGCGAGCGCGAAGGCGATGTCGGTGGCGGTGGGTACGGCCCAGCCGGCCAGGGAGCCGCCGCCGGAGGCGGTGGTGACCGTGTAGACCAGCGCGGGTACGGCCATGCCGCACAGCGCCGCCACCACCGGGAGGGCGGCGGCCTTCGGGTCCTTCAGGTCACCGGCGACGAGTTCGCGCTTGAGCTCGATGCCGGCCACGAAGAAGAAGATCGCGAGCAGTCCGTCCGCCGCCCAGTGCGCTACCGACAGGTCCAGGCCGAGGGCCGCGGGGCCGAAGTGGAAGTGGCTGACGCTCTCGTAGCTGTCGCTCAGCGCCGGTATGTTCGCCCACACCAGCGCGGCGACGGCGGCGACGAGGAGCAGGACGCCGCCGACGGTCTCGGTGCGCAGCGCGTCCGCGACGTAGGTGCGCTCCGGGAGGGACAGGCGTCCGAAGACTTTGCGGGGGGTGCGGGGCGCGGGCACGGGGAGGACCTCCGGTCGATGGGCAGCACAGAACACATGCCGACCAGACTTCCCGGCGCACCATGAGGATCTTCGAGGTCATCGTTTCGAGGGACGTGCCCCGAGGGTCTTGTCCCGAGGACCTTGAGGATCTTGTTGAATTTCTTACCTGCTTTTTAGCCTACCTAACCTGCGGCGAGGACGCCGGGTGATCTCCGTGACGGTGCGTAACGTGACGTATCGGTGCGGCACCCGCCAAAAGGGCACCCGGCGGGTGTCTCGCCGGGTGCCCTCGGAGCAGGCGGTTCAGTCCTCGCTGGGCGCCGCGGGGAGCTGCGTCTGGATGAGGTCCATGACGGTGGAGTCGGTCAGGGTGGTGACGTCCCCGAGCTGGCGGTTCTCCGCCACGTCACGCAGCAGGCGCCGCATGATCTTGCCGGAGCGGGTCTTCGGCAGCTCGGCCACCGGCAGGATCCGCTTGGGCTTGGCGATCGGGCCGAGGGTGGTGCCGACGTGGTTCCGCAGGTCGGCGACCAGGTCCTCGGTCTCCGCCGCCGTGCCGCGCAGGATCACGAAGGCCACGATGGCCTGCCCGGTCGTCTCGTCCGCCGCGCCGACCACGGCCGCCTCGGCGACCGACGGGTGGGAGACCAGCGCCGACTCGACCTCGGTGGTGGAGATGTTGTGCCCGGAGACCAGCATCACGTCGTCGACGCGGCCCAGCAGCCAGATGTCGCCGTCGTCGTCCTTCTTGGCGCCGTCGCCGGCGAAGTACTTGCCCTCGAAACGCGACCAGTACGTGTCGATGAACCGCTGGTCGTCGCCCCAGATGGTGCGCAGCATCGACGGCCACGGCTCGGTGAGGACCAGGTAGCCGCCACCGCCGTCCGGGACCTCGTTGGCCTCGTCGTCGACGACGGTGGCACAGATGCCGGGCAGCGCGCGCTGGGCGGAGCCCGGCTTGGCGTCGGTGACGCCGGGCAGCGGGCTGATCATCATGGCGCCGGTCTCGGTCTGCCACCAGGTGTCGACGACCGGGGCGGCGTCCGCGCCGATGTTCTTGCGGTACCAGATCCACGCCTCGGGGTTGATCGGCTCGCCGACCGAGCCGAGGACGCGCAGGGAGGACAGGTCGAACTTCGCGGGGATGTCGTCGCCCCACTTCATGAACGTCCGGATCGCGGTGGGCGCGGTGTAGAGGACGGAGACCTTGTACTTCTGCACGATCTCCCAGAACCGGCCCTGGTGCGGGGTGTCCGGGGTGCCCTCGTACATGACCTGCGTGGCGCCGTTGGCGAGCGGGCCGTAGACGATGTACGAGTGGCCGGTGACCCAGCCGACGTCGGCGGTGCACCAGTAGACGTCGCTCTCCGGCTTGAGGTCGAAGACGGCCCAGTGCGTGTACGCCGTCTGCGTGAGGTAGCCGCCGGAGGTGTGCAGGATGCCCTTGGGCTTGCCCGTCGTGCCGGACGTGTACAGGATGAACAGCGGGTGCTCGGCGTCGAACGCCTCCGGCGTGTGCTCGGCGGACTGGCGCTCGACGGTCTCGTGCCACCACTTGTCGCGGGAGTCGTCCCAGGCGACGTCCTGGCCGGTGCGGCGGACCACGAGGACGTGCTCGACGGTGCCGGCGCGCTCGACGGCCTCGTCGACGGCGGGCTTGAGGGCGGACGGCTTGCCGCGCCGGTAGCCGCCGTCGGAGGTGATGACGACGCGGGCGTCGGCGTCCTGGATGCGGGTGGCGAGGGCGTCCGAGGAGAAACCGCCGAAGACGACCGAGTGGGCCGCGCCGATCCGGGCGCAGGCCAGCATCGCGATCGCCGTCTCGGGGATCATCGGCATGTAGACGGCGACCCGGTCGCCCTTCTGCACGCCCAGTTCCAGCAGGGCGTTGGCGGCCTTGGACACCTCGTCCTTGAGCTGGGCGTAGGTGAGGGCGCGGCTGTCGCCGGGCTCGCCCTCGAAGTGGATGGCGACGCGGTCGCCGTTTCCGGCCTCCACGTGCCGGTCCACGCAGTTGTAGGCGACGTTCAGCGTGCCGTCCTTGAACCACTTGGCGAACGGCGGGTTCGACCAGTCGAGGGTCTCGGTCGGCTCCTCGGCCCAGGTCAGCCGGCGGGCCTGTTCGGCCCAGAAGCCGAGCCGGTCAGCCTTGGCCTGTTCGTACGCCTCCGCCGTGACGTTGGCGTTGGCGGCCAGGTCGGCGGGGGGCGCGAACCTGCGCTCTTCCTTGAGCAGGTTGGCCAAGGATTCGTTGCTCACGACATCTCCCGTTCTCAGGGTTGTCCGTTGTGTCCCAGGCCACAGCTCATCAGACCCGGGGGGCCGATGACAAGGGTCGACGGACAATTGGTTTAGACCTGTCTGGTGGTCGTTCGTCCTCGTGGCCAGTGGTCATCAGTACCCACGGACGCCGGCGGCGCGGGGTTCAGCGTCTGTTACGACGCTCACACTCCCGCGCCCCGGCTCCCTGTACGGCTCAGGCGGTCAGGTCGGTCTCGAGGACCAGCTCGAACACCGCGTCCTCGGCGTCCTCGGAGAGCAGGTACGCCTGGGCCTCGCCCACGTGGAAGTACATGCCGTGCAGTTCCAGCTCGCCGGAGCGCAGGGCCCGGGACACCGCGTCGTGGGCGCGCAGGTGCTCCAGCTGCTGGACCACGTTGGCCAGGCAGAGCTGCTCGGCCGCGTCGGTGGGGCGGCGTCCGGCCAGCCGGGGCCGGGCACTCTCGTCCTCGGGCATGCGCTCCAGGCTCGGCAGCCCGTGCCGCAGCCACCGCTTGAGCGGCGTCCCCGCACCCCCGGGCTCGGCGCTGAGCAGTGCCTGCATGGCCCCGCACCCGGAGTGTCCGCACACCGTGAGGGACCGCACCTTCAGGATGTCCACCGCGTACTCGATCGCGGCGGCCACCGAATCGTCTCCGCTCTCCTCGCCGGGCAGCGGCACGAAGTTGCCCACGTTGCGCACGACGAAGAGGTCACCGGGGCCGCTGGAGGTGATCATCGAGGTGACCACCCGCGAGTCGGCGCAGGTGAGGAACAGCTGGGAGGGCTGCTGTCCCTCACGGGCCAGCCGGGCCAGTTCGCCGCGTACCAGCGGGGCGGTGTTGCGCTGGAACGCGCTGATGCCACGCGCCAGTTCCCGTCCGCTGGATCCGGTGGGCCCGCCTGGGCCACCGGGCCCGGTGCGGCTGGCCGGACCGTCGGTGCCGCTCGGGCCGGTGATCGGCCCGGACGGCTCTCCGGTGCCGTCCTGCCGGCCGGTGCCGGGCGGGGGCGCCGGCTGCGGGCGCTCGCACTGGTGGTTGCGCCAGGGTGTCCAGGGGCGGCAACGGCAGCCGTCCGCATCGGCCGGTTCGGAGATGCGGGTGCCGGGACGGCGGCCGGTGATGTCGACGGAGCCGCCCTGCGCGGTGTGCGTCTTCTGCCAGTCCTGCAGCGTCTCGTACGCCGCGTGGTCCATGAACGACCCGTCCAGCTCCACGACGGTGTCGGCTCCCTGGGGGACGTGGTGCAGGACCCGGCTGAGTCTCGGCACGGCGAGGAACGTCAACTGGCCCCGGACGTGGACATGATGGACTCCTTCCGTCTCGTCATGCGTGATCCGGGTGCGGGACAGGCGGTGCAGGGCGACGCCGACGGCCACGGCGATGCCCAGCGCGACGCCCTCCAGGACGCCGAAGAACACCACGCCGCAGGTGGTGACCGCGTAGACCAGCGCCTCGCGGTGGCGGGTCACCGTGCGGATGTGGTTCAGGGACACCATTCTGAGGCCGACGGACATGACCAGGGAGGCGAGTGCGGCGAGCGGGATGAACTCCAGGGCCGGGACCATCAGCAGTGCGGCGACCACTACGAGAACGCCGTGCAGCATCGTGGAGTTCCGGCTGACGGCGCCCGCGCCCACGTTCGCCGAACTGCGCACGGCCACACCGGCGATGGGCAGTCCGCCGAGCGATCCGGAGACGATGTTGGCGGCGCCCTGCCCGAGCAGCTCGCGGTCGAGGTCGGAGCGTTTCACCCGGCCGCTCAGACCCGGCCGGGCGGCGACCAGTTTGTCCACGGCGACCGCGCCGAGCAGGGACTGCACACTGCACACCAGGGTGGTGGTGAGGACGGCGGCGACGAGGCCGAGCACCGGGCCGTCGGGCAGCGTGGCCAGGGCGTGGCTGCTCCAGGACGGCAGGTCGACCTTGGGCAGGCGGAGCCCGGCGAGGGCCGCGACCACGGTGGCACCGGCGACGGCGACCAGGGCGGCGGGGACCTTGCCCAGGAGCTGCCCGGCCCGGCCGGGAACCCGCGGCCAGAGCATCAGCAGGGTCAGGGTCAGCAGGCTCACCGCCAGGTCCGCCGGTCTCGGGCTCGCCAACTGGGCGGGCAGGGCCCGCAGATTGTCGGGCACGGAGCTCTGCGGGGTGCCGCCGAGGACGATGTGCAGCTGGGCGACGGCGATGGTGACGCCGATGCCGGCGAGCATGCCGTGCACGATGGCGGGGCTGACGGCGAGCGCGGAGCGTGCCACGCGCAGGCAGCCGAGGCCCAGCTGGGCGAGTCCGGCGAGCACGGTGATGGCACAGGTCGTACGCCATCCGTAGCGCACGATGAGGTCGGCGGTGACCACGGTGAGTCCGGCGGCGGGACCGCTGACCTGGAGTGGGCAGCCGCCGAGCCGTCCGACGACGATCCCGCCCACCGCGGCCGCGACGAGGCCGGCCTGGAGGGGGGCGCCGGTGGCGAGGGCGATCCCGAGGGAGAGCGGCAGGGCGATCAGGAAGACCGCGATCGAGGCCGACAGGTCGGCGCCCGCGACGCGGAAGCGCCGGGGGCCGTGGGGCGGTGGGCTGTGGGGCGGATGGACGTGCTTGGTTCGGGCCGAATCGGCCCGGGCGGGTACGCAGGCTGACATGTTTCCCGTCTCCTCCGGGGCTGCGCGGTCGCGGTCATGGTGGGTCCACCGCTGGGCGGGGACGGTCGCGGCCGTGGGTCACGGCGGGATGCCGAGCACTCACCGAGCACTCGCCGAGCGCTCAATCGTCGCGCTCGGTAAACGGATCGTAATGCAGAGTAAAGGGACGGCATAGATTTTTAGCGCAAATGGAGTAATAGGCCGCTCAAGAGAGTGAATGGGTTATTTCATCGGCTTGTCGTACTAATTCCTTCTCGCTTTCGTGCCACCTTGACGGCGCTGACGGCACATCCCGGCTCAGCACCCGACATCGCCTCGTCGGCGTTGGCCCGAGAGAAGGAAGAAGGTGGGCGGAACATGGCCGCCACCCACAGGATCGCCGCGCGTACCGCGATCGCCGCCGCGGTCTGCGCCGCGTCGCTCGCCGGTTGCGCGATCGGCAGCGGCTCCGGTTCCGGCGAAGGGACGAACGGTCCGCGGAAGGAGAAGGGGAAAGCGGCGCCCGCACCCGAGAACACGGTCCGGCTGATCGGTGACGGTTCGACCGCGTACACCGGGGCCCAGCCGCATCTTCCCGTACCCGAACGCCTCAAGCCCGGCCGGCGGCCCCCGCAGTTCGTGGTGTTCTCCTGGGACGGCGCGGGCGAGGACAGCCAGCGGCTGTTCTCCCACTTCCGTGAAGTGGCCAAGGAGAACGACGCGACGATGACGTACTTCCTCAGCGGCGTGTACATGCTGCCGGAGGAGAAGCGGGATCTGTACCGGCCGCCGCAGCACTCCCCGGGCCGCTCCGACATCGGCTTCAACGACGAGCAGGGCATCGCCGACACCGTCGAGCAGCTGCGACTGGCGTGGCTGGAGGGCAACGAGATCGGCACCCACTTCAACGGTCACTTCTGCGGCAGCGGCGGCGGCGTCGGCGAGTGGTCCGTCGAGGAGTGGAAGCAGGAGATCCGGCAGGCCAAGCAGTTCGTGAAGACCTGGAAGACCAACACCGGGATGAAGAACGCGGCGCCCCTCCCCTTCGACTACGACAAAGAGCTGATCGGGGCCCGCACCCCGTGTCTGGAAGGCCAGGAGAACTTCGTGCGGGCCGCCGGGGAGATGGGCTTCCGCTACGACAGCAGCGGAGTGAACAACCAGGTCTGGCCGAAGAAGAAGCAGGGGCTGTGGGACGTGTCGATGCAGCTGGTGCCGTTCCCCGGGCACACCTTCGAGCAGCTCACCATGGACTACAACTTCATGGTCAACCAGTCGGGCACCACGACGCAGGGCGACCCCGCCAAGCACGAGCTCTGGGGCGACCAGATGCGCGACGGCCTGCTTCAGGGCTTCCGGCGGGCCTACGACGGCAATCGGGCGCCCCTGATCATCGGCAACCATTTCGAGTCCTGGAACGGCGGTACCTACATGCGTGCCGTCGAGGAGGTCGTCGAGGAGGTGTGCACCAAGGACGAGGTGCGCTGCGTCTCCTTCCGGCAGCTCGTGGACTGGCTGGACGCCCAGGACCCCAAGGTTCTGAAGAAGCTGCGCACGCTGGACGTCGGTGAGGCCCCGAAGAAGGGCTGGGCGTCCTTCCTCGCGGCCGGTCCCGCACCGGCGCCGAAGGGCGTGCCGGGGGCGCCGGCCGCCAAGCACTGACCGTTCCGGCGGAGCCGGCGGGGGAGTCGGCAGGGGAGCGGGCCCGGTGGAGCGTGGGGCCGCTGTCCGGCGTGGGAACCGGGCCCGGCGGAGGCGGCGCGGCGGAGGCGGTGGTTCCGCCGGTGGCGGTGGGCGTGGGGTCGCCGAGGCTGTACCCGGTGGAAGAGGTGAGGGCGGCGGCAGCGGTGGTGGGGGTGGCGAGGGTGCCGTCACACCGGCGCGGAGACACCCTCGCCGAGGACGAAGCCGGGGTCGATCTGCGCTGCCAGGTCGTCCCCGGTGAGCTCGTTGCCCCAGCTGCGGGCGTTCTTCAGGTGGAAGTGGGCCATCTGGCGCGTGTAGCGCGCCCAGTCCCGCAGCTCGTAGGTCGCGGTGACGGCCGTGTGCAGGGTGTGCAGCGCACGGCGGTTGGGCTCCTCCAGGAGCTCGAACCGGGGCGGCCGGCCCTTCTCCATGGCGCGCACCCAGTCCGAGTGCCCGACGGCCACCAGCAGGTCGCTTCCGACCTGTTCGCGGAGGAAGTCGAGGTCGTCCCGCCCCTGCACCTTGTTGCCGACGACCTTCAGGGTGACGCCGAAGTCGCGGGCGTACTCCTTGTACTGGCGGTAGACGGAGACCCCCTTGCGGGTCGGCTCGGCGACGAGGAACGTGATGTCGAAACGGGTGAACATGCCGGAGGCGAAGGAGTCCGAGCCCGCGGTCATGTCGACCACGACGTACTCGTCACGGCCGTCGACCAGGTGGTTCAGGCACAGCTCCACCGCTCCCGTCTTGGAGTGGTAGCAGGCGACTCCCAGATCGGCGTCGGTGAAGGGCCCGGTGACCATCAAACGGACGGCCCCGCCGTCGAGTTCCACCGGCCGGGCGCAGGCGTCGTAGACCGGGTTGTCCTCGCACAACCGCAGCAGACGCGAGCCGTCGCCGGGCGGAGTCGTCTTGATCATCTTTTTCGCGGAGGGGATGCGCGGGTTGGTCCCGCGCAGGTAGTCCTTGATCAGCGGGAGATGGTCACCCATCGCGGGCAACGAGGCCGCCTCCTCCTCGTCGAGCCCCAGCGCGGCCCCCAGGTGCTGGTTGATGTCGGCGTCGACCGCGACGACGGGCGCACCGGTGGCGACGAGATGACGGACGAACAGGGAGGACAGCGTGGTCTTGCCGCTGCCGCCCTTCCCGACGAAAGCAATTTTCATGTTCACCAAGAGTAGTGATGTGATGGCTGTACGTGGTACGCGGTCCCAGGCGCACGTGAAGAAGACCACTCATTCGTGGGGTGTGGCGTCGGGATGCGTAGGGTCGTACTCATGAGTACGACAGGCGCGACCGCTGATCCGCTCGCGGCGCTCGGTGCACTGCCCGGCGTGGCCGAGTCCGTGGAGTCCGTGCGCAAGGCCGTGGACCGGGTGTACGGCCACCGGATCATGCGGCGCCGCAGCAACGAGATCACCTCCGAGGCCGCACTGCGCGGCGCCCGGGGCTCGGCGGCGCTGTCCGGGGCGGACTGGGCGCTGGAGGAGGTGCGCAGGCGGACCGACTTCAGCGGTGACGACGAGGCACGTGCGGTGGGTGCGGCCCTGCGGTTGACCGCCGAGGCGGGACAGCTGCTGTCCGTCTGGCGGCAGTCTCCGCTGCGGGTGCTGGCCCGGCTGCACCTGGTTGCGGCCGCGGCCAAGTCCGATCAGGTGGGACGGCCCCGCCAGAAGGGCGAGCCGGTGGACGAGCCGCTGGTCCGGCTGCCGCTGCCGGGCGCCGAGGAGGCGCACGGCCGCCTGGACGGCCTGGCCGGGCTGGTCATGGCGGGCGGTTCCGCGCCGGCGCTGGTGACCGCTGCCGTCGTGCACGGTGAGCTGCTGGCGCTGCGTCCCTTCACCTCGCACAACGGCCTAGTCGCGCGCGCGGCCGCGCGCATCGTCCTGATCAACAGCGGCCTCGATCCCAAATCCGTCTGCCCCGCCGAGGTCGGCCATGCCGAGCTCGGGCGCGCCGCCTACCTGACGGCGCTGGACGGCTACGTCTCCGCGACCCCGGAGGGGGTGTCCGCGTGGATCGCCCACTGCGGCAGGGCGGTCGAGCTGGGCGCGCGCGAGTCGACGGCGGTGTGCGAGGCGCTCCAGCGCGGGGCCGCGTAGGAACGCGGGCTGCGCCGAGGGGCGGGGAGCCCCCGGGAGTCGTCTCAGGGCCGACCCCGGGAGTCGTCTCAGGGCCGAGGAGCAGGGGTCCCGGAGCCGTGTCAGGCGCGCGGCGTGCCGGGCGGGACGGAAATGCGGCGGTACGAGTACTCGTACCGCCGCTGGCACGACCACCGGGTTACCAGGCGTCCTCGATATGTGCCCATCAGGTCGGGAACTTCGCCCGTCACCTGGTGCGGCTGGCCCGTAATCGACGGGTCGACGTCGCGTGGGTGCCCGATGTCCGTGCTCGGTCCGTGGGGCCAAATGCGGTTCTGAGGTGATCCTTTCGGATGTCCTTGGTCTCGCGGGCCGCTGAGTCCTTTGTACTCCTGGCCCGGGGCAAGCGGAAGGGCACGCTGCACTTCTTTACTTTCCCGCTCATACGCGGGTGAAAGGGCGTCTGCCGGGCCGGACCGCGGCGGACCGCCGCCGGCTCGCGTACCAGACGAGACCCGCGGTGGCCGCCGCGGCGCCCACCGCGGCGGCGGCCACGAGCGCCGGGCGCGGCGGTACGGAGAAGCCCCGGATCCGTTGCTTGAGCCGTACCGGACGATGGAAGTCGAGAATCGGCCACTCGCGCGCGAGAGCCTCGCGGCGCAGGGCCCGGTCCGGGTTCACCGCGTGGGGGTGGCCGACGGACTCCAGCATCGGCAGGTCGGTCACCGAGTCGCTGTAGGCGTAGCAGCGGGCCAGGTCGTACCCCTCGGACGCGGCCAGCTCGCGGATCGCCTCCGCCTTGGTCGGGCCGTACGCGTAGTACTCCACTTCTCCCGTGAAACAGCCGTCGTCGCCCACGATCATGCGGGTCGCCACCACGCGGTCGGCGCCGAGCAGCTCGCCGATGGGTTCGACGACCTCGGCGCCCGACGTGGAGACGATCACGACGTCCCGGCCGGCGGTGTGGTGCTCCTCGATCAGGGAGGCGGCCTCGTCGTAGATGATCGGGTCGATCAGGTCGTGCAGGGTCTCGGCGACGAGTTCCTTGACCAGCTGCACGTTCCAGCCGCGGCACAGTGCGGAGAGGTACTCGCGCATCCGCTCCATCTGGTCGTGGTCGGCTCCACCCGCGAGGAACACGAACTGGGCGTATGCGGTACGCAAGACAGCCCTGCGGTTGATCAGCCCGCCTTGGTAGAACGACTTGCTGAACGTGAGTGTGCTCGACTTCGCAATGACCGTCTTGTCCAGGTCGAAGAAGGCGGCAGCGCGGGGCATGGAGTGCGGCACGGAGTGGTTTTCCACGACCCCGAGCATAGGCGCAGCCCATTCGGCGTAAGGTGGGGCGCGTGGGTTTGCCTGAGATGGCTCTCGGGTACACCATGGAAGTCACGGATCGTTCGCGACCGTGCTAACCCGGTCCGACTCCTCCCCCCCCCGAGTCGGCCGTGGAGACGACCCCCGCTCTCCCCCCCGGCGGGGGTCGTCGCATGTCCGGGTGGGTTTTTCTGCTCATCTCATGTTCCAGGGCCGTGTGCCGTGACGGTGCCGGACGTGAAGTGTCATGCCCCTGACTCATGACGGACGGTAGTCGCCGCACTGCTCTCCGGGATGTGTGGGTGGGGTGGAGGGGGGGAGGGGCGAGGCTCCTCGGTTTGTGGGAGCGATATTCACAACCGTCGAGTTGTCCACAGTTTTTGACCAAGATCCACACGATTTCCCGGATCGCTGCACCGTGTTTCCCATGCGTCCGGGCCGCGCCGAGTTCTACGGCCGGTTCTGTTTGCAGGACGCGTATGGCCGGGATCGACCGAAGTTCGAGCCGACGTACAAGTCGGTGTTCACATCGGGCGTTCACGTCGGCCGTTCACGTGAGAACCGGTTTCCGGTTCTTCACGCGATTGCGAATCGCGGGGCCGCGAGGGCCCCGCGAGGCAGCCACGGATGTCGGGCGCGACCGCGGAAGTCGCAGCGAAGGGGGACGCACGTCATGACCGGAACCATTTTCGACGACCCGCCGCCTGCCGCCGAGGAGCGGCGGAGCGGGCCGTTGATCGTCACCGAGGACACCGAACTGCTCGACGACCTGTTGCGTCTGTGCGCGGCGGCCGGTGCCACGCCGGAGGTGCACCACTCGGTGCCGTCGGTACGGGCCGCCTCCGGAGGGCGGGGCAGCTGGGAAGCCGCGCCGCTCGTCCTCGTCGGCGACGACGCCGCGCGGCGTGTGCGCGGAGCCGTGCGGAGACGAGGGGTGGTCCTCGTGGGCCGTGACCAGGACGATTCGGGGGTCTGGCAGCGGGCCGTCGAGATCGGCGCCGACCACGTCCTGATGCTGCCCGACGGCGAGCAGTGGCTGGTCGACCGCATCGCCGACGTCGCCGAAGGCGTCGGCCGGCCCGCGCTCACCGTCGGCGTCATCGGCGGTCGGGGCGGCGCCGGAGCGTCGACACTGGCCTGTGCGCTCGCCGTCACCTCCGCGCGCCAGGGGATGCGCAGCCTCCTCGTGGACGCCGATCCGCTGGGCGGCGGCCTCGACGTCCTCCTGGGGGGCGAGACGGCCGAGGGGCTGAGGTGGCCCGCGTTCGCGGCCTCGCGAGGACGGGTCGGCGGCGGCGCCCTGGAGGAGTCACTGCCCGAGCTGCACTCGTTGCGGGTACTCAGCTGGGACCGGGGGGACCGCGTCACAGTGCCGGCCCAAGCCGTACGGGCGGTGCTCGCGGCGGCGCGGCGCAGGGGCGGCACGGTCGTCGTCGACCTGCCGCGCCGGATCGACGACGGCGTCGCCGAAGTCCTCGCCCAGCTCGACGTCGGCCTCCTCCTCGTCCCGGCCGAACTGCGGGCCGTCGCGGCGGCGGACCGGGTGGCCGCAGCGGTCGGCATGGTCCTGCGCGACCTCCGTGTCGCGGTGCGCGGGCCGTACGCCTCCGGGCTCGACGACCGCGAGGTGGCCCGGCTGCTCGGACTGCCCCTGGTCGGTGAGGTGCCCGTCGAGCCCGGGCTCCTGCGCGCCACCGAGAGCAGGCGCCCCCCGGGCACGTCCGCACGAGGGCCGCTCGCGCGTTTCTGCCGGGAGTTCTGGGAGCGGGCGCTGGCGGAGACGGGTGGGGCGGCATGAGGGCGCCTGTGGACCTCGCGGGAGCGGGTGGCGGCATGCCGAGTGGTGGCGTGCCGGCCGAGAGGACCGGAGCCGGGTGCACGGAGCCGGGCGCCGGGGAGTCCGCGGTCGTGTCGACCTCCCCGGTGCCCGGGGGGACGGGCTCCGGTGCGGCACCGGAGCCCGCCGACGCGCAATTGCCGCGCGGGGTTCCCGGAGGATGCGGAGGACCGACCGCGGGAGGGGCGCAGACACCGAGCCACCGGCTTCCCGGGACGGACGCAGGACCGACCGGGCGGGTGGCCCCGCGCTGGGCCTCACGGACGTCCTCCGGATCGGCTTCCCGGGTGGCTTCGGGACCGGACGCCGGGGGGTCCGCCTCGGGACCGGACGCCGGGGGGTCCGCCTCGGGACCGGACACCGAGAGCCCCTCCTCGGGACCGGTTTCGGGCGGGCGCTCGGGAGCGGTTTCCCAGGTGGCCCCGGGACGGGACTGCGGCTGGCCCTCGGGACCGGACTCCGGGTGGTCCCCGGGACCCGTGCCAGGGGAGCGCTCGGGATCGGCCGCCGGAGCGACCTCCGCGACGGCCAGTGGGCGGCCTACGGGGCGGACCGGGGGGCGGACCGCGGGGCGGCTTTCGACGGCTGTCTACGGGCGGCTTCGGGGACCGGCGTCCGGGCGGCCTCCGGCACTGGCGTCCGGGCGGCTTCCGGCACTGGCGTCCGGGCGGCTTCCGGCACTGGCGTCCGGGCGGCTTCCGGCACTGGTGTCCGGGCGGCTTCCGGAACCGGCGTACGGGCGCCCTCCGGCACCGGCTTCCGTGAGAGACCCGGGCCCCGCTCCCGGGATGCTCGACGGTGTCCGGCGATGGCTTGCCGAGAGTGGGGCCGAGCCGACGCCCGCTCGCGTGGCGCAGGCCCTTCGGGAGCAGGGGCGGGTGCTCGGGGACGCCGAGATCCTCGGTGCCGCCGAGCAACTGAGGTCGGAGCTCGTCGGCAGCGGACCGCTGGAACCGCTGCTCGCCGACCCCACGGTGACCGACGTCCTGGTGTCCGCCTCGGACCGGGTCTGGGTGGACCGGGGCGGCGGCCTGGAGCTGACGACGGTTTCCTTCCCGGACGCCGGTGCCGTACGGCGACTCGCGCAGCGCCTCGCCGCAGTCGCCGGGCGCCGGCTCGACGACGCCCGGCCGTGGGTGGACGCCCGGCTGCCCGACGGCACCCGGCTGCACGCGGTACTGCCACCGGTCTCCGTCGGTTGCACGAGTCTGTCGCTGCGGGTGGTACGGCCGCGTGCGTTCACGCTCGACGAACTGGCGGCGGCGGGCACCGTGCCGCCCGGTGGCGACCGCGTCCTGCGCGCGCTGCTGGGAGCACGGCTGTCCTTCCTGGTCAGCGGCGGTACCGGCAGCGGAAAGACGACGCTGCTGAGTGCGTTGCTGGGGCTCGTCGGGCCGGACGAACGCATCGTCCTCGCCGAGGACTCGGCGGAACTGCGGCCGGACCACCCGCACGTGGTCCGTCTGGAGACCAGGCCCGCCAACCAGGAGGCCGCGGGCCTCGTCACCCTGGAGGACCTGGTTCGGCAGGCACTGCGCATGCGCCCGGACATGCTCGTCGTCGGCGAGGTGCGCGGCGCCGAAGTCGCCCACTTGCTGGCGGCACTGAACACCGGTCACAGCGGCTGCGGGACGGTGCACGCCAACGCCGCTGCCGACGTACCGGCCCGGCTGGAGGCACTCGGTACGGCCGCAGGCCTCGATCGGGCGGCCCTGCACAGTCAGCTTGCGGCGGCGCTCTCGGTGGTCCTGCACCTGGTACGGGACCGAACCGGACGGCGCCGGATCGCCGAGGTGCACGTACTGGAGCGCGACCCGGCGGGGCTGGTGCGGGCGGTGCCCGCGCTGCGGTGGGGCACGGAGGCCTTCGTGGCCGAGCGCGGTTGGGACCGATTGCGGGAGCTGCTGCGCGGTGGCGGTCTCGAGGCGCGCGCCGACGGACGGGAGGCGTACAGGTGACGGGGACGGGTGAGCTGTCGACGGGTGTGGCCCTTGTCTGTCTGGCGACGGCGGCGTGGCTGGCCGGGAGCGGGTGGCACTCCGGGGCGCGGCGTGCGCGACGGGTGCTCGCCGACGGCGGGACGGCCGGTACCGGACCGCCCACCGTGCGCCTGGTGACGGACAGGCTGCGGTGCGTCCGCGGCCGGCTGAGGCCCGAGTGGTGGTCGTTGACGGTCGGGGTGGCGCTGGCGGTACTGGGCAATTCGGTGCTGCCGGTCGTCGCGGGTGCGGCCGGGGTGCCGGTGCTGCGCCGGACACGGCTCGCAGGCCGCGCGCGGCGGGCCCGGGAGTGCCGGCAGGACGCGGTGATCGCGCTGTGCGGGGTGCTCGCCGGGGAGGTGCGGGCGGGACGGCAGCCGGGCGAGGCACTGCTGTGTGCGGCGCACGACTCCGGAGGGCTCGGTGACGCCCAGGCGGCGGTGCTGGCGGCGGCCCGGTTCGGTGGGGACGTCCCTGGAGCGCTCGCGGCGGCGGCGCGGCAACCGGGTGCCGAGGGGCTGCGGGGGCTCGCGGCGTGCTGGCGGGTCGCCGTCGACCAGGGTGCCGGTCTCGCGGCCGGGCTCGACCGGCTGGAGGGCGCACTGCGCGCCGAACGTGATCAGCGCTCCGACCTGCGAGCCCAGTTGGCGGGTGCTCGCGCCACGGCGGTGATACTCGCCGGCCTGCCGGTCCTGGGCCTCCTGCTCGGAGTCGCCCTCGGTTCCGACCCGTTGCGCGTCCTGCTGCACACCGGGGCCGGGTTGGGCTGCCTGCTGGCCGGCGGGTTCCTGGAGGGCCTGGGCGTGTGGTGGGTGTCGCGGATCGTGCGTGGAGCGGAGTCGGTGTCGTGAACGGGGACGTGGTCCACGGGCTCTGGTCCGTGGTGTGGGCAGGGGCGGTGCTGGTCGCCGGATGGCTGGCGCGCGGGTTGGGAGCCGTGCGGCGGGAGCGGACGGTGCGCAGGCGGCTCACCGGGCTGCTGGCCCCCGAACCGGCCCGCGCCACCCCACGGCGTGCCGAGCTGCTGGACGCCGTCCGCGGAGGGCTGCCGCTGGTGGGCACGGTGGGTGCGGGGTGGGCTCTGGTCGGGGGTGTCGCCGGCGCCGTGGTGGGGCTGGTGGGCGCGGCAGTGCTGTGGCGTTGGCGCTCCCGGCGGTCGGCCTCCGGGACGGAAACGGCGGAGGCCGTGGCCGCGGACGCCGCTCGCCAACTGCCGCTGGCAGCCGATCTGCTGGCGGCCTGCATCGCGGCTGGTGCCGGTCCGGTGGCGGCGGCCCAGGCGGTGGGCGACGCCCTGGGCGGACCCGTCGGGGACGCGTTGGGGCACGGTGCGGCGGAGGTCCGGCTCGGCGGCGAACCGGGCGGTGCCTGGCGCGGCTTGGCCGCGCTTCCGGGCGCCGGTCCGCTGGCGCGGCTACTGGAGCGGGCCGACGTGTCCGGCCTGCCCGCGGCCGGTCCGGTCGCCCGGCTCGCGGCTCAGGCCCGTGCCGACTGGGCTCGCGCCACGACGGCCCGGGCCCGCCGGGCGGCCGTCATGGTCACCGCTCCGGTGGGGCTGTGCTTCCTGCCCGCGTTCATCGCGGTGGGCGTGCTGCCGGTGGTGATCGGCCTTGCGGGCGGCGTGCTGGGAGAGGGAGGGGGTGGTGGCTGACGGACCGGAGCGTGCGGGCGCCGAGCCCACGGGCGAGTGAGAGACGAACGAGTGAGCGAGCAACGACAACGGACCTTACGGGGGTTGTGATGTATCAGACGTATCAGGTGTGCCGGGTGTATCGGGCAGTACGGGCACGGCTGAGCGCCCGGGTGCGCGGAGCGGTACGTACGGCACGGCGGGACGCGGGAATGGTCACGTCCGAGTACGCGATGGGGATCGTCGCGGCGGTGGCGTTCGCCGTGGTCCTCTACAAGGTGGTGACGAGCGGTGCGGTCAGCGCGGAGCTGCAGGGCATCGTGAAGCAGGCACTCGATGCGCGGATGTGAGCGGGCAACGGGGACGGGATCCCGCCGAGGGACCGGCAGCGGCTGCGGCAGTGGCTCCGGCAACCGCCTCGGCGGAGGCTCGGACAGGGGGTTCGTGACCGCGGAGACGGCCGTGGTGCTGCCGGTGCTGGTGGTGTTCGCGCTGGCGCTGGTGTGCGGGCTGCTTGTCGTGGCGGCTCAGATCCAGTGCGTGGACGCGGCACGGACGGGCGCCCGTGCGGCGGCCCGGCAGGATCCGGCCGACGCGGTCGTCGAGGTCACCGAACAGGCGGCACCGCGCGGAGCGCGGGTCACGGTCAGGCGGGAGGAGGGCCGCGTCCGTGTGGTCGTGGTGGCCGAGCCACCGGCGTTTTTGCACGGTCTGCCCTTCGAGGTACGGGAGGAGGCCGTGGCTTCGGTGGAGCAGACGGTGGGGGCGGGGCCATGAGGGACGATGTGTCGCTCGGCTCGGCGACCGCCCAGGACCCTGGGCCCGGCCCTGAGCCCGGCCCTGAGCCCGCCTCTGAGCCCGCCCCTGTGCCTGTTCCTGGCTCGGTGCCTGGCTCGGGGTCTGGCTCAGGCTCCGACTTCGGCTCAGAAGACTCGGGCTCGGGCCTCAGCCCGGGCTCGGGCTCCGGCCTCAACGGTGGCTCGGATTCGGCCGCGGGGCCCAGCCCCGGATCAGGTGCGGGCTTGGGCGCAGGCCTCGACCCTGGCTCGGCTTCGGGCTCGGGCTCCGGCCTCGACCCGGGTTCGGGCCTCGACCCGGGTTCGGGCCTCGACCCGGGTTCGGGCATCGACCCGGGTTCCGGCATCGGATCGGTCCCCGGTCCCGGTGAGGGCTCGGGCATCGCCTCCGCCCCCGCCTGCGACCAGGGGTCCGCCACGGTGTGGAGCGTCGGCGCCATCGCTGTCCTGTGCCTGGTGTTCGGCATCGTGCTGGCCCTGGGCCAGGCTGTCGTGGTCCGGCACCGCGCGGCCGGCGGTGCCGATCTGGCGGCGCTCGCGGCGGCGGACCACTGGGCAGAGGGCGGCAGGGCGGCGTGTGCCCGGGCGGACCGGATCGCGCGTGCCCAAGGGACACGGTTGGTGCGATGCGTGCTCACTGGGCAGACCTCGGACGTGACGGCGGCCTCGGGCCGCGGGCCGTTCGCGGCGGAGGTCCGGGCGAGGGCAGGCCCGGGTACGGGCGTGCCGCCGACCGATGCCGCCCGGGCCGGTGCCGCTCCGACCGGGACCGTCCCGACCGGGGCCGTGCCGACCGGGGGCCCGCCGACGGGGCTCATGGCGGAGTTCCCGCCTACTCCGCCCCCGTACCCGCGGCAGGACCCGTCTCCGTCTCCGGCTTCGTATCCGGCGCCGTCCTCGGCTCCGCACCCCGTCCCGGCCCCTCCGGCGCCCCACGCAACAGCACCGTGAGCAGCCGTACGGCGCCCCGCTTGTGCAGCGGCTCGTTGCCGTTGCCGCACTTGGGGGACTGGATGCAGGACGGGCAGCCGGCGTCGCAGTCGCAGGAGGCGATGGCCTCCCGGGTGGCGGTGAGCCAGTCGTGGGCCGTGCGGAAGGCGCGCTCGGCGAAACCGGCGCCGCCCGGGTGGCCGTCGTACACGAAGACCGTCGGCAGCAGCGTGTCCGGGTGCAGGGGGACCGACACGCCGCCGATGTCCCAGCGGTCGCAGGTCGCGAACAGGGGCAGCATGCCGATCGAGGCGTGCTCGGCGGCGTGCAGGGCCCCGCCGAGGATCTCCGGGTTGATCCGGGCCGCGTCCAGCTGGTCCTCGGTGACCGTCCACCACACCGCGCGTGTGCGCAGCGTCCGAGGGGGGAGGTCGAGTTTGGTCTCGCCCAGGACCTCGCCGGTGATGAGGCGCCGACGCAGGAAGGAGACCACCTGGTTGGTGACCTCGACGGAGCCGTAGCACAGGCGTCCGTCGGCCCAGGGAACCTCGGTGTCGGTCTCGAGGACCGAGATCGCCGTTGTGTCGCGGGCGACCGTGGAGTACGACGGGGTGGCCTGCTCGACCAGCGCGACGGAGTCCTCCAGGTCCAGGGAGCGGACGAGATACGTGCGGCCCTGGTGGAGGTGGACGGCGCCCTCGTGGACCGTCGTGTGGGCGGCGCCGGCGTCCACCGTGCCCAGCAGCCGGCCCGTCCCGGCCTCGACGACCTGGACCGGACGTCCGCCCTCCCCGCGGATGTCGGTCAGGTCGGCGGCTCTCTCCCGGCGCGTCCAGTGCCAGGCCCGGGTCCGGCGGCGCAGCAGCCGGGCTTCCTCCAACTGGGGGAGCAGCTCCTCGCAGGCGGGGCCGAACAGCGTCAGGTCCTCGTCGGTCAGGGGCAGCTCGGCCGCCGCCGCGCACAGGTGGGGGGCGAGCACGTAGGGGTTGTCGGGGTCGAGGACCGTGGACTCCACGGGCTGGTCGAACAGGGCTTCGGGGTGGTGGACGAGGAAGGTGTCCAGCGGATCGTCGCGGGCGACCAGCACCGCGAGGGCCCCCTGCCCGGACCGTCCCGCCCGGCCCGCCTGCTGCCACAGGGAGGCCCGAGTGCCCGGGTAGCCGGCGATCACCACGGCGTCCAGGCCGGAGATGTCGAGGCCGAGTTCGAGGGCGTTCGTCGCCGCGAGGCCGAGGAGGTCACCGGAGTGCAGGGCGCGTTCCAGGGCGCGGCGCTCCTCGGGGAGGTAGCCGCCGCGGTACGCCGCCACGCGCCGGGCCAGCGAGCGGTCGACCTCGGCCAGGCGTTCCTGGGCGATCACCGAGATCAACTCGGCGCCGCGCCGGGACCGGACGAAGGTGATCGAACGCATGCCCTGCACGGTGAGGTCGGTGAGCAGGTCGGCGGCCTCGGCGGTGGCCGTGCGGCGGACCGGCGCGCCCTTCTCGCCCGCCAGGTCGGTCAGCGGTGGCTCCCAGAGGGCGAACACCAGTTCACCGCGCGGTGAGGCGTCGTCGGCGACCTCGACCACCGGCAGTCCGGTGAGCCGCCGGGCCGCGACAGAGGGCTCGGCGGAGGTGGCGGAGGCGAGCAGGAACACGGGCGACGCGCCGTAGCGCGTACACAGTCGGCGCAGCCTCCGCAGCACCTGGGCCACATGGGACCCGAAGACGCCCCGGTAGGTGTGGCACTCGTCGATCACGACGTACTTCAGCGACTTCAGGAAGGCGGACCAACGGGGATGGGACGGCAGGATGCCGCGGTGCAGCATGTCCGGGTTGGTCAGTACGTAGGTGCCGTACTGGCGGATCCACTCGCGTTCCTCGAACGGCGTGTCGCCGTCGTACACCGCGGTTCGCACAGATGTGCCGAGAGGTTGTGAAAGTTCCTTCACCGACCGGCACTGGTCGGCGGCCAGCGCCTTGGTCGGTGCCAGGTAGAGGGCGGTGGCGCCACGCCCGTTGGGGGCCTCCGATCCGTCCAGGAGCGTCGACAGCACCGGCACCAGGTACGCCAGGGACTTGCCGGACGCGGTGCCGGTGGCGACGACCACCGAGTCGCCGTCCAGGGCGTGCTCGGCCACGCGTGCCTGGTGGGCCCAGGGATGTTCGATGCCCGCGGCCCGTACCGCCGTGACGACCTCCGGCCGAATCCGGTCCGGCCAGGCGGCATGACGACCCGCACGCGGGGGCAAGTGCTCCGTATGAGTGATGCGCGCAGCCCGGCTCGGTCCCGCGGCGAGCCGGTCCAGGAGCATGCCCGGATCCGGCCGGGAGCCGGGCTCCGCCGGGGGTCGATCGGGTCGGTGATTCTTGGCCATCGGCACCGAGTCTGTCACTGGCGTGACGGACAATGGGACCAAGGCGTCGTGCACGCCTGCCGGTAAGTGATTGAATGCCATCGCGGCTGGCGAACCGTCCTGGGGGCTTCAAGCCGAGGTGTCCCGAGGGACGACCGCTCGATAGCAAGGTGCTGGAGGATCCGTGGACCTGTCCCTGTCGACCCGTACCGTCGGCGATCGTACGGTCGTCGAGGTCGGTGGCGAAATTGACGTATACACCGCGCCCAAGCTGCGAGAGCAGCTGGTCGAGCTCGTGAACGACGGGAGTTTCCACCTCGTCGTCGACATGGAGGGCGTGGACTTCCTCGACTCCACCGGGCTCGGCGTGCTGGTCGGCGGACTGAAGCGTGTGCGTGCCCATGAGGGTTCGCTGCGCCTGGTCTGCAACCAGGAGCGCATTCTCAAGATCTTCCGTATCACCGGCCTCACCAAGGTGTTCCCCATTCACACCTCGGTCGAGGAAGCGGTGGCGGCCACCGACTGACGACCGGCCCCGGGCCCCTGGGCCCGGGATCGCAGCAGTACAAGGGAGGTCCGGGCCGTCGGCGGCCCGGACCTCCGAAAGCACGCCCGTAGTTCCGAGGGGGATGCATGGCCACCGTCGAACTCCGCTTCAGCGCGCTGCCCGAGCATGTCCGCACCGCTCGTCTGGTGGCGGCGGCGGTGGCACGCAGGGCCGGAGTGGACGAGGCCGTCCTCGACGAGGTCAGGCTCGCCGTCGGCGAGGCCTGCAGCCGAGCCGTGGGGCTGCATCAGCACGTCGGCATCACCGCGCCGGTCACGGTGTCGCTGATCGAGGAGGAGAAGCAGTTCTCCATCGAGGTCGGCGACGAGGCGCCGCACGCGGTTCCCGGGGCCGGAAACCCGGGCCCCGTCGACGACGCGGAGGCCGAGGAGGACGAAATGGGTCTCGCTGTCATCAGCGGACTCGTCGACGACGTGGAGGTCACGGCCGGCGAGAACGGCGGACTGATCCGCATGACCTGGCCGACCGCACCGGCGATACTGCCGCCGGTCTGACACCCGCCTGGGCCCCCGGGCTCCCGGGACTCCGACCACCCCACCCCCCTGGGCTCCGGGCCATCAGCCCCAGCCCTGGGGCCACCTGCCCCGGTCACCCGGAACCCCGCCCCAGGCCCCCCGCCCGGGACACCGGCCCGGGACCCGCCGCCCTGGGCCCCCCGCCACGGTCACCCGGGAGCGCCCACCCCGGGCCTCACCGGGCCTCGCGCAAGTCACCCGCACGTCACTCGAAGGGCCCTGCCTCGTAGGGCCCTTCGTCATGTGCGGAAGGCGAGGCCCACGCATACAGTGGTGCCGTACGGACGTTAAGTGAATTCATTCACGATCGATCGTGCAAGAAAACGGATCACGGGCAATGCGAACGCCAGGTGATCGCCACTAATGCCGGAAGGGCATTACTACTTCTGGGCCCTTCGGGTTGACAGGTCAATTCCTTTTGTCGTGCACTGTTTTGATCAGGTTCCGGTACCTACAATCCCGTCCACATCTTGAGCTCAGTCCAAGCGTCAAGGAGGACGAATGGCGGAGCTTTCCACCCCTCATCAGCTGGGTGACACCTCGACCGTCGCAGCCGCCGTCCTGACCGATTCGAACCGTGCCCTGGTCGCGGTGATCGCGGTCGTCGCGCTGGCCGCGCTGGTGCTCGCGGGCGTCCTGGTGCGCCAGGTGCTCGCGGCGGGCGAGGGAACCGACAGCATGAAGAAGATCGCGGCGGCCGTCCAGGAAGGCGCGAACGCCTACCTGGCCCGGCAGCTCCGCACGCTCGGCGTATTCGCCGTCGTCGTGTTCTTTCTGCTCATGCTGCTGCCTGCGGACGACTGGAATCAGCGGGCCGGACGATCGATCTTCTTTCTGATCGGCGCGGCGTTCTCGGCGGCCACCGGTTATATCGGCATGTGGCTCGCGGTGCGCAGCAACGTACGCGTCGCCGCGGCGGCGCGGGAGGCGACACCCGCTCCCGGGGAACCGCAAAAAGACCTCACCCTCGTCTCGCACAAAGCAACGAAGATCGCTTTTCGTACGGGCGGCGTGGTCGGCATGTTCACGGTGGGACTCGGCCTGCTGGGCGCCTGCTGCGTAGTGCTGGTGTACGCGGCCGACGCCCCGAAGGTCCTGGAGGGCTTCGGCCTCGGCGCCGCGCTGATCGCGATGTTCATGCGCGTCGGCGGTGGCATCTTCACCAAGGCCGCCGACGTCGGCGCCGACCTGGTCGGCAAGGTCGAGCAGGGCATTCCGGAGGACGATCCGCGCAATGCCGCGACCATCGCCGACAACGTGGGCGACAACGTCGGCGACTGCGCGGGCATGGCGGCCGACCTCTTCGAGTCGTACGCCGTGACCCTGGTGGCCGCGCTGATCCTCGGCAAGGTGGCGTTCGGCGACGCGGGACTGGCGTTCCCGCTGCTGGTGCCGGCGATCGGCGTGGTCACGGCCATGATCGGCATCTTCGCGGTGGCACCCCGACGGTCCGACCGCAGCGGCATGAGCGCGATCAACCGGGGCTTCTTCATCTCCGCGGTGATCTCCCTGGTGCTGGTGGCGTTGGCCGTCTTCGTCTACCTGCCCGGAAAGTACTCCGACCTGGACGGCGTCACCGACGCGGCGATCGCGGGCCGGGACGGCGACCCGCGGATCCTCGCACTCGTCGCGGTGGCCATCGGCATCGTGCTCGCCGCCCTGATCCAGCAACTCACCGGCTACTTCACCGAGACCACCCGACGCCCCGTCAAGGACATCGGCAAGTCCTCCCTCACCGGCCCCGCCACCGTCGTCCTCGCCGGCATCTCGATCGGTCTCGAATCCGCCGTCTACACCGCCCTCTTGATCGGCCTCGGCGTCTACGGGGCGTTCCTGCTCGGCGGTACGTCCATCATGCTGGCGCTGTTCGCCGTGGCACTGGCCGGCACCGGCCTGCTCACCACGGTCGGTGTCATCGTCGCCATGGACACCTTCGGCCCGGTCTCCGACAACGCGCAGGGCATCGCCGAGATGTCCGGCGACGTCGAGGGCGCCGGCGCCCAGGTCCTCACCGACCTGGACGCCGTCGGCAACACCACCAAGGCCATCACCAAGGGCATCGCCATCGCCACCGCCGTACTCGCCGCCGCGGCCCTCTTCGGGTCGTACCGCGACGCCATCACCACCGGCGCGGCGGACGTCGGCGAGAAACTCAGCGGCGAGGGCGCGCCGATGAGCCTGATGATGGACATCTCGCAACCCAACAACCTGGTCGGGCTCATCGCGGGCGCGGCGGTCGTCTTCCTCTTCTCGGGGCTGGCGATCAACGCGGTGTCGCGGTCGGCGGGCGCCGTGGTCTTCGAGGTGCGGCGGCAGTTCCGGGAGCGGCCCGGAATCATGGACTACAGCGAGAAACCCGAGTACGGCAAGGTCGTCGACATCTGCACCAGGGACGCCCTGCGCGAACTCGCCACGCCCGGGCTGCTCGCCGTGATGGCGCCCATCTTCATCGGGTTCACGCTCGGCGTGGGCGCGCTCGGTGCCTTCCTGGCGGGCGCGATCGGCGCGGGCACGCTGATGGCGGTGTTCCTCGCCAACTCCGGTGGTGCCTGGGACAACGCCAAGAAGCTCGTCGAGGACGGTCACCACGGCGGCAAGGGCGGTGAGGCCCACGCCGCCACCGTCATCGGCGACACGGTCGGCGACCCCTTCAAGGACACCGCCGGCCCGGCGATCAACCCCCTGCTGAAGGTCATGAACCTGGTGGCGCTGCTCATCGCTCCGGCGGTCATCAAGTTCTCCTACGGCGCCGACAAGAGCATCGGCGTACGGGTGGGGATCGCCGTCGTCGCGTTCGTCGTCATCGCCGCGGCGGTCTACGCCTCCAAGCGGCGTGGAATCGCCATGGGCGACGGGGGCGACGCCGATCAGGAGCCCAAGTCGGCCGACCCGGCGGTGGTTTCGTAGATCCCGGCCGGGAGCCTTCCCGGAGGAGCAGGGCAAATGGCGGGCGTACGCCGCGTATTGACGCGTCGTACGCCCGCGTCGTGCGCGTGTGCGCCCTCCACCGTGAGCCTTCTCTCTCTTGATGCAAATGGCTGCAATACGGTCTTAACGGATGTTAGTCCTGCGGAGGTCCCCCGTCCGGCGTGTATGTTCCGGGGCCGAGAGCCATGGAAGGGACCAATCCGGTGAACAAGAAGCTCGCGGCCGCACTGTCCGGCGGTGCGGTACTGGTACTGGCGCTGACGGGATGCAGCAGCAGCAGCGACGACAACGACAAGCTGGACTCCTGGGCGAAGGAGGTCTGCGACGGGGTGCAGCCGCAGGCCAAGAAGATCGAGGCGGCCAACGCGGCGATCCAGAAGGAGACCTCGGACAACAGCACGCCGGACGAGGTCCAGAAGACCGACGCCAAGGCGTTCCAGGACATGTCCGACGCCTACAAGGCGATGGGCGGCGCCGTCCAGAAGGCCGGGGCGCCGGACGTCGAGGACGGCGAGAAGAAGCAGAAGGACGCGGTCGCCGAGCTCAACGGCCTCTCCTCGTCGTACGCCTCCCTGAGGAAGCAGGTGGAGGCCCTCGACACCAAGGACCAGGCGAAGTTCGCCGATGGCCTCAAGGACATCGCCACCGAACTGAACAAGCTCAGCAAGAGCGGCAGCGACGCGCTGAAGACCCTCGAGGAGGGCGACGTCGGCCAGGCGATGGCCAAGCAGGCCAGCTGCAGGTCGGCCTCGGTGACGCCGTCGGCCGCGGCCGGCTGACCTCCCGCCGCACGGACCCGGGGCGGGGCGCGGGCCGCAAGGCCCCGGCGGGATGCGGGCGCAGGACCGCGGCGATGTGCGGGCGCAGGACGCGGCGAGATGCGGGCGCAGGGCTCCAGCGAGGCGCGGGACTCCGGGCCACAATGGGGGAGTGAGTAACGCCAGCCTGTCCCCCCTGCCCTCCGCCGACCGCCTCGACGTCACCGCCCGGTTGCGGGACGCCCTGCTCGGAGCCTCCTTCACCGCCGACGGACTGCTGGAGCTGCTCGGCGCCCCCGCCTACGCGGCGCTGTCGCGCAGCGAGACCGTGCCCGCGCTCCGGGCCACCCGCGGCGACACGCCGCTGGAACTGCTCGTACGGCTGTTCCTGCTCCAGCAACCCGTCCTCCACGCGCGCGTGGGGGAGGTGCTGCCCGTCGACGCGTGCCTGGAGAGCGGATGGCTCGTCCGCGCGGGTGACGACGAGGTGGCGGCCACCGTGGACGTACGGCCGTACGGAGGACCCGGGGGCGAGGACTGGTTCATCGTCTCCGACCTGGGCTGCGCGGTCGGCGGAGCGGGAGGGGTGCGCGTCGGTGCTCCGGGGAGGGGCGACGGCGCGCGCCGGGCGGGCGGTACCGGCAGTCACGCCCAGGGCGTCGTCCTCGGTGTGGGAGGCGCCTCCATGACCCTCGCCGGCCTCACCGTCCGTACGCCCGTCTCCGCGGCCCTGGACCTCGGTACCGGCTCCGGCATCCAGGCCCTGCACGCCGCCGCGCACGCCACGCGCGTGACGGCGACCGACGTCAACCCGCGCGCGCTGCACATCACCGCGCTCACGCTCGCCCTGTCCGGTGCCCCGGCCGCCGAGCTGCGCGAGGGATCCCTCTACGAGCCGGTCCACGACGACGAGACGTACGACCTGATCGTCTCCAATCCGCCGTTCGTGATCTCGCCGGGAGCCCGCCTCACCTACCGCGACGGCGGGATGGGCGGGGACGATCTGTGCCGCTCGCTCGTTCAGCAGACGGGGGAGCGCCTGAACGAGGGCGGGTTCGCGCACTTCCTCGCCAATTGGCAGCACGTGGAGGGGGAGGACTGGACGGACCGGCTGCGCTCCTGGGTGCCGCGCGGCTGCGACGCCTGGATCGTGCAGCGCGAGGTGCAGGACATCACGCAGTACGCAGAGCTGTGGCTGCGGGACGCGGGCGACCACCGGGGCGACGCGGCCGATTACCAGGCGCGCTACGACGCCTGGCTGGACGAGTTCGAGGCGCGCAAGGTCAGGGCCGTCGGCTTCGGCTGGATCACGTTGCGCCGGACCGCGGCCGCCGAGCCCTCCGTCGTGGTCGAGGAATGGCCGCACCCGATCGAGCAGCCGCTCGGCGAGACCGTGCGCGCGTACTTCGACCGTGTCGACTACCTGCGCGCACACGACGACGCGGCCCTGCTCGAAGCCCATTTCACGCTGGCCGGCGAGGTCGTCCAGGAGCAGGTCGGCTTGCCCGGCGCCGAGGACCCGGAGCACGTCGTCCTGCGTCAGAACCGCGGGATGCGGCGGGCCACCCGGGTCGACACCGTCGGCGCCGGTTTCGCGGGCGTCTGCGACGGCACCATGAGCGCGGGCCGCATCCTGGACGCCATCGCCCAGCTGGTGGGCGAGGACCCGGTGGCGCTGCGCGACCGCACGCCCGCGCAGATCCGGCTGCTGGTGGAGCAGGGATTCCTCGAACCGGCGTAGAGACGGGGCCCGCGATCACCGCCGACGCCGTACGGGAACGAGCCACGGGCGGGGGACCGCCGAGCCGTCGGTTCCCCGTTCACCTCGGGTTCGCCTGCCCGCTGCCGTCGCGTGACAGCCTCCCGGGGGCTGGACACGCGCAAGCTGGAGAAAAGGGGCACGGGGACCATGGAGAGCGGGCCGGCGATCTTCGCTGGAATGGTGTTCGCCCTGTTCGGGGCCGGTCTGCTGGTGTGGACCGCGACGCGGGTCCGGCACGGCCGGCCCGTCGCGCACGGTGTGAGCCCCGTCGCATCGGCGACCGTGGCGAGCGTCGCCGGGGTGGTCGCCCTCGCTCTCGGGGCATGGTGCCTGACGCACGTGTGAGAGGCCGGTTCCGGCCCCCGGTCGCACCCCCGCCCGACTGATCGGGGGATCGCGCTCCGGATGCGCACATCAGGGCAGGTAAACACTCCGGGCGGCAGGAACGGGGTTCGTCGGGTTACCGTTCGAGTGGCCGTTGCGGGCTTTTCCCGTTTGACACGGGGGCGGGAGGTACCGTCACACTCCGCAGCGTCACGACCGAAATGCAGCACACCCCGACCCCGGGACCACGGCCTGGGGAGGCCCAGCGTCGACCGGAGAGAAGAGCGAAGTTGTCCCCGACCAGCGAGACCGCGAAGGGCGGCCGCCGACTCGTCATCGTCGAGTCGCCTGCCAAGGCGAAGACGATCAAGGGCTATCTCGGCCCTGGCTACGTCGTCGAGGCGAGCGTCGGGCACATTCGCGACCTTCCCAGCGGCGCCGCGGAGGTGCCCGAGAAGTACACCGGTGAGGTCCGCCGCCTCGGTGTCGACGTCGAACACGACTTCCAGCCGATCTATGTGGTCAACGCTGACAAGAAGGCGCAGGTCAGGAAGCTCAAGGACCTGCTGAAGGACTCCGACGAACTCTTCCTCGCCACCGATGAGGACCGCGAGGGCGAGGCCATCGCCTGGCACCTGCAGGAAGTCCTCAAGCCGAAGATCCCCGTGAAGCGCATGGTGTTCCACGAGATCACCAAGGACGCGATCCGGGCCGCCGTCGCCAACCCGCGCGAGCTCAACCAGAAGCTCGTCGACGCCCAGGAGACCCGCCGCATCCTCGACCGCCTCTACGGCTACGAGGTGTCGCCGGTCCTCTGGAAGAAGGTCATGCCGAAGCTGTCGGCCGGCCGTGTGCAGTCCGTCGCCACGCGGCTCGTCGTCGAGCGGGAGCGCGAGCGCATGGCGTTCCGTTCCGCCGAGTACTGGGACCTGACGGGCACCTTCGCGACCGGCCGGGCCGGTGACGCGTCGGACCCGTCGTCGCTGGTCGCCCGCCTGCAGACCGTCGACGGCCGGCGGATCGCCCAGGGCCGCGACTTCGACTCGCTGGGGCAGATCAAGAGCGCGAACACCCTCCACCTCGACGAGGCGAACGCCCGCGGGCTCGCCGCCGCCCTGGAGAACACCCGCTTCGCGGTCCGCTCCGTCGAGTCCAAGCCGTACCGCCGCTCGCCGTACGCCCCGTTCCGTACGACGACGCTCCAGCAGGAGGCGAGCCGCAAGCTCGGCTTCGGCGCCAAGGCGACCATGCAGATCGCCCAGAAGCTGTACGAGAACGGCTACATCACCTACATGCGTACGGACTCGACGACCCTGAGCGACACGGCGGTCACCGCCGCCCGCGCCCAGGTCACGCAGCTGTACGGCGCCGACTACCTCCCCGCCCAGCCGCGGACGTACGCCGGCAAGGTCAAGAACGCGCAGGAGGCGCACGAGGCGATCCGCCCCTCGGGCGACCGCTTCCGCACGCCCGCCGAGACCGGTCTGACCGGCGACCAGTTCAGGCTCTATGAGCTCATCTGGAAGCGGACCGTCGCCTCCCAGATGAAGGACGCGACCGGCAACAGCGTCACCGTGAAGATCGGCGGCACCGCCTCCGACGGCCGGGACGTCGAGTTCAGCGCCTCCGGCAAGACGATCACCTTCCACGGCTTCCTCAAGGCCTACGTCGAGGGCGCCGACGACCCGAACGCCGAGCTGGACGACCGCGAGCGCCGGCTGCCGCAGGTCGCCCAGGGCGACGCGCTGACGGCCGAGGAGATCACGGTCGACGGCCACGCCACCAAGCCCCCGGCCCGCTACACCGAGGCGTCGCTGGTCAAGGAGCTGGAAGAGCGCGAGATCGGCCGCCCGTCGACGTACGCGTCGATCATCGGCACGATCCTGGACCGCGGCTACGTCTTCAAGAAGGGCACGGCCCTCGTCCCGTCCTTCCTCTCCTTCGCCGTGGTCAACCTCCTGGAGAAGCACTTCGGGCGGCTCGTCGACTACGACTTCACCGCCAAGATGGAGGACGACCTCGACGCCATCGCCCGCGGCGAGGCCCAGGCCGTGCCGTGGCTGCGGCGCTTCTACTTCGGCGAGGGCGACGGTGCCGGCAACGGCGGCGCCGCCGACGCCGGCAACGGCGACGGGGACCACCTCGGCGGCCTCAAGGAGCTGGTGACCGACCTCGGCGCCATCGACGCCCGCGAGGTGTCCTCCTTCCCCGTCGGCAACGACATCGTGCTGCGCGTCGGCCGCTACGGCCCGTACGTCGAGCGCGGCGAGAAGGACGCCGAGAACCACCAGCGCGCCGACGTCCCCGAGGACCTGGCGCCGGACGAGCTGTCCGTCGAGCTGGCGGAGGAACTGCTCGCCAAGCCGAGCGGCGACTTCGAACTGGGCACCGACCCGGCCACCGGCCACGCCATCGTCGCCAAGGACGGCCGCTACGGCCCGTACGTCACCGAGGTGCTGCCCGAGGGCACCCCGAAGACCGGCAAGAACGCCGTGAAGCCGCGTACCGCCTCGCTGTTCAAGACGATGTCGCTGGACACGGTGACCCTCGACGACGCCCTGAAGCTCATGTCGCTGCCCCGCGTCGTCGGCACCGACGCCGAGGGCGTCGAGATCACCGCGCAGAACGGCCGCTACGGGCCGTACCTGAAGAAGGGCACGGACTCGCGGTCCCTCACCTCCGAGGAGCAGCTCTTCACGATCACGCTGGAGGAGGCGCTGGCGATCTACGCCCAGCCCAAGCAGCGTGGCCGGGCCGCGGCCAAGCCGCCGCTGAAGGAGCTGGGCACCGACCCGGTCAGCGAGAAGCCCGTCGTGGTCAAGGACGGCCGCTTCGGCCCGTACGTCACCGACGGCGAGACCAACGCGACCCTGCGCTCCGGCGACAGCGTCGAGGAGATCACGCCGGAGCGCGGCTACGAGCTGCTCGCGGAGAAGCGCGCCAAGGGGCCCGCCAAGAAGACGGCGAAGAAGTCCGCCGCGAAGAAGGCCCCGGCCAAGAAGGCGACGGCGAAGAAGACCGCGGCCAAGAAGACCACGGCCGCCAAGACCACAGCCGCGAAGAAGACCGCGGCCAAGACGACGGCCAAGACCGCGGTGAAGAAGACGGCCACCAAGAAGGCGACCGCCTCCAAGGTGTCGGAGGACTGAGCCCGCTTCAGGAGCCGCTCGGCGCTCCCTGCGCTCGGCACGCGCTTCTTCGCGAAACGAACGCCCCGGCACCATCTCGGTGCCGGGGCGCGCGTACGTCCGGCCGGGCACACCGGACTGTCGGCGACGGCAGATAGGCTGAACGCATGACGCGAGCCGAGCAGCCAACGGCCACTCACCCCGCCCCGGACGACGCCCTGGTCGCGGACTCCCGCGAGCGCGCCGTCCGCGCCCTGCTGCGCCGCCCGCAGTTGAGGCGGTTGTGGAGCGCACAGCTCGTGGGGGGTGTCGGCGACATCCTCGCCCTCCTGGTGCTGGTCCTCCTCGCCGTCCAGGCCGCGATCGGCGCGGGCTCGTTCGGCGGGGGCTACCGGGGCGTGGCGTTCGCAGTGGCGACCGTTTTCGGCGTACGCATCCTGGCGACGCTGCTCTTCGGCGCCGTCCTGCTCGGGCCCCTCACCTCGCTCACCTCGCAGGACGGCCCGCTCGACCGGCGCTGGACCATGGTCGGCGCCGACGGGCTGCGGGCCGCGCTGCTGATCGTCGCTCCGCTGTGGATCGACTGGACGCCGGACGACGCGCTCGCCGTCCTCCTGGTGACCGCCTTCGTCACCGGCGTCGCCGAGCGCTTCTGGACGGTGTGCCGGGAGAGCGCGGCCCCCGCGCTGCTGCCCGCGCCGCCGCCGGAGGGCGCGACGGTACGACCGCTGCCCGACCACATGGACGCGCTGCGCCGCCTGTCGCTGCGTACGGGCTTCGTGGCGATCCCCCTGGCCGGCGCCGTGCTGGTCGTCGCGGGACTGCTGAACAACCTGCTGGGTGCCGGCATCGACTGGTTCGCCGAGCACCAGGCGGCGCTCGGCTCGTACGTCGCGGCCGGGCTGTTCGCCGCGTCCCTGTCCCTGGTGGCCTTCCTGGAACTGCCCGGCGTCCGCACCCCCCGCGCGCGGTCGCCGCTGGAGGGCATGCGCCGCCCCAGGAGCGGCACCGGCGTCGACAAGGGCCGCACCGGAGTCCTCCCCCTGCTGGTGCTCGCCTGCGCGGCGGTCGCCGCCGTGGTGTCCGCCGCGGTCGCCGTGGCGGTGCTGCACGCCAAGGACCTGGGCGGCGGCCCCGTGCTGTACGGGCTGATGGTGGGCGCGCTGACCGGCGGAGTCGTCGTCGGCATCCGCACGGCCCCCGCCCTGCTGCCGTCCCTGTCGCGCCGACGGCTGCTGGCCCTGGCGATCGCCTTCGCCGGCGTCGCCCTGCTGGCCGCCGGGCTCGTCCCCGACGACACCACCGTGCTGCTGCTCCTCGCCCTGGCCGGCGTCGGCGCGGGCGTGACCGCCAACACCGGGCACACGCTGCTCGACCAGGAGAGCGAGGACGCCCGCCGCACGCGGACGACCGAGCACCTGCACGCCGTCGTCCGCGTGTACGTGGCACTCGGCGCGGTCGTCGCGCCCGTGATGGCGGCGTTCATCGGACCGCACCGGCTGGAGAACGGCAGGTTCGTCTTCGCGCACGGCGGCGCCGCGTTCATCCTGATGCTGGCGGGCGCGCTGCTGCTGCCGCTGGCCGCGCTGGTGCTGGCCAAGGTCGACGACCGCTCCGGCGTGCCCCTGCGGCACGACCTGCGGGACGCGCTGCTCGGCGGCGACGACCCGGCGCCGACACCCGTGGCGAACGGTTTCTTCATCGCCCTGGAGGGCGGCGACGGCGCCGGGAAGTCCACCCAGGCCGAGGCCCTCGCCGAGTGGATCAGGGGCAAGGGGCACGAAGTCGTGCTGACGCGCGAGCCGGGGGCGACGCCGGTGGGCAAGCGCCTGCGGTCCATCCTGCTGGACGTGTCGAGCGCCGGTCTGTCGCACCGCGCGGAGGCACTGCTGTACGCCGCCGACCGCGCGGAGCACGTCGACACCGTCGTCCGGCCCGCGCTGGAGCGCGGCGCCGTGGTCATCTCCGACCGGTACATCGACTCCTCGGTGGCCTACCAGGGCGCCGGCCGCGATCTGTCGCCGACCGAGATCGCCCGCATCAACCGCTGGGCGACCCACGGGCTCGTACCGCACCTGACGGTCCTGCTGGACGTCCCGCCGGAGACCGCGCGCGAGCGGTTCACCGAGGCACCGGACCGGCTGGAGTCGGAGCCCGCCGAGTTCCACGCGCGCGTGCGCTCCGGATTCCTGACCCTCGCCGCTGCCGACCCCGGGCGCTACCTCGTCGTCGACGCGGGCCAGGAGCCCGAGGCCGTCACCACCGTCGTACGCCACCGGCTCGACCAGGTGCTGCCGCTGTCCGAGGCCGAGATCAAGGCCCAGGAGGAGGCACGCCGCAAGGCCGAGGAGGAAGCGCGCCGCAAGGCCGAGGAGGAGGCCGCGCGCAAGGCCGAGGAGGAGCGCCTGGAGCGCGAGCGCCTCGAACAGCTGGAACGGCTGCGCGCCGAGGAGGAGGAGCGCAAGCGGCGCGAGCTGGAGGAGGCGCAGCGGCGCGAGGCCGAACGGCAGGCGGAGGAGGCCCGGCAGCGGGCCGAGGAAGCACGCCGGAAGGCCGAGGAGGAGCGGGCGCGGCTCCTGGCCGAGGAGAAGGCACGGGCCGAGGAGGAGGCGCGGCTGCGGGCCGAGGAGGAGCGGCGCCGCAAGCAGGCCGAGGAGGAGGCGCGACTGCGGGCCGAGGCCGAGGCCCGGCGCCTGGAGAAGCAGCGCAAGGCCGAGGAGGCCCTGATGCGGGCCGAGGAGGCACGCCGGGCGGCGGAGCAGGCGGCGGCAGCGGCGGCGGCGGGTCCGAAGCCGACGGCACCTCCCGCGGCGGCCGCGCCCCGCCCGGCGCCGGTCGCTCCGGCCGTCCCGGACCCCTCGGACGCGATGACCGTGCCGACCCCGGTCGTGACCCCGACGGACGTCTCCGGCGGGCCGGTGGAGGACACGGCGGTACTGCGGCCGGTGCGGGAGCCGGCTGTCTCCGAGCCTGGGCCCCAGTCCGAGTCCGACGTGTCCGAGTCCGACGTGTCCGAGTCCGAAGTGTCCGAGTCCGAAGTGACGGCCGAGCTGCCCATGCCGCCGGTGCCGCCCGGTGCGGCGGACGAGACGGCGGTGCTGCCGGCGGTGGATCCGAGGGCCGCCGACGAGACGGCGGTGCTGCCCGCCGTACGCGAGGAAGACCCAGCCGACCGGGTGCCACCGGGCTACTTCCGCGAGGACGGCCCGGCCGCTCGCTCCGACCGGCCCGGACAGACCCAGGAGGACCGTACGCGGGAGCTGCCCCGGATCGACCCGAACCAGGCGCCGCCCCGCAGGCGACGCTCGGACTGGGCCGAGGAGACACCGCTGGACGACCTGCCGACGCTGGCGGACGAGCTGCTCGGCCCGCACGACGGCGGGGGAGACGGCCGGGGCGACGGCCGAGACGGCGGCGGTGGCGACGGTGGCCGCCGGGGCAGGGGCAGGGGCCGGGGCAGGCGCTGAGCGGGGCCCCTGTCCCAGGCGTTCCGGCTCGTACGTTCAGGCGTCCCGCCTCGTTGTCGGTGCCGCCCCGCACAATGGAAGGCGCGACGCGACGCGGACCGGCGCGGACCGGCGCGGCGCGGACTGGCGCGGACCGGCGCGGCGCGGACCGTCGCGGTGTGCCGGCGGAGAGCAACGAAAGCGAAAGGACGGCGTGACCCATGACCGTGTGGGACGACCTCGTCGGGCAGGAGAGGGTGAGCGAGCAGCTCACCGCCGCCGCCCGGGACGCCGACGCCTTCGTCACCGCCGCCGCGGCCGACGGCCCGCTCCCCGAGACGTCGAGCATGACCCACGCCTGGCTGTTCACCGGCCCGCCCGGCGCGGGAGTGACGCAGACGGCGCGGGCCTTCGCCGCCGCGCTGCAGTGCGTGAGCCCCGACCGCGCCCTCGGCGGCGTCCCCGGCTGCGGCTTCTGCGACGGATGCCACACGGCGCTCGTCGGCACCCACGCGGACGTCAGCACGGTGGTCGCGGTGGGCGCGCAGATCCTCGTGGAAGCCATGCGCGACACGGTCCGCAAGTCGTTCACCTCACCCGCGAACGGCCGCTGGCAGATCATTCTCGTCGAGGACGCCGAGCGGCTGAACGAGAAGTCCGCCAACGCCGTCCTCAAGGCCGTCGAGGAGCCCGCCCCGCGTACGGTCTGGCTGCTGTGCGCCCCGTCCGTCGAGGACGTCCTGCCCACGATCCGTTCCCGCTGCCGCCACCTGAACCTGCGTACGCCGTCGGTCGGTGCCGTCGCCGACATGCTCGTACGGCGCGAGGGCATCGAGCCGGACGTCGCCGCCGGCGTGGCCCGGGCCACCCAGGGCCACGTCGACCGTGCCCGCCGCCTGGCCACCGACCCGGCCGCCCGCGAGCGCCGGGCCGCCGTGCTGAAACTGCCCCTGCGGGTCCAGGACGTCGGCAGCGCCCTCAAGGCCGCCCAGGAACTGGTCGACGCCGCCGCGGAGGACGCCAAGCAGCTCGCCGAGGAGACGGACACCAAGGAGACCGAGGAACTGAAGGCCGCCCTGGGCGCGGCCCAGGGCGGCCGGCTGCCGCGCGGCACGGCAGGCGTGATCAAGGACCTGGAGGACAACCAGAAGCGCCGCAGAACGCGCACCCAGCGCGACAGCCTCAACCTCGCCCTGACCGACCTCACCGCCTTCTACCGGGACGTCCTGGCCCTCCAGCTCGGCTCCCGCGTGGCGATCGCCAACGCCGACGCCGAGGACACCCTGGAGCGTCTCGCCCGCGCGGGCACACCGGAGTCGACCCTGCGCCGCATCGAGGCGATCGCTGCCTGCGGGGAGGCCCTCGACCGCAATGTGCCGCCGCTGCTCGCGGTGGAGGCGATGGCGATGGCGCTGAGAGAGGGCTGACACCCCGGGAGGGCCGGAGGCCGGGTCCGCGGTTGACGAGATAACTCTTACGAGGCACGACGAGTACGCACGGCGTTGATGCGGTCGCGGAGAGTTACGCTCGCTCAATGCACACAAGGCGCACTCATCGCAGGACCCGTACCGGAACCACGCTGCTGGCCGCCGCGCTGCTCGCCACCGCCTGCTCGGCCGGGGGCGCGTCGACGTCCGCCGGTGCGGCGGCGGACGCGGCCGGAGCGACGGAAGCGGCGAAGGCGGCCCTGGCCGCGCTGCCGCAGGCCACGCCCGCCGCGTTGACGCCGTACTACGAGCAGAGGCTGAACTGGCGCGACTGCGGCGTCCCCGGCTTCCAGTGCGCCACCATGAAGGCCCCGCTCGACTACGCGAAACCGGACCGGGGGGACGTCCGGCTCGCCGTGGCCCGCAAGAAGGCCACCGGCCCGGGCGAGCGGCTCGGCTCGCTGCTGGTGAACCCGGGCGGACCGGGCGGCTCGGCGATCGGCTACCTCCAGCAGTACGCCGGCATCGGCTACCCGAAGGCGGTCCGCGCCCAGTACGACATGGTGGCCGTCGATCCTCGGGGCGTGGCCCGCAGCGAGCCCATCGAGTGCCTCGACGGCCGCGAGATGGACGCGTACACGCGGACGGACGTCACCCCGGACGACGAGCGCGAGGCGGACAAGCTGGTCGGCGCCTACAAGGAGTTCGCCGAGGGCTGCGGAGCGGACGCGCCGAAGCTGCTGAGGCACGTGTCGACCGCCGAGGCCGCCCGGGACATGGACGTCCTGCGGGCGGTGCTGGGCGACAAGAAGCTGACCTACGTGGGCGCGTCGTACGGCACGTTCCTCGGCGCGACGTACGCCGGCCTGTTCCCGGACCGGGTGGGCCGGCTCGTCCTGGACGGTGCGATGGACCCGTCCCTGCCCGCACGCCGGCTGAACCTGGAGCAGACGGCCGGCTTCGCGACGGCGTTCCAGTCCTTCGCCAAGGACTGCGTACGGCAGCCCGACTGCCCCCTCGGCGGAAAGGGGACCGCCCCCGGCCGGGCCGGCGAGAACCTGAAGGCCTTCTTCGAGGACCTGGACGCCAGGCCGATCCCCACCGGTGACGCCGACGGCCGCAAGCTCACCGAGTCCCTGGCCACCACCGGCGTGATCGCCGCGATGTACGACGAGGGCGCCTGGCCGCGGCTGCGCGAGTCGCTGACCGCGGCGATGAAGGACAACGACGGCGCCGGCCTGCTGATGCTGTCCGACAGCTACTACGAGCGCGAGTCCGACGGCGGCTACAGCAACCTGATGTTCGCCAACGCCGCCGTAAACTGCCTGGACCTCCCCGCCGCCTTCTCCTCCCCGGACGAGGTGCGCGACGCCCTCCCCGACTTCGAGAAGGCGTCCCCGGTGTTCGGCGAGGGCCTCGCCTGGTCCTCCCTGAACTGCGCGTACTGGCCGGTGAAGCCCACGGGTGAGCCGCACCGCATCGAGGCCGCCGGCGCCGCCCCGATCGTCGTGGTCGGCACCACCCGCGACCCGGCCACCCCGTACCGCTGGGCCGAGTCGCTGGCCGGCCAGCTCTCCTCCGGCCACCTCCTCACCTACGAGGGCGACGGCCACACCGCCTACGGCCGCGGCAGCACCTGCATCGACTCCGCGATCAACACGTACCTCCTGCGCGGCACCCCGCCGAAGGACGGCACACGCTGCTCGTAGCCGCCCCGCGCCCGACCCGCGCCCGCCCCGGAATCCACCCCTCCGGGGCGGGTGCGAAGCATCCCGGGAAACTGTGTAGACTTACCGACGTTGCTGATCGCACCATAGGTGCGCGGCACGCCGCCTTAGCTCAGATGGCCAGAGCAACGCACTCGTAATGCGTAGGTCTCGGGTTCGAATCCCGAAGGCGGCTCCATTGAACCCCAGGTCATATAGCCCGTGACCTGGGGTTTTCTGTTGCTCGGGGCATGACGGGTCTCACGGCCGGGTTGCCGTGACTTTGCCCGCGTGAGCGATGCGTGAGCGGAGCCGCCCGGGAACCTACTTCTGGGACTTGCCGTGCTTGGGCTTCTTGGCGCCCTTGCCTGGGGCGTTCGCCTTGGTCTTCGGCTTGCCGCCCTTCGCCTTGCCGGCGTTCTTGGCCGCAGCCTTCTTGGCCTTCTCCTTCTTCGCGGCCTTGCGTGCCGCCTTCTCGGCCTCGGCCTTGCGCTGAAGGGGGACCAGCTTCGCGGTCGCCTCGGCGGCGCTCCTGCCGACCTGGGGCAGGACGCTCTGGTAGATGTCCCGAGTGATCCGGGTATCACTGTGACCGAGGGTGTCCGACACGATCTTGATGTCGATGTCCGCGGCGAGCATCAGGGTGGCGGCGCCGTGGCGGAGGTCGTGCAGACGGATCGGCGGAAGTCCGGATGCGGCGACGAGACGCTCGAAGAGATCGGTCACCTTGCCCGGGTGGAGCCAGGACCCGTCCTCCTGGGTGAAGACGTTCCCCGTCTCGACCCAGGCGGTGCCCCACTCCTGGCGGTCGGCCTCCTGCCGCGCACGGTGCCGCTTCAGGACGTCCACGGTGTCGTCGTCGAGGGCGACCACGCGATACCCGCTGTCCGTCTTGGGATCGGACGCCTCGACCACCCAGCCGTCCTGCACGAGTTGGGACGAGACGGTCAGGGCGTGCGTGTCGAGGTTCGTCTCCGACCACGGCTGCCCGCACGCCTCGCCACGGCGAAGGCCACGGAAGGCGATCAGGTGCCACATCGCGTACAGCCGGTCTTCGGCGACGACGTCGAGGAACGCTCCTGTCTGCTGCGGCGTCCAGACCATCACCGGTGACGGCTTCTCGCCCGTCTGCTCCCACTTGGCGACCCGCTCGTCCGTCCACACGAGCGCCTTCGGCTTGCGCACGGGATCGATCTCGACGTGGGCGGCGGGGTTGAAGGTGATGATCTGCTGCCCGATCGCTTCGTTCAGGGCCGCACGGAGGGTGGCCTTGACGTGCTGGCGCGTGGCGGGGCCGGTGATACGGCGGAAGGGTGGCATCTCGTCGATCGCGGTCTTCATCGCCTTGCGGCGGGCGCGATTCTCCCCGCCCTTCCACGGCACGGTCGCCAGCTCGTCGAGTGCGGCGCGCCGTTGAGCGTTGTCCTCCAGGATCTGGGCGTTGGCGTCGCGGATGTCCGTGAACATCTCGCTGAGGTGGCTCACGCGGAGCCGGTCCAGGCGGCGGTTTCCGGTGCGAGGCTTCAGGTGCACGCGGATGTCGGTCTCGTAGCGGTTGAGGCCGGACTTGCGTATGCGCTTGCCGGCCAGCCACCGGTCGAGCCACTCGGCCACGGTCAGGCTGCCGATGAGGTCCTGGCCGGAGTTGAGACGCCGCCTCGTCTCCTCGACCTCGGGCAGAGGCGACCGCTCGCGGCTGACCTCGGCCAGCATCTCGGCGATGAGCTCGGTGCCCTCAGGATCGTCCGACTCGGCCAGCCCGAGGAGGGCGCGCACGTGGTCGAGGTCGGCCTGGGCCGCCTTCAGGCTGCCGTACCCGCCCCGGGCGAAGGAGCGCCGACTGCCGTCCTCGCGGGGCGAGAGCTCCTGGCGTACGGAGTAGGTGCAGTGGTTCCTGCTGTTGCGCTTGGGGCAGGAAGTGCCGAGTTCCTTGCCGGACTTCGGGTCGCGGCAGGAGCAACGGCGGTAGGTGGAGCCCTTCAAAGATCATTCTCCTCGGTGGTCTCGGGATCGCTCCCAGGTGAGTCGATCGCGGTGGCCACATCTGGCCACAGGGACGGGGGAGTGACGCCCTCTTCCCGGATGAACGCGCGGATTCTGCGCAGGGTGCTGGCGGCGTCGTCGGCCGCCTCGGCGGCACGGGCCTGAGAGCGGAGGGCCTCGGCCTTACGGTCGGCGTTCGGAGCGGTCTCGGCGTGGTAGCGCGCGTGGTCCTCGTCACGGCGCGCCTTCCGTAGCCGCTCCTCGGCGGCGTGGTGGGCGCGGAAGTAGCGGAGCATGTCGTCGTCCATGCCGAGGTCGGTCTCCTCCCCGGTGAAGCGGCGCAGCGCGTCCAGCGAAGTGGTGTGGTGCTGAAGCGGGAGTCGCTGCACGTCGTCGACGTAGCCGACCGGGTAGACGAGGCAGATGGGCGGGGTGTTGAGCGCTTCGGCCAAGACGATGACGTCGACCAAGGGCAGGTTGGAGCGGCGTCCGGACTCCATGTTGGCGATCACGTTGCGGGGGATCGGGTGGCCGATCTCGTCGCACTTGTCCGCCAAGTCCTGTGCACTCCAACCCAGTTCCTTCCGTCGTCTGCGGACTTCGGCGGCCACGGTGGCCATGACCTGATCCACCCACTCCGGGACGTCGTCCTCGTCGTCGACCTTCTTGGATCCAGGATCGCTACGGCGTTGTGTCATTTAGACACAGTAGCTCGCTTAGCGTTGATTCCAAGACCTGGAGACGGGCGCGATGGGCGCGTTCGCCGTGGGCTCAGTCATGGATGGAGCGCGCATGCGCGAGAAGGAAGAGGCCGGCCGAGCGAAGGGGATGAGCCGCGAGGAGCTCCTTGAGCTCCCTGCGGCCGTTGACCTGGAGACGGGCAATCGGGCGCTGGGGCTGGGTCGGAGCAAGGGGTACGAGCTTGCCAAGCGCGGCCAGTACCCGTGCAAGGTGCTCCGTCTCGGAAGTGCCTACCGGGTGGTGACCGCGGACTTGTTGGCTCTGCTGGGGCTGGCAGCGTGAAGCGCCTGACGCGTAGCAGATGGTTCTGCGCTGAGCTGACACAGAAACGCTGGACTGTGGCACGGCGTGGACGTACTGTCCGTGGTCGCTCGCGGTGCCGAGAGACCCGCGAGCAGAGAGGGAGCCTCCGGCGGTGCAACGCCGGAGGCCCCGAGACTCCCCAGCAATCCCGTGAGAACCGACCCGGCGGCAGGGGTGTGCAAACCCGAAACCGCCAGACGAGGAGCCGCCGAGTGCAACCCGAGAACTCCGAGTCCTATTCCGCCCCCGTACGAGCGGCTTGGCCCGCCACAGCCATCCCCGGCCGGCCCGGCGCCCACCTGAGTCCCGCGCAGGCCGACGGCAGGGTGGACCCGAGCGACGGTACGGACGATGACAGCGCCAACGAGGCGGACCCGGCGATCGGCCTGGAGGCCATGCCCGACGCGGAGCCGACGGCCGACTCACGGGCGCTAGACGAACTGCGCTCGCAGATAGCCCAGTTCGTGATCCCGCCCTCCTCTGAGGCACTGGACGCGATCACCCTGTGGGTGGCAGCGACACATCTCCAGCCGGCGTGGCAGCACGCCCCCCGGTTGGCAGTGGTTGGGCCGGCGAAGCGCTGCGGCAAGTCGCGGTTGCTGGACGTGCTGACCGAGACGGTCCACGAGCCCATGCTCACCATCAACACCACACCGGCGGCCATCTTCCGCTCGATCCACGAGGACGAGCCGCCGACGTTGCTGGTGGACGAGGCCGACACCATCTTCGGCCCCAAGGTCGCGGAGAAGAACGAGGAGACGCGCGGCCTGCTCAACGCCGGCCACCAGCGCGGGCGGTACGTCACCCGGGTCGTTGGCAACGACCACACCCCGCACAAGTTCGCCACCTTCGCGATGGCGGCCATCGCGGGAATCGGGGACCTGCCCGACACGGTCATGGACCGGTCGGTGGTCATCCGCATGCGGCGCCGGGCCGAGGGCGAGAAGGTCAAGCCCTTCCGCTCCCGCCGGGACATCCCCGCCCTGCACGAGCTGCGAGACCGTATCCACGCACTGGCCAGGCCGCTGCTGGAAGACGCCGCGAACCTGGAGCCTGACATGCCGGTTGAAGACCGCGCCGCCGACACGTGGGAACCCTTGGTGATCGTCGCCGACCTGGCGGGCGGCCGCTGGCCCCGGCTGGCGCGGATCGCCTGCGCGCGGATGGTCGCCGCCGAAGTGGCGGCAGAAGAGGACCACCCCAGCGGGGCGCGCATCCTGGCCGACATCCGTCGGGTCTTCTTCGCCCAGAGGGAGGCGGACAGCCTCTCCACCGAGGATCTTCTGCACTACCTGAACGCGGACGCCGAAGCCCCGTGGGGAGAACGAGGCCGCTACGGCCTGACCGCCCGCGAACTCGGCGCGATGCTGCGCGATTACGACATCCGGCCCGGCAATGTACGCATGGCCGACCGGTCTCAGCGCAAGGGCTACATGCGCCACAAGTTCCTCGACGCGTGGCGGCGGTACTGTCCGGCCGTCCACCCAGTCGACGCCCGCCGCTGCGAGAGCTGATCCGCGGCTCCTGGTTGCCGTACTTGCTGTCCCTGCCGTGATCTCGCAGGTCAGACGGCACGCCGGCAAGACGTCAGCCAGGGGCAAGACGGCAACGCAGGCGTTTCCAGGCGTGATGCCCGCCGGAGACGTTGCCGAAATCCGTCTTGCCACGTCCCAGGCGTCCATGCCGTATCGCCGCAGCTCACAGCCCTGCCTACTGGGACGGACGGTGCTGCGCAGCCGTCCCTTCAGGGGACACACCGACCCAAGCAAGGCCCGTCCCGAAGGCACCGCGTTCTTGTCCCGAGTCGGGACAAGACGCCAGCACCCGCCGGGACGGCACATCAGGAGAGCTGCCGTCCCGCCCTGACCTGCACGTGCAACGGCCGAGACGGCAAAGACGCCGCACACCGCTACCCCCAGGAGCCTTCCGCTTGACCACTCCGCCCCTCACGCAAGCCCCACAGCCGCACGATGACGTCCCCAGCGAAGGGCTACCGAAAAGGAAGGCTGACGCCGAGCAGTTCGCGCTCGGCGCGGCCGGCGTCGTCATCGTCGCCCTGACCGCCGGAGCGTTCTGGCTCTCCTACGCGCACCTGGCTGACGTCGCCGGCCAGCACGGGCTCGGAGCGTCGCCCATTCGCCGCTGGGCCTGGCCCGCCACCCTGGACGCGTTCATCGTCGCGGGCGAACTGCTCATGCTGCGCGCGGCACTGCGCCGCGTCACGGACCCGTGGGCGATCGCCGTGACCGCCGTCGGATCGGTCGGCTCCATAGCCCTGAACGTCGCCGGGGTCAGCGGCACGGGCAACGCACGCACCGTCCCGTTCCTCGACTACGTGGTCGCCGCCGTCCCTCCGGCCGCCGCGATGGTCGCCTTCGGCGTCCTCATGCGACAGATTCACCAGCTCGTCGCGCCGTCCGACGACTCCCCGAACACCGGTTCCGTACAGACGCCGGAGCAAGTGGTCGGCGACTTCAGTCACAGCCACCTGCCAGACGTCGGTCCCGCCGGTTCACGAGCCTCCGGTGCTGAGCGGACGGAACCTGCGGCACAGGCTCCGGAGGGCAAACCGAGCGGCGGCCGTCCGGCGAAGGCGACCATCGCGGAGCTGGCGGACATCGGCCGGGCCGCCGGTCACCAGCACGGCAAACTCACGCGCGGCCTGCTCCGAGCGGCAGTGAAGGACCGGGACCTGACGATCGGCAGCGAGCGGCAGACCGAGGTGATGGAACTGCTTCGGCCGGAACTAGAAGCCGCCGGGATCGAAATCTCCAAGCGCTGACCGCCACCTGCTCGGGTGACCGGAACCTTTCCGGTCGCCCGAGCAGACGGCCAACCGCTCAGCCAATCTCCACACCCTGTGGACAGCACGACGACCCTGCCGGGCAGGCATCTCCGCTCCGCCTGCCGGCCGTACCTGGAGCAGCTTCCTTGACGCACGACGAGCACCCGCCTGAAGACACCGACGCTGAGACACCTGTGTCGTCGCACTCCCCAACGCTGCTGGGACGTCTGCGGCGGGCGTTCGGACGGACCGCCCCTGGCGGAGCCAGTAGTACCCCGAGTCCGACTCAAGGCCGGTCTTCGGGGGTCTCCGCCCCGGGGGTGGCGGAGACGGCCCGACGCCAGGGGGCGCCGGACCAGGAGGTCGGGGCCGAGGGCAGCCCCGATCCGGACACTCTGCACGCTGTCCAGCAGCAGATACTCCGCCCCGAGTCCGCAGCCACCCCGGCGGCCGTTGAGGGAGACGTGCAGAGCGTTCAGCCGGCGATCCGTCGTTTCAGCGGCATGAAGCGGGCCCTCCGTGTCGGTCCGATGCGGTTCACCAGCGACGAGCACGTCAGGCTCCAGGAGGCCGCCGCCGAGCACGGCTACAAAGGGGAGTCCGGCTTCGCCGCCGACATCGTCCTCGCCTTCATCAGCGGCCGGTTCACGGCGAATCTGCCGCTGTCCGAGGACCGCCGCCGTACCCATATGTTCCGTGCCCAGGTGCTGCGTGAGCTCAATCGCATCGGCGTCAACGTCAACCAGATCGCCCGTGCCCTCAACAGCGACCTGACTCCGCCCGACATCCGTCACCGTCTCGGCGAGCTGGACCGCCTGCTGGAGCTGATCGCCGAGGCCCTGCGTGAACCCGCTGGTACCAGGAAGGACCAGGTAGCGTGATCGCCGCCATCAAACCGGCCGGGTCCAACACCCGTGGCCTACTCGCCTACCTCTACGGCCCCGGTCGCCACGACGAGCACACCGACCCGCACATCGTCGCCGGCTTCGCCATGCTCGGCATGCCAGACCCCGGTCGTGACCAAGACGCCACCCTCACCCAGCTCGCTCGCCACCTCGACGAGCCTGTCCAGCTTCGGAACAGCGAGTTCGGCAAGAAGGTCACCGACCATGTCTGGCACTGCCCCGTCCGCGCAGCCCCAGAAGACCGCCGCCTCTCCGACGCCGAGTGGGCCGAGATCGCCCAGCGGATCGTCGAAGCCGCCGGAATCGCCCCTGCCGGAGACGACCTCGGCTGCCGTTGGACCGCCGTACGCCACGCCGACGACCACATCCACATCCTTGCCACCACCGTCCGCGAAGACGGCCGCCGCCCCAGGCTCCACGACAGCGGCGTCCGCGTCGGTGACGCCTGCCGCCAGATCGAGAAGGACTATGGCCTACGGCAGCTGAAGAAGGGCGACCGCACCGCCGGACGCCGGCCCACCCAACCCGAGATGCACAAGGCCGAACGGCTCGGCTGGGAGCAGACCAGCCGCGACTGGCTCCAGGACCACATCCGCGCTGCCATTCCCCACGCCGGCAGCGCCGAGGAACTCCTCGCCTACCTCGAAGCAGACGGCATCGCGGTCAAACCCCGCCGCGGACCGTCCGGAGACCTCCTCGGCTACGCCGTCGGCCGCCCCGGCGACCTCAATAGCGACGGCGAACAGATCTTCCACCCCGGCGGAAAGGTCGCCCCCGACCTCACGCTCCCTAAACTGAAGGTCCGCCTCGAAACCACCGCGCCGGAGGAGCACCCCACCGCCCGCCGCGACCAACCTGCTACCCCCTGGCACCAGGCAACCGACGCCCTTGACGGTCTCCGCACCGACATGGCCGACGACACTCATGCCCAGGCCCGCATCACCGCGCTTGGCGAACTCATCGAGGCGGCCGCCCAGAAAGTCCCCACTCACCTCCAAGCTGAACTCCGAGCCGCATCTCGAGCTTTCGCTCGCGCCCAGCGCTCCCAGATCCGCGCCGAGAACCAGGCCGCCCACACCCTGCGCACCGCCGCCCGCGACATCGCCCACGGCACTACCGGTCCCGATTCAAGCGCCCTGGCCACCCTGCTCGCCGCCCTCGTATGGGCTACGGTGCTTGCCGCCCAATGGCACAACGCGAAGGACCACGCCCACCAGACCGAATCCGCCCGCCAGGCCCTTCACCACCTTCAGGTGGCAGCCGATCAGGCCCTTACACCCGTTCTCGACGGCCTCGCCACCCGTCAACCGAGCGAGCAGGCTCGCCGGACCCTCGTCCACGACGTCCGCGCCGCCATCCCCAACCACGCCGACCACATTCTCAGCGATCCCGCCTGGCCCGCCCTCGCCGCCGTCCTCGCCGATGCTGAAGCCGGCGGCCACAAGCCCCACCAGCTCCTCAAGGAAGCCGCCGCCCAACGTGAACTCACCACCGCCCGCCAACCCGCACGGGTCCTGATCACACGCATCCAGCACACGAGCCGCAACCCGGCGCCGAATCTCCGAGCCGAAGCCGCCCGCCGACGGACCACCATGCGGCTATCCGCGCTTGGACCCGCACTGGATGGGGCACAGCCCGCCTCGCCATTGGTGTCCGTGCACCCGAACAACCGTCCACGGCGGTGAGGGCGCGGGCTCAGCCATCAAGCCCGGTCCGCGCACTTTTCCCTGAGAGGCTTGCTGTCAGGTGCGGGCTGGGCGACGCGGCCGGGGCTGTCCAGGAACTGCACACCCCCGACCACCGCGGTCTTCGCCGTCCTCACGCGGCCGTTGGCTTGGTTTTCGTGCGGGCCTGTTGCAGCAGCTCCCGTAGCCAGCCCATCACACCCGCAGAATCCTGGGTGCGGTCGATCTCGCTGAGGACGATCTCCCAAATTTCCCGAACGCCCGCCGCATCTTCCTTGTAGTAGGCGTCGCGGACGCCCTCGCGGATCGAGTCCTCGGTGAAGGTCGCGTAAATACCGAGGAACTGGCGCGTCATGAGCCCGCTGGTCTGCCGCGGGTCGTAGACGATGTGGTGGCCGTCGTTGTCGAGCCGGTGAGTGAAGTACTCATCCGGGCCGAGCGGGGCCTGCTCGATGTGGAGGTGCTGGCTGCCAAGCCCGTTGGGCAGCCGCCCGAAGTGGTCGCACATGCGGTCACGGAAGGCATCGAAGCCAGCACGTGTGGTCAACGTCGTCATACCGTCACCTCCGTCGACTCGCTGAGGACGTTACGCATCGCCGCTTCGACGGCGGCCCTCGGGGATCCGCAGACGATGATGCCGACGATCACGTCGTCGGCGAACTTCTCCACGGCAGGGGAGCACGAGCCGATTTCCCGCATCTTGGTACGGAACGCTTCCACCTCGGCGATGGCGCGTTCGGTGACGGACGTGGCTTTCATGCTGCCACCCCCGGAAGGTTGACGTACTCGGTGCGGACGTTGACGAGCTGGGCGTGGGCCTCGCGCAGGGAATCGACCCGCTTCTGCAGGCGGCCGATGATCACCTGCAGTGTGTCCGGTTCGAGGTACTCGATGTAGTGGTCATCGAAGACCTCAATGGCCACGAAGGGCAGCCTCTCCGCTGGCCTGGCCGAGAAGGGGTGGGACTGGATCTGCCAGCTGAGGAAGCGGAAGTCCTCCGGGCCTCGCGTGGTGCACAGCGGGCCGTAGAGGGGTAGTTCGTCGGCTGTGCCGGGTATGTCGCAGTAGATGTCGTGCGGGTGCGTGGGCGTGTCGCTGTCTGCCTTGTGGTCGACCATGCAGCCGGGCATGCAGGTCACGGTCACTTTTTCGCCCGTGACGGTGCTGGTGAAGGTGAATGTCCGCTGGACAGGGGACCCGCCCACGGCGGGCTCGCTGTCGGACGGGGCTGCGGGGACGGGGTGGAGCCTGGCAGCCTGGCCAGCACTCCCGAGAGGCTGGCTGGTGTGGCCCTCGTGGCCGTCGCCACTGGTGGCCGTTGGCGTGTCTTTCATGCTTTGTCTCCTCCGTCACGGGAGTCGGGCTATGGCCCCACCTCCGGTGTTGAACCCGTCGGCCGGGACCCTTGCTTTGGTGATACGCGCCCTGCCGAACGGTGGTCGAGGGAGCTGTCCCGTTCGAGGGGACCAGGCCGGACTAGGTCCTCTTCGCGTAATTGGTGCGTAGAATGCCCCCTTTCACCTGGCGGGGTGACCCGCTGGGTACCTCCTCGGCCAGGGCCTCGCAGGAGCGACCGGGGTCGCTTACGTCTCAGGCGAGACGTCAACCCCCCTGTGGTCATCGAGTCGTCGAGGGAAGTTGCGGTCGAGGGCGGCCAGAATCTCGACGGCTGCGGTGATGTACCGGTACGAGGTCATGGCCCCGATGCCGAACCCGGCCGTGAGCTAGGCAAACGGGTGGCCGTTGCGGAGATGGAGAACGAGCGTCTGCGCTCGAAGGCGCCAACTGAAAGCGAACCCACTTCAGAAGGAGCGGGCTCCTATCGCAGCCCGGTTGGGAGTTTCCAAGGGCAGCGATTCAGACTTGGGTCCTGGAAGCTCTGCCTCACTCGCTTGCGAGCAGCTCATAAGCTTCCCCGGCACAACCCCATGACAGCGTGACGCCAGCGCCTCCGTGCCCATAGTTGTGCACGACCAAGGTGCCGTCCTCCTGCCGGTCAGCGCCCACCCGGACCGTAGCCCGGGTGGGCCGGGCACCGATCCGATGCTCCAGAACGCGGGCTGTGGCGAGACGGGGTTCGACCTCGGCGCAGCGGGCCAGGATGCCGGCCGCCGCCGTGTCGTCGGATGCTAGGCCACCCTCACCGTCGATGGCCGTGCCGCCCAGGACGACGGTGTCGCCGTGTGGGTAGAAGCACAGCAGGTCCGGTGAGAGGCCGGTGTCCTCGGAAAAGAACTCGGTCAACCCTGGGTTGGTGACGACGACGTGCTGGCCGCGGATGGGCCGCAGGTCAGGGTCAGGGAGTAGATCCTTAGCACCGAGGCCCGTGGAGTTGACGATCACGGTGGCCGGGCCGGCGTCCGAGAGTGAGGCCAGGCGTCGCCGCTCGACTGTTCCACCAGCGGCATCGAGCCGATGCAGGAGGTAGTCAAGGTAGGTGGGCATGTCGATCAGCGGCACGGTGAACCGGTAGCCGGCCGAGAAACCGGCCGGTAGTTCAGCCGGCCCGCACGGCCGGAAGCCGGGTAGGGCGGTTGCCCAGGCCGGTGGCGCCTCGGCTGTGCGGGATGCCTCGATACCGCTGGTGAGCCGGACGCCCGTGGCCGGATCCTCGGCCAGCCTACGGAAGATCTCCAGCGACCGTTGTCCCCACTGGTCGACCTTGTCCTTCGGTTCGACCAAGTACGGACCCCACATCGCTCCAGCCGCCAGCGACGTGACGCCCGGCACCTCCTCGGCGATGACATGCACCGAAACGCCGGCCTCGGCGAGAACGACGGCGGTGGTGAGCCCTGCCACCCCAGCCCCGACAACGACAACACGCTCCCCTGCGGCCATGATCCTGACCCTAACGGCCGGGTGGTGTCGACGGGACATGTTGAGCGAGGGCGTGCTCCAGGGTCGGCAGGAAGCTGCGAACGTGGGCGTTGCGCTGTCGGCGGCGCAGGTCTGCGGCGAGCTGGTGGAGCAGGGCCGCGCTGCGTGGCGAGCGCACGACGTCGAGGCGGTCGGTGACGATCTGGCCGACCTCGCAGGCGGCCTCCAGATCACCATGGGCGCTGTAGCCCAGGGCCAGCCAGGCCCCCTCGAACATGGCCCTGCGCTGGCTGGGGTCACCGCGCGGGACGTCGTACGCCCCGGACCGGAGCATCTCCGCACCCTGGGCGAGGAAGCGTCGTCCCCGCGTACCGCCGTCCGCCTTCAGCTGGGCGCGGCCCATCTGGACAAGGCCGTAACCGGCCTGGCAGTCCAGGTGGTTGTCGGTGAGGAAGTACATCCAGCGGGGTTCCTCCTGGCCGCCGTCGCGGCTGGTGATCAGTTCGCGTGCGGCCCCACGGGTGTGGGCGAAGTCGTTGTCACGGTCGGCGGTGGCGTACGCGTACGCGAGCCGGGATAGGACGGATGCTCGGACGACCGGCGGGGCGGCGTCGCTGGCGCGGCGGGCGGCCTCGCCGAGGGCGATGGCGTCCGCCGGGTGGCCCCGGCTCGCGGCCTGGAACGAGAGGTCGCCGAGGATGTGGGCGCACAGGGGCAGGTCGTTGACCTGATGCGCCGCGCGTAGCGCCGTGGCGAAGTAGCGCTGCGCCAGACCGTGATCGGCAGCGTCGAAGGCCATCCAGCCGGCCAGCTGACCGATCTCCGCGAGCGCGCGAATGAGACGGCTCGCGACGGCTGGAGCGTGACCGCCCTCGCGGATCAGAAGGCCGACCGCACGGAACTGGGCACCTACATAGGGGAGATGCCGTGCCCCACCGTGCTCGTCATCGAGTGCGGAAAGCATGGGCAGGTGCTGTTCGACTTGGTCCACGAGTGGATCGGCGCCCACGGACGGCGTGATCCGATGCGTGTACTGGCCGCGCCCCGCGGTGCCGTCGAGGTACTGGGCGACGATCGCGAGGAGCCCCGCGCCCGAGATCGCGAGGAACCGGCGTCGGTCGACGAGCCCTCCCATCACCCAATCCTCCACGGTCGCCTCCATGCCCTGCACGGTCCAGGGCCGTGCGAGATCCGTGTCGGCCGGAACGAGCGTCGAGGAGTCGCCCATGCGGCCCTGCCAGAGTTCGGCCACCGACACAGGTCTACCCAGTTCCTGGGAGAGCACGTAGGCGGCCATCATCGGTAACGGCGAGCGCGGCAGCGAGCCGGCGTCCCGCCAGTGGTAAGGCGCCGACTCAGCTACCGTCCCAGCTCCGAACACCCTGTTGAGCTTGCGAGCGAGCGCCTTCGGGCTCCACCCGAGTTCATCGAGGCACCCCGCCAGTACGGCGTTGGGTTCCCCTGCCTGCGGTGCCACGTGCGACCACCTCTTGCTCCAGTGGTTCGTCCATCACTTCTCGCGCTCCCTCATGGTGACGTCCTCGGGCCGCTGGTTCACCTGCTTCTCAACGAAGTTGACCGAGTTGACCCGTTGATCGGGTCCTGTGCGACCCCCCTCCTCCGGTGTTCTTGGGTCCCGGCGGAAGGCGCCGCCCTCGGTGCCGACGGAAAGAGGTGGGCCTTGAGATACCGCACGAGCACCGTGCGAAGCCGTCTCGGCAGTGTGTTGGACCACGACACCGAGCGTCCGGCCTGCGGCCCGGCGTCCGAGCACACCGACGGCGCCGGCGCGACGATGCTGATCACAGATCTGCCGTACGGGCCGAAGGCGGCCGAAATCGCCCGGAAGGCTGTGGCCGTCGCGCTCCACGGAGTCGAGGAGGTCCTCCTCGATGACGCCCGCCTCATCACGTCGGAGCTCGCGACGAACGCGTTCTCCTCGGGCAGCCCGCCTCTGGTCCTGTGCGTCGATCGCACAAACCCGACCACCGGCGGTCTGGAGGTCGAGATCACTGTCACCGACGGCGGCTGCTCTCAACGGGCACCGTCTTCCCCTCAGGCTCCGGGCGAGGAGGCCGAATCGGGACGAGGTCTGGTCATCGTCGAGGCCCTGGCCGACGCCTGGTCGTTGACGACCGGCGCCCACGGCACCCGCGCCTGGTGTCGGCTCACCCGCGAGGCCCGGCCCTCGACCCCCAGCACCTGATGCCCACGCCCGCGACACCCCTCTTCGAAGGAGGCACCACCCAGTGCGCATCCACCATGCAACTTCACCGCCCCCACCCACGGCCGCACCGGAGGCGGTCCGGCGGCCCCGTATCATCGTCGCCCTCCACGAGGGCTTCTACGGCGCAGCGTCGGGCACGGGATTCAGCAACCGCGCCTTCCTTACGTCGCTCGCCCGCCTCCTGCCGCCGGGCCGTCTCTCCGTCATCACCCCGCACGTGCCGGAGACTGCGGGAGCACACGACCAGCGGTGGGCCGAAGAGGTCCAGCAGATGCTTCGTCAGGCCGAGGCCGACGTCATCACGACCCCGGAGGTCCAGGCGGCGCCGGAGTCGATCCACGGTTCCGTGCAGCTGTGCGACTTGGCGGGCGAGGCGGCCGTACGCATCGCTGAGCGAGCGAACCGGTGCCTCCTCATCGGCCTCGACATCCCGTTCCTCGGGCTGGCGCCCTACACGTCGCCGACCATGGACCTGCTGCTCGTTCCCCGTTCCACGACGGCGCTGACGCGGCCCAAGGATGTGTCCCGCGTTCGCTGGGAGCGGGATGCCCTGCGGGCGGCAACGATCCGTGGTGGGCGCATCGGCGCCATCTCCTCCCACATGCGGGGCCATCTCCTCGTCAACTACGCCGTCCCTCGGGGAAGCATCGTGAGCGTCCCGAACGGGCTGATACAGGAGGAGATGGCCAGGCCGGCCAGCGCGCCGCCCCTGCCCTTCAAGGCCCGCGCCGGATTCCTTCTCGCCATGGGCCGTGCCGTGCCGACGAAGGGCTTCGATGACCTTCTGGAGGCGCTGCTCCTCCTCAAGCAGCGCGGGGTCCGCGCTCCGCACCTGGTCCTGGCGGCGGTGACCTCGGACGAACACGAGCGCCCGACCTCGTACCAGGAGGACCTGGCGGCGCGCATCCGCGTATGCGGCCTGGACGCGACCCTGATCACGCGCTTCACCCCGGCGATCCGCGCCTGGCTGCACAACCCGGCCCTGCGCGCAGTCATCGTTCCCTCACGCGAGGAGCCCTTCGGGCGGATCCCCCTGGAGGCGTTCGCGGCCGGAGCCGGCCCAGTGGTGGCGACCACGGCCGGCGGACTCGCCCAGACGGTCGTCGAAGGCGAGACCGGCTTCACCGCCGCACCACAGGACGCCAAGTCTCTGGCCTCCGCGCTCCACCGCGCCCTGACCGTCCTGCCCCGAGAACGTGACCGGCTACGGAGCGCCGGGGCGGCCCTGGTGCGCTCGCGCCACGACTACGAGGCCAGCATCGCTTCCGTCATCGAGCGCATCGCCCCTTGGGCCCTGGAGCCCGCGTCAAGCGCGGAAGGACGATCGCGATGAACCGGCCGGTCGTGTTGATCAGCCTGGAGTCCCCGCACTGCTTCTGGCGGCTGTCCGCCGAGCACGAGCGGGCGCTGTCGGCCGCCTTCCCCGGAGTCGAGTTCCGTACGGCGACCGAGGAGGCCGTGCCGCGCCAGCTGGCCGAAGCGCACGTCTATTTCGGCTGGACGTTCAAGCCGTCGTGGCTGTTCGGCGCCCCTCACCTGAGGTGGATCGCCTCCCCGGCAGCCGGCACCGACCATCTGCCCGTCGCCGAGGCCCACTCCGTCGGAGTCGCTCTGACCCGCTCGTACGGGTTCCACGGCAGGCCCATGGCGGAGCACGCCATGGGGATGGTCCTGGGATTCTCACGTGGCCTGTTCATGAGTCAGCGGGTCCAGCGGAACCGGTCCTGGTGGAAGAACGACCTGGCTGAGGAGTTCTTCGACCTGGCGGGGGCGACGATGACCATCGTCGGCTGTGGCAGCATCGGCGAGCACCTCGCTCGTGCGGCCCGCTCCTTTGGAATGGACGTCGTCGGCGTACGGCGCACGCCGCCGGTGGCCGTCGAGGGCGGGATCACGTGGATGCACGCGTCGGCAGTGCACCAGGCGGTCGCCGTCGCCGACGTAGTGGTCGATCTGCTCCCCGCCACCCGGGCCACTGACCGCTTCTTCGACCACCACCTCTTCACGGCGTTCAAGCCGAAGTCCCTCTTCCTCAATATCGGCCGCGCGACGACCGTCGACCAGGCGGCCCTCCTGACCGCCCTCAACGCCGACCACCTTCGCGGCGCCGGCTTGGACGTCTTCGACCCGAAACCGCTGCCCGCCCGCCATCCATTGCGGCTCCACCCCCGGGTCGTCCTCTCGCCGAAGAGTTCCACGCTCAGCCGCACATACATGGACGAGGCGGTCGCGTTCTTCGCCGACAACCTGCGCCGCTACCTCACCGACCAGCCACTCAACGGCCTCGCCGAGGTGCCCGCTGCCCGTTCTCCACTCGTAGGAGGCTGACCGATGCCCACCACACGCCACCGCGACCTGGCCGCCGCCTTCGCCGCGAACGGCCGCAACCACCCCTACCTGGCCTTCACCCTGAACTCGCTCTGCAACCTGGACTGCGTGTTTTGCAAACCCCGCTGCATGCCGGACTACGGGCACAAGGACCGTCCCCTGACCGCCTCCGACTACGCGGGCATCGCCGCCGAGGCCGGCGCCTGGAAGATCGAGAAAGCGCACTGCTCCGGCGGCGAGCCGACCCTCCGGGCGGACATCGTCGACGTGATCGCGGGCTTGGCGGACGGCCTCGGGGCCGATGCCGCGATCGGCATGACCAGCCACGGGAACCTGCGCCGCGGTCTGAGCGTCGAGAAGCTCCACCGCGCCGGCCTGACGTACCTCAATCTCAGCCTTCACAGCCTCGACCCCGACCGGTCCGCCGAGATCATGGGCGGCGGCGACCCGCGCGTCACCCGGCGCACCCTCGACACCGCCCTCGCCCTCGGCCTGCGTGTGAAGATCAACTGCGTCCTCCAGCGCACCTACCTGGATGACGCCTTCGCCGTCGCCGAGCTCGCCCGCGACCTGCCCATCGCCGTCCGGCTGATCGAACTCCAGAACATCGGCCCCGCCCAAGCGCTCTTCGACACGGAATTCATCAGCGAGGCGGAGGTCCGAGACCGTCTCCACGAATGGTTCGCGAACGCCGGCGAGGTGCGCAGGGACGAGCTCGGGGTCCGCAGCCCCGGGCAGTACCTTCGCCCCGACGGCTGGGCAGGCTCGATCGGCTTCATCTCCAACTCCAGCTGCGCCACCTGCTCCGACGCCAACCGCATCAAGATCACCCCCACGGGCGTGGCCCGCCCCTGCATCCTCCACAACCGCGACATCCCCCTGAAGCCCCACCTCGCCGACGGCACCCTCGGCAAAGCCTTCGCACACCTCTTCCAGGCCATGCTCGACCGCAACACCAACGACGCCTGGCAGGGCTTCCACTACGTCGACTACGACCTGCGCTGGGACCGGATGGAGCGCCCCGAAGGCACCCCGGTCCTGCCGCTTCTCCCCCTCCTGACCACGGAAACGGCCCGGCCTTCCTGCGCCCGCGCATCCACCGAGGAGCGGTGACGGTCATGGTCGAGATGCCCCTGTACCCGGGGCTCGGAGTGCTGTACGAACGCGAGCTGGACGCTCACGGCGTCGGCGCGGTGATGCTGACCCACAAGTGGCAGCCATCCGACCTGCTGGCTCCCCACTCCGACATCGACGTACGGGTCCTCATCCCCCAGTCGCCGGCTGACTGGGAGGAGTGGAACCACCGACTGGCCGCCGCACACGCCGCCGCGGTCAGCCGGGAGGGCTCCCACCGGCGTCTCCTGGAGCATCCGCCCGGCTTCGCGTTCACCGTGGCCGAGGCAGACGGACGGCTTGTCTCCGCGCCCGAGCTCGCGACCTGGTCGCTGATCAGCGGGAACGCCCGGGACTTCCAGCGCTGGAAGTCCCGGGCCCAGATGGCGCCGTGGTGCGAGGTCGACGAGCGGTTCTACCGGGGAATCCTCCGGGCGCGGCTGGGCGGCCGGTACCAGTTGGCGGCGGACAGCACCGACAACGTGATGGGGGACGTCGCCGCGTACCGGCGCCACTGCGTGGCCTGGCACTACCTCGCCCCGTGCTGGTTCGCCGCCGCCGCGCTTGCGACACGGACCCGCTGCCCCGGCAAGACGGCCGCCCTCACGCAGTGGCGTCCGGACGGGCTGGACGGGTACGCCGAGCTGTTCCTCCGGCATGCCGACGACGAACCCGACGCTCACCCTCGCGGCCCGCGTCACCTGCTCCGCACGGCCCATGTCGCCCTGGGGGCGGCGATGCGCCGCGTTCCCGATGCGGCCAGCACTGCCAGCAAGGACAAGGAGCACACCCATACCGACTGGGTGATGACAGCCGGGATGCTCCGCGTACGCGTCGCCCGCTGGCTGTACTACCTCGATCCGCCGCCCGGTGTGGCGACCGAGTACCTGATCCGGCGCGAGGCGAAGGAACTCCGATCCGCCGCAGGGACCTTGAACGCGCTCGCGGCGGACGAGACCACTCCCGCCCAGCGGCTGGCCGCCCGGATGACGACGCTGATCCCCACCGGCCCGACCACCGCCGGCACCCTGCGTGCGGCCCTCGCGCTCTGGCACCGGCAGAAGTCCACCGTGCAGGACTTCCTTAGCCACACCCCCGGTGACGCCCACCCCTGACACAAGGAGTCCCGCCATGCCCGCGCGTGCACCCCTGCCCCGCACCCTGAAGACGGCCAAGGTCAAGATCACGACCAAATGCAACCGGTCCTGCGACTTCTGCATCTTCGCCGACGGCGCCCAGGGCGAGAACATGTCCATGGAGCTGTTCTCCACCATCCTGGCCAGGCTGGAGACCATTCCGTTCCAGCAGCTGCACATCAACGGCGGCGAGCCCACCGTGCACCGAAACTTCCCCGCCCTCAGCGACGCGGCCCGCACCCGCCTGCCCGACAAGGTCATGGTCCTGGGCACGAACGCCATCACTCTGGCCCGCAACAAGCGGATCATGGACGCCACCCTCCGTTCGTACGACCAGGTCCTCATCGGCTGCGACGACGAGCACGAGAACTACGACGAGGTCCACGCCGTAGTGCCCCGCCTCCGCGAGGCCGGCAAGACCGTGGTCATCAACAGCGTCTTGGAAGGCATCAGTTCCCCCCGCCTTACGCAGCTCGTGCGGCTGTGCGACACGTACGGCGCCATCCACGTCACCAACCACGTGCACCACGTCGACGTCGGCCAGCCGGCGAACGAGCTGCGTGGCCTCTGCGACCGCTATCTCGACCAGCACCTGATGATCGAGATGGATGGGTCCTGCTACCGCTGCTTCAACGCCATGGCGAAAGACGACAGCGAATTCAACATCTGGGACGAGGACTTCGCGGCGAAGGTCTTCGCGCCCCGAGGCCACCACTTCCGATTCTGCCTGCGCTGCCACGAGTACACCGACTCCGGCGCCGCTCTCCTCCCCGCCCCGGCCCTCACCGTCTGACCCCAGACCGGAGGTACACGACCATGCCCGCAGTCCTCGGACTGAACTTCCACCACGACACCAGCGCCGCCTTGGTCGTCGACGGCCGCCTCTACGCGGCCGAAGAGGAACGCTGGAGCGGCGTCAAGCACAATCACCCCACCCGCAAGGGCACGCTCACCAACCCGACCCGCGCGCTCCAGTGGTGCCTGGAGGCCGCCGGCCTCGAACCGCAGGACATCGACGCCGTCTGGGCCGCTTCCATGCGCCCCAACCCCGCCGCCGGCTGGTGGCTGGCCGAGGAGCGCGACGAACTCGCCGCCCTCCTGCCCACCCCGCTCGGCGAACACCTCCGCCTCCTCTCCCACCACACGGCCCACGTGCTCTCCGGCTATCTGCTCTCCGGCCACGAGCACGCAGCGGGCCTCGTCATCGACGCCGGCGGCTCCTCCCTCGGCTCCGACTTCGGTCCGGGCCGGGAGCGCATCACCGGGTACGACCTGCGGCCCGATCGCATCGACCGCCTCCACCAGGGCATGCCGACCGTTGTCCCCAGCCCGGCCGGGCCCCGGCGTGTCCACTCCTCCCTCGGGCATTTCTACCGGAACCTCGCCCGGCGGGTGATCCCACCCGGCGACGAGCCGGAGGGCAGCATGATGGCGCTCGCGGCGTTTGGCGATCCCCAGCGCTACGCAGCCCAGCTCCGGGATCTCGTACGGCTCGGAGACGGCGGCGAGGTCCGCATCGATCACCCCTGGGGCTCGGCGGACAGCAGCACACCACTGCTGCTCGGTGGCCGGGCCTGGACCGCCGGCAACGTCGCCGAGCAGCCGGAACACGAGCGGGCCGACCTGGCCGCCGCCGTCCAGGGGGTCTTCGCCGAATCGGTCATCCACATCGCTCGCCACCTACAACGGCTCACCAGGGCCTCGGTATTGGTTTTCTCGGGCGGGTGCGCCCTGAACTCCCACCTCAACGGCCAGCTGGCCGTCGACAGCGGCTTCGGCACCCTCTTCGTGGCGCCGGCCCCGCACGACGCGGGCACCGCCGTGGGCGCCGCGCTCTACGGCTGGCACTACCAGCTCGGGCAGGAGCGCCTCCCAGTGCCGACCGACGCGGCCTGGGGCCCGGACGCAGGTGCCGTGCCAACGACGGCGGTGCCGACTGGGTACCGTGCCCTGACCGGCCTCGGGCGGGGACTGGAGCCCACCGTGGCCGCGCTGCTCGCGGAACAACACATCGTCGGCTGGGTGCAGGGGCCGCTCGAATTCGGGCCGCGTGCCCTCGGGCATCGCTCGATCCTCGCCCACCCCGGACACACCGCCACGCGTGACCGACTCAACGCGATCAAGAAGCGAGCGACGTACCGTCCCTTCGCCCCGGCTGTCCTGGCCGAACACGCCACGGAGTGGTTCATGTCGGAGGGCGACCCTTTCATGAACCGGGTCGCCCACGTCCGACGGTGCCGGGCCGACCGTATCCCCGCGGTCACCCACCATGACGGCACCGCCCGCGTCCAGTCCGTCGCCGCCGACCACCAGGGCCTGCGCGAGCTCCTGGAGCAGTTCCACGAGCGCACCGGGCTGCCGCTGCTGCTGAACACCTCGTTCAACCGAAAGGGGACCCCGATCCTGCGGACCGCCGAGCAGGTCGTGGCAGCGGCGGCGGACCTCGGCCTCGACGCTCTGGCGGTCGGGGACACTCTCCTGCTCGCCGACCATGTGCCCGACCCCCGTGCCACAGCCCTCCGTACGAGGTGAGGCGGATGAACCCCACCGACCTGGACCACGTCCTGACCGTGCTCGGCGCCGCCGCGTGGAGCACGGACGAGCAGTCCCGCGCCGACGCCGCCGGCACCCTCGCCCTCACCGTCTACGACGGCCACACCCGCGACCAGGGCACCCCGTACCTGGAGCACCCACTGGCCGTCGTCACGCTCTTGCGCACCGAGATCAGGGTCATCCACCCCGAGACCCTCATCCTCGCCCTCCTCCACGATGCGCTAGAAGTGGCTCCCGAATCGGAGGCACTGCTCGTCCAGCACCTCGGCGCCCCGTTCACCGCCCGCCTGCGTGCCATGACGGCCGACCACCGCCTCGAACAGCGTCCCAAGGCCGCCGGCGACGAAACCAACTGGCGCTTCAAGCAGGCCGCGCTCCCACCCGAGGACCTCCTCGTCCGGCTCGCCGACCGCCTCCACAACCTGCGCGATCTTGCCGTCTCGCCCAACCTCGCCCGGCGCCGACGGTTCCTCCAGAGCCTGGAGGACTTCTACCTCCCGCTCGCTGACGCCACCTGCGGCCTCAGCCCTCACCTGGCGGCCATGCACGCACTGCTCCACGCCGAACACGTCCAACACCAACAGGAGGTAGGTCCGTGAAGCGGATCGTCTACTCGATGGAGCCGGTCGGCCGGACCGGCGGCCGGGTCTACCTGCGCATGCTCCACGAGGCGACGGCCGACGACGTGGAGTGGCGCACGGTCCCGGACCACAAGCGCACCTACCGCGTCCGCCGCTGGCGCAAGCTCCGCCACCTCGCCCGCCTGGCCCCGACAGTCCGGGCCCTGGACGACGCCAGCGGCACCTTCGTGTGGGACGACCTGAGCCTGCTTCTCTTCACCCCGGAGATGCGGGCCCGCACGGTGTTCCTCCTCCACCACTACGAGCCGCTGCAGCACGACTCCGCCCCCATCGAGGCCATGCTCTGGGAGCACCTGTTCCGGGTGCTGCCGCAGTGTGCCGCCGTGGTGTGCGTCGCCCCGTACTGGGCGGACTTCCTCCGGGCCCGAGGCGTCCGCAACGTGCGGGTGATCTACAACGCCTTCGACATGACGGAGGTCGAGCGGGCACGCGGCTTCGACCGCGCCGAATGCCGCGCCGAGTTCGACCTGCCCCCGGACGCGATAGGCGTGTACACGGGCAAGGCCGTGCACTGGAAGGGCACCGAGGAGGTCTCGGCGGCTCTGGCTGGCGCCCCCAGGCTGCGGGTGATCACCAGCGGCAGCAACACCATCGGCTTCGACGGTGCCCACTACGACGTGGAACGTGAGCGTTACCTGCGGCTTCTCTGCGCGTGCGACGTCGGCGTCTTTCTCCCCCGGATGCGGGAGGGCTGGAGCCGCTGCGCGGCCGAGGCCCTGCTGCTTGGCCTGCCCTGCCTGATCCGCCCGGTGGCTGGCCTGGGCGACCTCGCCGCGCTGACCGGTCAGCCGGCCCCGGACCTCAGCCGCCTGCCGACGCAGGTCCGGGAACGCGCGGCAGCGCGCCAGACCGAGGACAAGGCGGGGTACGAGGCCCTGGCCCGGTTCGATCTGAACTACTTCGGCAACGCCTGGAGCGACCTTCTCGCGAAGGTCGCCTGACCAACGGCTACGCCTGCGCGGCAGCCAGCTTCTTGGCCGCCGCGTCCAGACGGGCCAGCACGCGGTCCCGGCCGAGCAGCTCCATGGACTCGAACAGCGGGAGTCCGATCGTCCGGCCGGTGACCGCGACCCGGATGGGCGCCTGGGCCTTGCCCAGCTTGAGGCCGTGCTTCTCGCCGACGGCGAGCAGGACGGCCTTCAGGTCGTCCGCCTTCCAGTCCGCGACAGCGGCCAGTTCGGCACGGGCGTCGGACAGGATGTCGCCGGCACCGGCCTTCATCGCCTTGTTCCACGACGCCTCGTCCTCGACCGGCTCGTCGAGGAACAGGAAGTCCACGTAGCTGGTGATCTCCGACAGAAGCGCCAGTCGGGTCTGGGCCAGCGGGGCCGCCGCCTCGAAGAGGTCCTTGTCGAACGCCTCCGGCGCCCACGGCGCGTACGGAGCGACGAGCCACGGCGCGCAGGCGTTGGCGAACTGCTCCGGCGAGAGCGCGCGGATGTAGTCGCCGTTGAACGCCGTCAGCTTCTTCACGTCGAAGAATGCCGGCGCGGTGTTGACGTCCTCGATCCGGAAGAGCTGCTCCAGCTCCTCGTACGGCATGATCTCCCGGTCGTCGCCGGGGCCCCAGCCCAGGAGCATGAGGTAGTTCACCATTGCCTCGGGCAGGAAACCCTCGGCGAGGTAGTCCTCCAGCGCGACCTTGTCACGGCGCTTCGAAAGCTTCTGCCGCTTCTCGTTCACGATCACAGGCAGGTGCGCCCACACTGGCGGCTTCGCACCGAGCGCCTCCCACAGCAACTGCTGCTTCGGCGTGTTCGACAGGTGCTCCTCACCGCGAATGACCTGCGTGATTCCCTCGTCCAGGTCGTCGACCACATTCGCGATCAGGAAGACCGGGGACCCGTCACCGCGAGCGATGACGAAGTCCTCGATCGCGCTGTTCGGGAACGCCGGCTCCCCGCGGACCAGGTCGACCACGATGGTCTCGCCCTCGTCCGGCGTCCGGAACCGCAGCGCCCGGCCCTCCTCAAAAGCCAGCCCCCGGTCACGGCAGAACCCGTCGTACCCGAGGTGGTCCGACCCGGTGCGCTCCTTCAGCTGCTCCCGGGTGCAGTCGCAGTAGTACGCCCGACCGGCCGCGAAGAGCTGCAGGCCCGCTTCACGGTGCCGATCGGCGTTGTGCGACTGGAAATACGGCCCTTCGAAGGCCGCGTCCTCACTGTGGATGCCGATCGCCGCGAGCGCGCTGATGATGCCGTCGATCCACTCCGGCTTATTCCGGGCCGCGTCCGTGTCCTCGATCCGCAGCACGAACGTGCCGCCGGACTGTCGCGCCACCGCCCAGTTGTAGAGAGCGGACCGCGCACCACCGACATGAAACATGCCGGTCGGGGACGGGGCGAAACGAACGCGAACCGGGGCAGTAGACATGCGCTCCAGGGTACCGACGCCGGGCACTGGCTTCGGCCACTCCACCTGCCCCAGTGCCGACGTTTTCCAGACGTCCCAGCTCGTGGCCCATCGCACGTAGGCTCAGCACCGACGATCCGCGAGAAGCGAGCTGAACTAGGGTGACAGCGCGGCTTCACCCAGCAGACTGTGCTGGTACGCACCACCTGCACAACAATGGCCAACGGGACGACGTCCCTTCGCTGCTCTTTACACCTTGACGCTCTTGGAGCTCTCGCCGTGACGCTCTCAGTCCCGCCTTCGCCGACCGCACTCGAAACCGTGTTTAAGCGGGTTATCGAGCGCAAGGCTGTCCGCGCCGAAGCAACTTTGCAGGCGGACATCCGCCAGTTCCTGCTGGATGCGGATTTGAACCTCGGTGAGCAGGATGTCCTGACCCCCGTGCTGGAGGCACAGGTGGGCGGTGGTACGGGCCACCGCATCGATATTGAAATGGGCGCGACCGTCATAGAGGTCAAGAAGGACATCAGCCGTCCAAAGATCCGCAAAGACGCGGTCGCGCAACTGGCGAAGTATGTACGAGCCCGTACCGAGCAGCGCGAGCGGCGGCACGTCGGCATTCTCACCGATGGTGCTGACTGGCGCGCCTACACGCTGGTCAACAACGAGCTGGACGAGGTCAACCGTTTCGATGCTCGGGAGCGCAACGTTAAGTCGCTGGACCTGGTCCGGTGGCTCGAAGGCGTCCTAGCGACGTCCGAGGGCGCGATCCCTACGCCAGATGCCATCGCAACCCGGCTTGGAGCGGACAGTGTCGCCCACTCCATCGACAAGGCGGTCTTGACCGCGCTGTACGAGGAGAACAAGAGTCTGCCGACCGTTCAGCTCAAGCGCGATCTGTGGTCGCGGCTGCTGCGCAGTGCCTTGGGCGCTCAGTTCGAGGACAGCGACGACTTGTTCATCGAACACACGCTCCTAGTGAACACCGCCTCGATCATCGCCCACGCGGTGATGGGCATCGATGTGAAGGACACCCCGCCCGCCTCGCTGGTCAATGGCCAGCTGTTCACGCAGGCGCGGATCTGGGGTGTGGTCGAGTCAGACTTCTTCGGCTGGCCACTGGAGATCGAAGGTGGCGAGGGATTTGTTCAGGACCTGTCTCGTCGCCTGGCCGGCTTCGACTGGTCACGGGTCGAGCATGACGTGCTGAAGGTTTTGTACGAGTCGGTGATCGCCGCGGAGACCCGCAAGAACCAAGGGGAGTACTACACGCCGGACTGGCTGGCGGAAGCGACAGTGGCCGAGGCGGTCCCTGATCCGCTGAACTTGCGGATCATGGACCCCTCGTGTGGTTCCGGCACGTTCCTCTTCCACGGCGTCCGCCGTTATCTGGCGGCTGCGCGGGACAGCGGACTGCCCCTGCGAGAGGCGCTGGACGGGCTCCACGACCATGTTGCGGGCATCGATCTCCACCCCGTCGCCGTGGCGCTTGCCCGCGTCACCTATCTCCTCGCTATCGGTCGCGAGACGCTTACCTCTGAGGAGCGCGGCCCGATAAGCGTCCCCGTCTACCTGGGCGATAGCCTTCAGTGGGATCAGCGCACTGACCTCATTGACCATGGCCACCTTGTCATCCAAACCGGCACGGGCAACCAGCTTTTCACCAATGAACTTCGCTTCTCAGAAGCCTTGTTGCAAGATGCCAGCCGATTTGACGCGATCGTCAATGAGCTCGCTGACAAGGCTGCCGACCCGCACCGGGGTGAAGGTAAGATTCCCTCCCTTAGTGCGCTCTTCAACCGACATGGGGTCTCTGGCTCGGATGACCGAGAAGAGCTGACGGACAACTTCCGTGTCCTGTGTGACTTGGTCGACGAGGGCCGTAACCACATTTGGTCCTACTATGTTCGTAACCTGGCCCGTCCTATGTGGCTGTCCCGCGCCGAAAACCGTGTTGACGTCCTCGTCGGAAATCCGCCCTGGCTGTCCTACCGGCACATGCCAAGCGATATGCAGACGACCTTCAAGGAGATGATGCAGGCCCGCGGCCTGTGGAAGGGCTTTGAGGTCGCTACCCATCAGGACCTTTCTGGCTTGTTCATCGCTCGCGCTGTGCAGCAGTACCTGCGCGAGGGCGGTTCCTTCGCCTTCGTCGTCCCCAATCCCGTGCTGGATCGTCCCTACTGGACGGGCTTCCGAAGCGGAGAATGGACAGACCCTGATCACCCCGTCAAGGTCAACTTCACCGGTTCCTGGGACCTGCGCCGGCTACGTCCGCACTTCTTCCCTCGTGCGGCCGCCGTCATCTTCGGCCGCCGCCGCTCACTTGCCATCGGTCAGCAGGGAAATAGCGCCGTCGCTCTGCCCAGGCAGACTGAAATTTGGACTGGGAAGATCGCCAAGAGCGCCGCTCGTTGGGAGCGCGCCAGGGGCTGGATCACCCGGAAGGCAGGTGAGCTGCGCTACCCCAAGGACGGGCTGATCACCTCGCCGTACCGGGACCGGTTTGGGCAGGGGGCTACCGTCGTTCCCAAGGTCCTCTTTTTCGTCCAGGAACAGGCTGCCAGTCCCCTCGGCCTCGGCGGCGGTCGCGTCTCGGTCCGCTCGCAGCGCAGCACGATGGAGAAGAAGCCCTGGAAGGAACTGCCCGACCGGGAAGGAACGGTCGAGAAGCAGTTCGTTCGCCCCATCCTGCTCGGGGAGCACGTCGTTCCCTACAGGATCATGGGTGCCGACAAGGTCGTCCTGCCTATCGAGGGGACGAATACCATCATGGATGGTGAGCATGACCACCTCGACCGATACCCGGACCTGGCCAAATGGTGGCGCGACGCCGAACGTCTCTGGGATGAAAACCGCTCCAGCGCCCGCCTTTCCCTGGCCGAACAGCTCAACTTCCGGAAAAAGCTGACCGAGCAGCTTCCCGGTGCGCCTCTACGAGTGGTGTACGGAGCCTCTGGAATGCACATGTCCGCCGCGCTGGTGGAAGATCCGAATGCAGTCATTGAGCACTCCCTGTACTGGGCTACGGTCGCCACCCGACAGGAGGGTATGTACCTCCTTGCGCTACTCAACACCTCACGCCTCACCGAAGCCGTGCGCCCGCTGATGTCCTACGGCAAGGATGAGCGACACATCGACAAGGCCGTATGGGAGCTGCCCATCCCGGACTTCGATCCGACCGACGCCAAGCACGTACGAATTGCGGAGATCGGTGAGGCGGAGGCCCAGCGGATCGCGGAGCTGAAGTTCGAGGGCGGTAAGAGCTATATTCAGATCCGCCGGGCCCTGCGTGACTTTCTCCTCAGCTCTACCGACGCCGAAGAACTGGAACAACTGGTCATCGAACTAATCGGATGAAATCGCTGGTCTTCGATACTTCGTCCCTCCGTCGTCCTCATGCGACTGAGGGACGAAGGAACACTTGTCCGGCCCTGAGTCGGGCGGTCTTCGTGGCTTCCCGCCGCGGGACTGGCATGTGAGGGAAGGCGTCCTTCGTCTAGCGTGGCCAATAGGGCGGCGGTGAGACGGACGGGTCCACACGCTCGAAGCGGTGCTTGCTTGCTGGGTTCAGGCCTTTGATGTGAATCAGCTGCTGTGTGTCTGCTTCGTTGAGCTCGCCGACGATCGCGGGCACGGCTGCTACCACCGCTCCCATAGCCAGACCCAGACCGGCCATGCCCTTGTGTCCCTGGCTGAAGCGGATGTGGTGCATGGCCGACTTCTTGATGGCCTCCGTCTCCAACGGGTCCTCCAACTGTCGGGCGTCCCTGGTCAGGAAGACATCGAAGCCCTTTCTCGCGGCATCGGGGAGAAGCGCGAGATCCTTCTTGCCTGCCCATTTGATCTCGCTGACGTGCTTGACCTCATGCCCGGGGAGGAGCCGCCTGAGTATCTCCAGCACCTGTACGGGGACGTTCTCATCGATGAGGATCCGCATCAGGCAGCGCGCGCTCCCGTGCTGTAGCTGTCCACGTAAAGCGCGAAGGAAGCAGCGTCGCGTGCTGCTTCGGCGGTGACACCGGGGTAATAGTCGGCGATCTCCTCCGGCGGGATGCCGTCCTCGATCAGCTCGGCGACGGTGTCGAAGGGGGTCCTTGTGCCCGTGATCACGGGCTGTCCCCCTTGGGTCTCGGGATCGACAGTGACGTGCTGCTTCGGCTGGAGCAGGTGGGGGACAACGACGCCAGCCCTGGGAGCGAACTCCTGGAGGATGTCGGCCATGGTGGCAATCACCCGTTGGCCAGGGCGTTTGACAAGGTCGGTGCCGTGGTCATCGTGTCCGGCGAGGGCAATTGAGTCACCCTCGACCACCAGGGAGTAACTGGATAGATGTTCGACCTCCCCGATCTTTTTCAGGGTGGCCAGGGCTATGCGGATCTTCTGGAGCGACACGTCCTGGCGAAGGTGGGCGAACGCGCGCAGCGCGAGTACGTCGCGGAAGGAGTACAGGGCCGGCCTGGCTGCCAGCTCGGGCTGGAGAATCGGTCCGTTGCCACGGTCCTGTCGCCACGTGCGCAGTTGTCCAACTGTCGCTCCCGAGAGGGCGGCAGCCATGCGGGTCGAGTACGCCATCTGCTGCCTCCCATCCTGGTCGAGTGCTGTGGGGCTCCATCATCCCAGTTGCCCGAGCAGGAACGCTACAGAATGACGAGGGCCCAGACACTCCAGATCCTCTGCGGCGAAGCGGTGAAGCACCCTGGCTGCGTGAGCTGTGCGTGAGCGGACAGGCTGGCACGGGCCGAACCGGACGAGCACGTGACTCTCGCCTGCGTGGCGCTGACCAGCAAAAACAGGATTCAGCGCCACGACTCGGCATCCATCGTCATGATCTTGCAGGCCCTCGTAATGCGTAGGTCTCGGGTTCGAATCCCGAAGGCGGCTCCATCAAACCCCAGGTCGCGTAGTCCGTGACCTGGGGTTCTGTGCTCTCAGGGCAGGACGTGTCACGGGGCCGAGGTGCTGTGGCCACGCTTGCGTGAGCCGAGGGGCAGGCCGGGTGCGGCCTACGGGACCACGTACGGGGACAAGGCCGTGCAGACAGTTCGTGGCACCAGCCCGCCTCAGCCATTCGTTCCCCTGTTGGGGCGTCAGGACGCTCCCGGCGGACGGAAAGCTCAGGCCCAGCCGGCCTCCCGGTTCATGGGCTGTCCGCTGCGAGGCGGCCGAGCTTCCGCAGTCCTGCCGCCGAGGTCTGCGGCGGTGACAGCCGGGTCCGCCGGTCACGTGGCGTCCGCGTAGCACTCGACCACCGCCGTCGTGAACGGGAACCGCACCGGCGTCCGCCCGAACGTCAGCCGGCCCGCCAGCTCCGCCGCCTCCCGGATCGCCGCGACGACGGCGTCGGCCTCCTCCCGCGGACAGTGCACGATCACCTCGTCGTGCTGGAAGAAGACCAGCTCCGCCGCCTTGTCCGCGAGGGCCTGCCGTAGCGCGGCGAGCAGCAGCAGGGCCCAGTCGGCGGCGCTTCCCTGGACGACGAAGTTACGGGCGAAGCGGCCTCGGGCGCGGGCGTCGGTGCTGGCGTAGCCGGGCACCCACTCCTGCGTCCGGCCCGCGGTGCCGGAGGGAGCGTCCTGCGGCATGCCCGCCTCCTCGGCACCGTCGGCCGCGCCGGCCGCCGGCGGGCAGGTGCGCCCCAGCCAGGTGCGCACGAGCCGTCCCTCCTCGCCCGCGCGTGCCGCGTCGTCGACGTACGCCACCGCCCCGGGGAAGCGGCGTCTGAGCGTGGCGAGGTTCTTCAGGCCGTCGCCGGAGGTCTGGCCGTAGACCGCGCCGAGGACGGCGAGTTTGGCCTGGGCGCGGTCACCGGAGAAGGCGCGGTCGGACACCGACTGGTAGAGGTCGGTCTCCCGGCCGGCCACCTGCATCAGCCCGGGGTCGCGGGAGATCGCCGCCAGCACGCGCGGTTCCATCTGGTCGGCGTCGGCGACGACCAGTCGCCAGCCCGGGTCGGCGACGACGGCCCGCCGGATCACCTTGGGGATCTGCAGGCCGCCCCCGCCGTTGGTCACCCAGCGTCCGGTGACGGTGCCGCCGGCCAGGAACTCGGGGCGGAACCGTCCGTCGCGCACCCAGTCCTGCAGCCAGGACCAGCCGTGGGCGACCCAGATCCGGTACAGCTTCTTGTACTCGAGCAGCGGCTTCACGGCCGGATGGTCGACCGACTCGATCTCCCACCGGCGGGTGGAGCCGACCTTGATGCCGGCCTGCGCGAACGCCTTGACCACGTCCGCGGGCAGGTCGGGCCGCACCCGGCGTCCGAACGCCGCGGACACCTCCTCCGCCAGCTCGGCCAGGCGGCGCGGCTCGCCCCCGCCCGCGTACCGCTCGCCGAGCAGCGAGTGCAGAACCTCGCGGTGCACGTCGGCCCGCCAGGGCAGTCCGGCGCGGTTCATCTCGGCGGCCACCAACATCCCAGCCGACTCGGCCGCCGTCAGCAGCCGCATCCGATCGGGGTGCGCGGCCCGGTCGTGGCGGCGCTGCTGCTCGGCGTAGACGGCGAGCAGGTCGTCGAGGGGCAGGTGGACGCCCCGTGGCTCGAACAGCGGGGACTGGGCGCCCGGCTCGGCGGAGCGCTGCGGCGGGTCGGGCGGCACGGGGCCGCCGCGCAGCCGGGCCAGGGCGGCGGCGGCCGAGCGCGGCTCCCCGTACCGCCCCTCGTGGCCGAGCAGGAGGGTCTCGGCGGCCTCCACGTCGTAGCACCGCTCTACTCGCACCCCCGCGGCGAGCAGACGCGGAGCCACCTCGGCGGTGGACCGCCACACCCAGCGTGCGACATCCGGCCTGCTCCGCACGGCCTCGGCGGGATCGGCCTCCCACCGCACCGGGCCGGCGGGCAGGCCGTCGGGGCCGAGGGCGGCGACCTCCACGCCACCGTCCTCGGCCACGGCGAGCGCCCACCGGTCGGCCATGACGCGAGTGTCGCAGGGGGGTCTGACAACGGCCCTCGCCCTGGCCGGGGCAGTCCTCGCCCTGGCCGGGGGCAGTCCTCGCGGTGGCCGGGGCGCAGGCCTTTCCTGCCCGGGGTCCCAGCCCTTGCCGTGGCCGGCGGTCGGTTCCGGGGTCGTCGTCAGGTGTCTCCCGACGGCTGACGGTCGGTTCCGGGGTCGGCGTCAGGTGTCTCCCGACGGCTGACGGTCGTCCCCGGGGTGGGAGAGCGGGCCGGGCGGGCCGTGGCACCATCGCCGGGTGAGTACGCCCCGCACCGTCGACCGTGCCTTCGAGACCGCCCTGTACGACGCCGCAGACGACGCCCTCGACACCGCCGCCTCGCTGCTCGCGGCCGACCCGGCGGCCGACGCGGAACTCGCCCGGCGGGGTGAGGAGTTCGTGGCGACCGCCTGGCGGCGCGGCTGGCAGCCCGCCGACCTCGTACGGATCGTGCGGCGCGAGCTGGACGACGTCCACGTACGGCTGGTCGCGGCGCTGATCCGCGCCCAGGCCCCGCAGGACCGTCCGCGAGGCCCCCGCTGGGCCGCGCAGCTCGCCGACGTGCCGGGCCAGGCGCCGGCCCGCACCGACCGCTTCTCGCACGCCACGGCCGTACTGGAGCTGTACCGCCTGCTGCTGCGTCTGCCCGCCCTGGAGCCCTTGGAGGCGGGGGAGCCGGGTGAGGGGCTCCGCCGGGAGGGCCGGCCCGAGTCCCGTGCCCTCGCCCGCATCCGCGCGCTGCTCGCCAAGGCGGAGGCGACCGGGTATCCGGAGGAGGCGGAGGCGCTCAGCGCCAAGGCGCAGGAGCTGATGGCCCGGCACAGCGTCGACGAGGCGCTGCTGTCGGCCCATGCTCCCTCGCCCGACGCCCCGGGCGCCTGCCGGATCGGGGTGGAGCCGCCGTACGAGCAGGCCAAGGCGGTGCTGCTGGACGCGGTGGCCGACGCCAACCACTGCAGGGCCGTGTGGAACGAACCCCTCGGCTTCTCCACCGTCGTCGGCTTCGAGGCCGACCTGGAGGCGGTCGAACTCCTCTACACCTCGCTGCTGGTGCAGGCCGAGGCGGCGATGGCGAAGGCGGAGGCGGCGCAGCGGGCCGGCGGGCGCAAGCGGACCAAGACCTTCCGTCAGTCGTTCCTCGCCGCCTACGCCCACCGCGCGGGGACCCGGCTCCGGGCAGCGGCGGAAGCGGCCACCGCCGGGGCCGGCACGGCTGCGGACGTGGACCTCCTGCCGGTCCTCGCCTCCCGCGAGGTCGCGGTCACCGACCGCCTGGAGCGCATGTTCCCGGAGACGACGACGACCCGCCTGCGCGGCGCCGCCGACGCGGCGGGCTGGACGGAGGGGACCCGAGCGGCCGACCACGCCCGGGTCGGCCGTCGGCGACCACTGCCTTAGACGCCACCCGGGCGAGGGCTCTCATGCCGCGTCGGCGGGCGCCCGTGCCGCGTCGACGGGCGCCCCTGCCGCGTTCGCGGGAGCCCGTGCCGTGCCGACAGGCGCCCAAGCGTTGTCTACGGCCGTGCGCGCGTCGGCTACGGCCGTCCGGCCGTCCGCGTTCCGTTCAGGAGCCGAGACCGGCGGTCGGCAGACCCGGCGGCGGGGACCCGCCCTCCGACCTGGTGTAGGTCTCCTCGCCGAGGCCGCCCTGCCACGCCACCTTGAGTGATGCCCCGTCGACCGACTCGACGGTGCCCGTCGCCCGGTCGTCACTGCCGTCGGTGCACTTCAGGCGGATCGTCCGGGTGCCGGAGTCCTCGCCGGCGGTGCCACTGCACACGGTCCCGCCCGTGGCGAAGAGGGCGGCCTTGTCACCGGTGACCATCAGGGCGACGGCCTGGCCGTCGGTGGTGGCCAGCCAGCTGCCCTCCAGTTCACCCGCGGTCGCGGACGGCGACCCGCCGCTGCCGCCGCCGCTGCCACCGCCCGTGCCGGCGCTCGCGGTCGCGCCGGGCGCGGCCGAGGACCTGTCACCACCGCCCGTGCCACCGTCGTCGGAGTCGCCTCCGTCGGTGCACGCGGTCAGCGTCAGCGCGCCCATCAGCCCGACGGCCACGGCGGCGGCCCGCACGGGCCGACGGGCCGCCCGTCGGCGCGGTTCGCGCGCACCCGCAGCCGTGCTTGCCGTACTTGCCGTACTCGTCGTGCTTGCCGTGCTCGCCGTACTCTCCGCAGTCACCAGCGTCACCGCAAGCTCCAAGCTGTAGCCGGACGGCCGGGTCGGCCCCAGGACAGGACAGCCGCAAGTTACCAGCAAGTCACGCCAGGACGGCCTACCAGGACGACTTGCGGACTCCCGGCAGATGCCCGGCGTGTGCCTGCCCGCGCAGGTTCACCCGGGACAGTCCGAAGACGCGGAAGTAACCGCGCGGGCGCCCGTCGATCTGGTCGCGGTTGCGTACGCGCGTGGGGCTCGCGTCGCGGGGCTGCCTGCGCAGTTCCTCCTGGGCGGCGAGCCGTTGGGCCGCCGTCGAGGACGGCTTGCGGATGATCTCCTTCAGTTCGGCCCGTCGCGCGGCGTACCGCGCGACGGTCTCCTGCCGCTGCTCGTTCTTCGCGATCTTGCTCTTCTTCGCCATCGGTTGCCCAGCCCTTCAGATCTTGACTCCGCGCGCGCGGATGCGCGCCACGGCCGCCTCGACGCCGATCGCGTCCACCGTCTTGATCGCCTTCGTGCTCAGCCGCAGCCGTACGTGCCGGCTCTCGCTCGGCAGCCAGTAGCGCTTGGTCTGGATGTTGGGGTCGAAGCGGCGGGAGGTCCGCCGGTGGGAGTGGGAGATGCGGTTGCCGAAGCCGGGCCGGGTGCCGGTCAGCATGCAGTGGGCGGACACGGTGACGTACCTCTCCTTCGGGTCGTACGACCCCTAGCTGGTAATGGAAGTCATTTTCAGTAAGATAGCAGCCATGGCACGCAACGAACTCCGTCCGGTCATCAAACTCCGGTCCACCGCCGGCACCGGCTTCACCTACGTCACCCGCAAGAACCGCCGCAACGACCCGGACCGGCTGACCCTGCGCAAGTACGACCCGGTCGCCGGCCGCCACGTCGACTTCCGAGAGGAGCGCTGACCCGCCATGCGCAAGGGAATCCACCCCGAGTACCGCCCGGTCGTCTTCCGCGACCGCGCCGCGGACTACGCCTTCCTCACCCGCTCGACCATGACCAGCGAGCGCACCATCGAGTGGGAGGACGGCCACACCTATCCGGTCGTCGACGTCGAGATCTCGAACGTCAGCCACCCCTTCTACACCGGCACCGCCCGCGTCCTGGACACGGCCGGCCGCGTGGAGCGCTTCGAGCGGCGGTACGGGAAGCGGGACGGGGCATGAGCGGGCCGGACCGCCCGGCCCTGCCGGTGGTGATCGTCGGCGGACTGCACGCCGACGCCCGCAGGGCGGCCGTGGCCCGGCTGCTGAACGACGTGCCCGGCAGCGTCGTCCTCCATCACGACCTGGCGACGGCCACCGAGGGCACGGTCGTACGGACCGTCCGGGACGCCACCGGCATCCTGTCCGCCGGTGAGGCGCCCCTGGTCAACGACTGCGCCTGCTGCGCCCTGCGCGAGGACCTCGTCCCCGAACTGGAGCGGCTCGCGGACGCCGGGGGCGTCCCGCTGGCGGTCGTCGAGCTGTGGGACTCCGTCGAGCCCAAGGCCATGGCGGAGGTGGTGACGGCCGGCGGCTTCACCGTCACCGGCGTGATCACCGCCGTCGCCCCGGCGCTGGTGCTGCCCTACCTCGGCAACGGCGACGACCTCGCCGAGGGCGGCCTCGCCGCCGCGGCCACCGACCAGCGCACCGTCGCCGACACCTTCGCGCGCCAGCTGGAGTACGCCCCCGTCCTCGCCCTCGTCGATGCGCCGCCCGGCTCCCCGGAGGCCGACGACGAGGACCGCGAACTGCTGGCCCAGCTGCATCCGACGGCCCGCCGGGTCCCGATCGGCCACGGTGACCCGGCGGGCGCACCACCCGCGCCCTCACCCGCCTCCGGCTCCGTACCCGCCTCCGGCTCGGTACCCGCCTCCGCACCCGCGTCCTCCGAACTGGCGCGGGCCGCCCTCGCGGGCTTCGACGTGGAGGCCGCGGCGGCGGCCCAGCACCCGGCCTGCGCCCTGCTGCCCGCCGAGGCCGACGCGCACGGCGTCGCCACCCTCGTCTGGCACCGGCGCCGCCCCTTCCACCCGGAGCGGCTGTACGCGGCGCTGGAGGACCTGACCTGCGCCGCCGCCCGCAGCCGGGGCCGGTTCTGGCTCGCCGGCAAGGGGGACACGCTGTTGCACTGGGACGCCGCGGGCGGGGCCCTGTGCGTGGAGAGCGCGGGGCCGTGGCTCGCGTCGCTGCCCGACGCCGCCTGGGAGCTGGTTCCTCCGGTGCGCCGCGCCGCCGCCGCGCTGGACTGGCATCCCGAGCACGGTGACCGTTGCCAGCACCTGGTCTTCACGTCCCCGGGCCTCGACCGCGACGGCCTGGAGCGACTCCTGGAGTCGTGCCTGCTGACCGACGCCGAGTACGCCGCGGGGCAGGCCGCCTGGGAGCGGCTGCCGCCCGCCTTCGACACCCTCCTGGAGGTCTGACCCCATGCCCCGCAAGAGCGACCGCAAGAGCGACGGCAGGTCCGCCAGGCACCGGCCCAACCCCCTGGACCGGGCCGAAGTGACGTACATCGACTACAAGGACACCGACCTGCTGCGGAAGTTCATCTCCGACCGCGGCAAGATCCGCAGCCGCCGTGTCACCCGCGTGACGTCCCAGCAGCAGCGGCAGCTGGCCAGGGCGATCAAGAACGCGCGCGAGATGGCGCTGCTGCCGTACACCGTGCGCTGATCCGCGCCACCCCGCACCGGGGGCCCGCTCTCACGAGCGGGCCCCCGGTGTTGTTGCATGTTGATGCATGTTCTTGGAATGCGGGGGCATACGGGGAACGACTTGCTGGGAGCGGGCGTCAGAGAGAGCAAGGACTTCCGAGTTGAGTGGCCGTCAAGGCTGTAACCACGGGAGCACCGCGCGTGCACGTGCATTTGCTCATGCATCTGCACGGGAACAGGGTTATGATCCGGATCAGTTGACCACAGCATCAATGGCCACATCAGCCAGTGCACCACCGGGGAGCGACCTGTGGACCACGACGTGTACAACGGCATGGCCGCCACGCAGCTGCACGACGCGGCCTGGCAGAAGAGCCGGCACAGCAACTCGCAGGGCTCCTGCGTGGAGTTCGCGCGGCTGCCCGACGGTGCCGTGGCGGTGCGCAACTCCCGCTTCCCCGACGGTCCGGCACTCGTCTACACGCGCGCCGAGATCGAGGCCATGCTGCTGGGCGTCAAGGACGGCGAGTTCGACCACCTGATCGCGAGCTGATCGCGAGCAGATCGCGAGCTGCGTGCGAGCCGGCCGCGAGCCGGTCGCGGTTCGTTCGCAAACGGTGCCGCGCGTCGACGGCGGGCCGCCCCACCGGAGCCGCGGCGCGGAACGGCGCCGCGGCTCGTCGTCACCGTTATTCGTAGGCGGGCCGGTCCGTCATGTCGTCGGGCTTCCGGAGCCGGAACAGTGCCCAGACCACCTTGCCGTTCAGCGTCCCGGCGAGCGGGTGCCAGCCCCAGCTGTCGCTGAAGGAGTCGACGAGGAACAGCCCCCGGCCGGACTCCGCCGAGAAGTCGTCCGTCTCACGGGCCACCGGGCTGTCGTGACTGGGGTCGCGCACCGCGCAGACCAGGCGCTCGGTCCAGCGCATCAGGTGCAGCCGGACGGGGCCGTTCTGCTCGCCGTGCCGCGGGGTGTCGGCGGGCAGCGCGTGCCGCAGGGCGTTGGTGACGAGCTCCGAGACCACCAGGCAGACGTCGTCGAAACGGTCGCCCGTGTCCCAGCCGTCGAGCGTTCTGCGGGTGAACCTCCGGGCCTCGCGCACCGCTTCGTAGCGCGGCGGCAGGGCGCAGGAGGCGGCGTTGGACACGGCCGCGGGGTCGAGTGGCGGAAGGCCCTGCCGTAACGGCTCGAGCATGGTCGATCCATTCGTCCCCATGCGAGGCACTCCCGGGAATTCGCGGTCGTAGCGATGCGGCGCGGTGGTGCGGGACCATGGTTTCCGATGCGTACCGCAGATGCAAGGGCAGATGCACGTGCACGTGACCGAAATGGACCTGCCCGTACCGCTTGTTGGTCAATTTTTCCGCCGTCTTCGCCCCTCCTTCACCTCGCTCGGCGACCGCTTTCCGCCCCCTCCGTGCATGATCCTGCGCGCTCCCGCTGGCTCGATTCCGTTTCCGTAATCGGGCGAGTACTGCTCGGAGTGTTTTAGTGGCAGACTTCGGGCCCTGGAGACGGTTGGGGAGGCTGGCGAAGGTGAGCGCGGGAGAGCCCGGATCGGTGGTGCGGCGCATGCTGCTCGGATCACAGCTCAGGCGGCTGCGTGAGGCGCGGGGGATCACGCGGGAGGCGGCGGGCTACTCGATCCGCGCCTCGGAATCGAAGATCAGCCGCATGGAGTTGGGCCGGGTGAGCTTCAAGACGAGGGACGTCGAGGACCTGCTGACGCTGTACGGCATCACGGACGAGCAGGAGCGCGCCTCGCTGCTGTCCCTGGCCAAGGAGGCCAACGTCGCCGGATGGTGGCACAGTTACTCCGACGTACTGCCCAGCTGGTTCCCCACCTACGTGGGACTGGAGGGTGCGGCCGCACTCATCCGCGTGTACGAGGTGCAGTTCGTGCACGGCCTGCTCCAGACCGAGGAGTACGCCCGCGCGGTCGTCCGGCGCGGCATGAAGGGCGCCGGCGAGGCGGATGTCGAACGGCGGGTGGCGCTGCGCCTGGAGCGGCAGAAGCACCTCGTCGCCGAGAACGCCCCCGAGTTCCACATCGTCCTGGACGAGGCCGCGCTGCGCCGCCCGTACGGTGGCCGCGAGGTGATGCGCGGCCAGCTCCAGCACCTGATCGAGATGTCCGAACACCCCCATGTGCGGCTGCAGATCATGCCGTTCGGCTTCGGCGGGCACTCCGGCGAGAGTGGCGCGTTCACGATCCTCAGCTTCCCCGAGTCCGACCTGTCGGACGTCGTGTACCTGGAGCAGCTCACCAGCGCGCTGTACCTGGACAAGCGCGAGGACGTCACCCAGTACGAGACGGCGCTGAAGGAGCTCCAGCAGGACAGCCCGGGGCCGGACGAGAGCCGCGACCTCCTGCGGGGGCTTCTCCAACTCTCCTGAAACATAAGTACGATGACGATCCATCAGGCGGCTCGCTGGCGGCGGCTGCGGCAGCTAGGGGATTGAGGGATCACATGTCGTCGTACTTCACCGACCTCGCCCAGCAGTACATCGACGGGGAGTGGCGCCCGGGCACCGGCTCCTGGGACATCATCGACTTCAACCCGTACGACAACGAGAAGCTGGCCTCGATCACGATAGCCACCGTCGACGAGGTCGACACCGCCTACCGGGCGGCCGAGCGCGCGCAGAAGCAGTGGGCGGCGACGAACCCGTACGCGCGCCGCGCGGTGTTCGAGAAGGTGCTGCGACTCGTGGAGGACCGCGAGGCGGAGATCAGCGAGGCGATCACCGCGGAGCTGGGCGGAACCCGCCTGAAGGCCGCCTTCGAGCTGCACCTCGCCAAGGAGTTCCTGCGCGAGGCGGTGCACCTGTCGCTGGCGCCCGAGGGCAGGATCATCCCGTCCCCGGTCGACGGCAAGGAGAACCGCGTCTACCGGGTGCCGGTCGGTGTCGTGGGCGTCATCAGCCCCTTCAACTTCCCCTTCCTCCTCTCCCTGAAGTCGGTCGCCCCGGCCCTCGCCCTCGGCAACGCCGTCGTCCTCAAGCCGCACCAGAACACGCCGGTCGTCGGCGGCACCCTGATCGCGAAGCTCTTCGAGGAGGCCGGCCTGCCGGGCGGCCTGCTCAACGTCGTCGTCACCGACATCGCGGAGATAGGCGACGCCTTCCTGGAGCACCCGGTCCCGAAGGTCATCTCCTTCACCGGCTCCGACACGGTCGGCCGCCACGTGGCCACCGTCTGCGCCACCAACTTCAAGCGCTCGGTCCTCGAACTCGGCGGCAACAGCGCCCTGGTGGTCCTCGACGACGCCGACGTCGACTACGCGGTCGACGCCGCGGTCTTCAGCCGGTACGTCCACCAGGGCCAGGTCTGCATGGCCGCCAACCGTGTCCTGGTCGACCGCTCGGTCGCCGACGAGTTCACCGAGAAGTTCGTCGCCAAGGTGAAGACCCTCAAGGCCGGCGACCCGCGCGACCCGTCGACCGTCATCGGCCCGGTGATCAACTCCTCGCAGGCGGACGCCCTGTCCGGTGTCGTGGAGCAGGCGCTCGCCGAGGGCGCGACCGCCCTGGTGCGCGGCACGACCACGGACAACCTCGTCGAGCCCTCGGTCCTGACCGGCCTGCCCGCCGACTCCGCCCTGCTGCGGCAGGAGGTCTTCGGCCCGGTCGCCTTCCTCGTTCCGTTCGACGGCGAGGAGGAGGCCGTACGCCTCGTCAACGACACCCCGTACGGCCTGAGCGGCGCCGTGCACACCGGGAACATCGAGCGCGGCGTCAACTTCGCCAAGCAGATCGACACCGGCATGTTCCACGTGAACGACGGGACCGTGCACGACGAGCCGATCGTGCCCTTCGGCGGCGAGAAGCACTCCGGCGTCGGCCGCCTCAACGGCGACACCATGCTGGACGCCTTCACCACACAGAAGTGGATCTCGGTGCAGCACGGCCGGAGCGGGTTCCCGTTCTGAGCTTCTGAGCTTCTCCTCTCCGGACGGGCCCTTGCGGACAGAAGCTGACCGCAAGGGCCCGTAGCGTCGTCGGTGCCGGGGGAGAGGTCCCCGGACCCGACGAAAGGCGGCCCGTCATGGTCACTCACGTGCGACCCGAAGCGCAGGGCGACGAGCGCGGAGCGCTGCTCTCCTTCCTGGCGGAGCAGCGCGACGGCATCCGCCGCTCGGTGCTGGGCCTGACGGACGAGCAGGCGGCGTCCCGGCCCAGCGCCAGTGAGCTGTCCCTGGCCGGACTGGTCAAGCACGTCGCCGAGGTCGAGCAGGGCTGGATCGCCCGCGCGAAGCAGGAGCCGCCGGCCGTCGCGCGGGACGAGTCGAACTGGCACGAGTGCTTCGTCCTGGTCGGCGACGAGACGGTCGCCTCGCAGCTGGCGTACTGGGAGGAGGTCGCCGCCGGGACGGAGGCGTTCGTCCGCTCGGTGTCCAGCCTCGACGACACCTTCCCGCTGCCGAACGATCCCTGGTTCCCGCCGGACGAGCGCGTCTCGATGCGCTGGCTCTGTCTCCATCTGATCCGGGAGACGGCCCGGCACGCCGGCCACGCCGACATCATCCGCGAATCGCTGGACGGTGCCACGGCCTGGGACCTGGTGGCGAAGGAGCAGGGCAGCTCATTCGAATGACCGGGCGCGGCCTAACCTGGGCCCATGTCAGTGATCCGTCTCCTCGTGCTCGGAGCGGTCCGCCAGCACGGGCGGGCCCACGGCTACCAGGTGCGCAACGACCTGGAGTACTGGGGCGCGCACGAGTGGTCCAACGCCAAGCCCGGTTCGATCTACCACGCGCTGAAGCAGATGGCCAAGCAGGGCCTGCTGCACGCCCACGAGATCGCCCCGTCGACCGCCGGCGGCCCGCCGCGCACGGAGTACGAGATCACGGAGCGGGGCGCGGAGGAGTACTTCGGCCTCCTCCGCGCGTCCCTCACCGCCTACGACCAGAAGCCGGACGTGCTCTCGGCGGGACTCGGCCTGATGGTCGACCTGGAGCGCGAGGAGGTGCTCGCCCTCCTGGAGGAGCGGGTCCGGGCCATCGGGCAGTGGCGCAGGTCCGTCACCGAGTACTACACGCCCGAGGCCGGCCCCGGGCAGCTCGGCCACATCGGCGAGATCATGAACTTCTGGGTGCACTCCGCCGACACCGGCGCCGAGTGGACCCGCGCGCTCATCGAGCGCATCCGCGGCGGCGCGTACACGTTCGCCGGGGAGGGCGAGCCGTTCGTCGGCGTCCTGGGGGAGGGGGAGCAGAACCCGTACGCGACGCGGGAGCGGCACTCCGAAGACCGCGACTGACCGGCAACGGCGGCCGGTCGGAAAACGTCGGCTAATCAAGTTTGACTAAACCCTTCGGCGGGGATACGGTCCTGGGCAAGTAGTCAAGTTTGACTAACCGGGAGGTGCAGTGGCCGACGCAGCGATCACCGTCGAACGGGCACGCAAGAGGTACGGCAGCAAGAACGCGCTGGACGGACTCGACCTCACCGTCACGCGCGGCACGGTGCACGGCGTACTGGGTCCCAACGGCGCGGGCAAGACGACGCTCGTCCGGGTCCTGTCGACCCTGCTGCGGCCCGACGCGGGCCGGGTCGAGGTGGCCGGGCACGACGTCGTGACCGACCCGTACGCCGTACGGCTGCGCATCGGCCTGCTCGGCCAGCACGCGGCGCTCGACGAGGAACTCGGCGGCCGGCAGAACCTGGAGATGTTCGGCCGCCTCCACCACCTGGGCGCCCGGCGGGCACGCGCGCGTGCCGACGAACTCCTGGCGCGCTTCGACCTCACCGACACCGGACGCAAGCCGGTCAGCGCCTACAGCGGCGGCATGCGACGCCGCCTGGACCTGGCCGCCTCCCTGATCACCGAACCGGAGGTGCTCTTCCTGGACGAACCGACCACCGGCCTCGACCCACGTGGCCGCGCCGAGGTGTGGGACTCGGTCCGCTCCCTGGTCGGCGGCGGCACGACGGTACTCCTGACCACCCAGTACCTGGAGGAGGCCGACCAGCTCGCCGACCGCATCTCGGTCGTCGACGCCGGCCGGGTCGTCGCCGACGGCACGGCGGACGAACTGAAGGCCGCCACCGGCGGCGACCGCGTCGACGTCGTCCTGCGCGACGCCGGCCAACTCGGCGCCGCCCTCGCCCTGCTGCCGCTCACCGGCGTCCGCGTCGACCCCGACCGCCGACTGCTCAGCGCGCCGGTCACCGACCGCATGGCGGCGCTCTGCGGCGTCGTATGGGCGCTGGAGGAGGCGGGCCTGGAGGCGGAGGACGTGGCCCTGCGCCGCCCGACCCTGGACGAGGTGTTCCTGCACCTCACCGACCGCACCAAGGAGGCCGTGTGAGTACCGGCGTGAACACGGGCACCGTCCCGAAGCCCATGACGTACGCCCTGACCGACTCGTGGACCATGACCCGCCGGGAGCTGGCCCGCTGGGGACGGCAGCCGGTCACGGTCGTCGTCAACCTGGTCTTCCCGGTCATGCTGCTGCTGATGTTCGGCTACCTGGTCGGCGGTGGCCGGGGTGTGAGCGGTGACTACGTCGACTACCTGGTCCCCGGGATGCTGGCCCTCACCATGGCCTTCGGCCTGGAAGGCACCATGATCGCCGTCACCCAGGACCTCAACAAGGGCGTCGTCGACCGCTTCCGCTCCCTGCCGATGATCAACGGCGCGGTCCTGGTGGGCCGTTCGGCCGCCGACATGCTCCAGTCGGCGCTCGGTCTCACCGTGCTGATCGCGGTCGGTCACGCGCTCGGCTGGCGGGCCCAGGGGGGTCCGGGTGCCTTCCTGGGCGCGGTGGGCCTGCTGCTGCTCTTCCGGTTCGCCATGCTCTGGATCGGCATCTTCCTGGCTCTGGTGGCGGGCAAGCCCGAAATGGTGCAGGCGGTGCAGATCCTGGTCTGGCCGGTCGGCTTCCTCTCCAACGCCTTCGCCACGCCCGACTCCATGCCCGGCTGGCTGGGCACGGTCGTCGAGTGGAACCCGATGTCCCAGACCGCCACGGCCGTCCGCAACCTCTTCGGCGGCCCCGGCGGCGAGTCCGGCCACGTATGGGCGGCGATCGCCTGGCCCCTGGCCCTGCTCGCGGTGTTCTTCCCGCTGGCGGTGGGGAGGTTCGCGCGGCTCAGCCGGTGAGCGCGGGGACGTCAGCGCCCCGCCCTGGCGTCCGCCTGCGCGAGGAGCCGGGCACCTCTGCTCTCCGCGATCCGCCTCACGTCGGTCAGGGCCTCGCTCAGGCGGGCAAGGACGTAGCGGAGCTGGCCGGACGTCACGTCCGGGTCGTCCAGCATGTCGGCCACGTGGTCGAGGAGGTCGCCGGCCATGCCGAGTTGGACGCTTTCGACGGTGTCGGCGGCTCGGGAGAGGCGCCCGCTGCCGTCGGTCAGGAGATAGCAGGGCTTTCCCTCGGGTCCTGCCCAGGGCAGGAGTCGGGCGGGAGTGGGGGCGTGGTGCGTCATGCGGTCAGTCCCAGGCAGTGCGTCGGGTACGGGCGCGGGGGCAGGTGGACCCCCTGTGGGGCGATCAGCAGGGAACGGCGTCGGGCTTGTCGACGCCGTTCCTGTTCTCGGCGCTCGTGCGCGATGACGTAGGGGCGAACGAGGTTGTGGTCCTCACCGCGAAGAGGACGTGTGCCGAACTGGCGCGGGAGCGGTCCTTCGGTGGGCGGGGGCGAAGAGTCGTATCCGTCCCGCGCGTCGAGCCGGCGTCGTCCCGTACCGGGAGCGACGAGACCGAGCAGCGGTTCGAAGAGGCGGGCGATGAGGCCGAGCATGTGTGACTCCGTGGTCGATGTCGCGTTCTGTAGCGATCGACATACAGAGTGAGACGGTCGGGATTAGGCTCGCCAGGGGGCTGGTAGTGACAGTGCATTTGTCACAAAGGAGTTGATCTCGTGGGCACCAACTACGGCGACTGGCTCAAGGAGCAGCGCGAGGCGGCGGGGCTGACGCAGCAGCAGTTGGCCGAGGCGGCGGTCATGACTCGAACGCACATCGCGCATATCGAGGCGGGACGCCGGGTCCCGTCGCGGGAGGACGCACGACGGCTGGACAACGCGTTGGGCACGGGGAATGTGCTGAGCCGGTTCCTGCCGCAGGAGGACGTAGCGGTCGCCGACTACTTCGAGGCGGCCCGGCTACTCGAACAACAAGCGGTGATGATCCGGGAGTTTGCCCTGTCCTTCGTCCCGGGCATTCTTCAGACGGAAAGGTACGCGCGTGCGGTTCTGAGCACGTCGTTCCCTCCGGTGAGTGAAGAGGAATGTGACAGGCTCGTCGTCACACGCCTGCAGCGGGCGAAGGTCCTGGACGATCCGGTGACGCCCGTAGTGTGGGCGCTGCTGGACGAAGCGGTGCTGCGGCGCCGGATCGGCGGGCCAGGCGTTATGACGGAGCAACTCCATCACCTGGTGCGCCTTGCCGAGACCGGGCGGATCCAGGTGCACGTCTTGCCATTTGCCCTGGGAGTTCACCCACTGCTGAGCAATATGCTCACGCTGATGTGGTTCGAGGACCAGCCGCCGGTGGCCTACGGTGAAGGCCTGTGGATGGGAAGGGTGCATGACTCTCCGTCCATCGTCCGGGAAATTCAGCATCGCTACGATTTCGCGCTGGGCAACGCCCTGCCTCTGAAGGAATCCCTGGCTCTGCTCAGGGCGACAGCAAGGGACTGCGAACGTCATGACCGACCGAGTCATACCGAGCACGGCAGCGCTGGCGGGCTGGCGTAAGTCCTCCTACAGCAACGACCAGGGCGGCAGCTGCCTCGAAGTCCTCGACGGCCACCGCCAGGGCGTCCCCGTACGCGACTCGAAGAACCCCCACGGCCCCGCGGTAATCGTCCCCGCCCCGGCCTGGTCGGCCTTCGTCACGGCGGTCAGGAGCGGCGAGTTCCCCTCCTGACCGCCCGCTGACGTACGCGGTCGATCGCGTCCGGGGCCCGGCCCTTGACGCGCCGGTCGACGATTGGCTCATGTCCAGCGCGCAGGGTACGAGAATCTCGCCACCGCTCGTAGCTGAGCGGGGCGAGATCTCGTGGTCGGCAGGCTCCGGGTGGTCAGCCCTGCCCGCGGCGCATGGGGACCAGGTTGCCGCGCCGGTGGGCGGCGATGAGCATGGGGATCGCGATCAGCACGCTGATGATGACGGGCACGATCGACGCCTCGAGGCCGAAGTCTCCGCCGGTCACCAGGTCGGGGCCGGTCGGGGTGGTGGTCA
>NZ_JBNGGC010000029.1:0-110669 GCF_049974565.1 Streptomyces sp. WG5 | reverse complement strand
GCGCCTGAGCTGGTGGCGGAGTTGTCCGGGCTGGGTGCGCGGGTCACGGTGGTGGCGTGTGATGTGTCGGACCGGGATGCGCTGGCGGGGTTGCTGGCGGAGCATCCGGTCTCGGGTGTCGTCCACACGGCGGGTGTGCTCGATGACGGTGTCATCGGCTCGCTGACCGCCGAGCGGATGCATCGCGTACTGGCACCGAAGGTGGATGCCGCCTGGTATCTGCACGAACTGACCGAGGGCATGGACCTGTCGCTGTTCGTCGTCTTCTCGTCCGTGGCCGGCCTGCTGGGCGGGCCAGGCCAAGGTAATTACGCCGCAGGCAATGTGTTCCTGGACGCTCTGGTGCAGTGGCGCCGGCAGGCGGGCCTGCCGGGTGTGTCGATGGCCTGGGGCGCGTGGACGACCGAGGTCGGGCTGACCGGCACCCTGCGGGATGCCGACATGCGGCGCATGGAGCGTTCGGGGATGCCTCCGCTCTCGGTCGACCAGGGCTTGGTCCTGTTCGATCAAGCTCTGCACACCGGCGAGGCGGTCGTGGGGCTGACCCGCCTCGATCCCTCGGTACTGCGCACTCCGGAGGGACTGCCGCCCATGCTGCGGTCGCTCGCCCGCGGTGTGGCCCGTCCACTCGCCAGGGATGTCCGCCAGGACCCTGATGGATTCGCCCGGCGCTGGGCGGCCGTCGTGGCCGCGGACCGGCCGCAGTTCCTGCAGGATCTGGTCCGCGGGCATGTCGCCGCCGCATTGGGACACGCATCGCCCGACCACATCGACAGCAGCCGGCCATTCCGTGAGCTGGGCTTCGACTCACTCACCTCGTTGGAACTCCGCAACCGGCTCGCTACCGTGACCGGGCTCAAGCTGCCGGCCGGCTTGGTGTTCGACTACCCGGCCATCACCGACGTGGCAGACTACCTAGGGACCGCGCTCGCGCAGTCGCCGACGGCCGCGAAGCCCGATGAGGCGGCACCGGCCGCGGGATCGGCGGGGGCTCCGACGGCGCACCGGCAGGACATCGTCGGCAAGCTGTACTTCCGCGCGGTCGAGAACCGGCAAGTGGGGGCAGCGCACGAGTTCGCGAAGAGCGGTGCGATGCTGAGGCCCAAGTTCGAGACCGCCGACCAACTGGCCAAGCCGCCCGCGCTGGTCAGGCTCTCGCCCGGGGACACTGGATCGCACCTCATCTGCATCTGTCCGCCTGTACCTCTGCCTCTGACCGGCCCGGACGTGTACTTGCGGTTTGCGGCCGAGTTCGCCGGCATGCGACGGGTCTCGGCGGTCATGCCGCCCGGGTTCGACGCGGGCGATGACCTGCCCGCGACCAGTGAGATCCTGATGGAGGTCATGGCGACCGCGATCATGGACTACGTCGGGGACGAGCCCTTCTCCCTGGCAGGTGCCTCGTCCGGCGGTGTACTCGCGTACGAAGTGGCCAAGGAACTGGAGCGGCGGGGAGCGGCCCCGACCGGTGTCGCGCTGCTGGACTCGTACCGGATGAACGACCAGGTCATCAGGAAGTGGGAAAACGACCTGGCCGGCAGGTCGTTCACCGGCATCGACTCCGGGAGTATCGGGTTCGAGGAGCTCACGGCCTTCGCCTGGATCTGCGGGAGTCTGCTCATCGACTGGGAGCCGGGTGGTCTCGCCGCCCCCGCCCTGCTCGTGCGGGCCACGGACCCGATCGTCCAGGAGGAGGGGGTGAACTGGCAGACGAGTCTCACGGCGATGTCCGCCGTCGTCGACGTCCCCGGCGACCACTTCACCATTCTGGAGAGCGAGCACGTGCCGTTCGTGGCCGAGGTCGTCCATGAATGGCTGACGGAAACCGAGCAGCAGGGGTGACCGAGACCCCTCCGGGCGGCGATGATCACCGCCGCCCGGAGGGGTGCCACTACTTCGCGTACCGCTGGGGAGCCGCCGTAACGTCCCTCACCCGGACCGTGTGACTTACCTGCGTAGGTGCCACACCAGTAGAGGTCATGTCCGCTGGAGTGGTGTGTACGCTGCGGTCGGGATCGTGGAAGAACGCCACCTACACCGCGTTCCGCGAGGTCGGCCGCGTGATTCGCACCGTGCAGCTGCTGCGCTACCTCTCGGATGCCCGCTGCGCCGGCGGGTGACCGCGGCGACGAACAAGGTCGAGGTCGCGGCGATGTGGCTGCAGGAGCGCAATGGCGGGCTGACGCCGCAGAAGGCGATGCCGAGGGCGGCACCCATCTGGTCATCGTGTCGGGGCTGCGTGATGAGGAACCGCCCACGGACGACGACGGGGTTCGTGACGTACGTCAGGAAGAGGCTGCCGCATCCGCTCCTGCATCGGTGGCTGGACGAGGCCGAGCCCCTGTCGTCGGCGTTCGGCTACCGGCGGACCGCGGACATCCGCCGCCGCTACGGCCTGCCCGGCCGCCGCCCGGGGGGATTCCTTGCCACTGGCGACGCCCTGTGCACGTTCAACCCGATCTACGGGCAGGGCATGGCTGTCGCCGCGATGAGCGCGGTCGTCCTGCGTGAGCCCCTGTCCGATCCGCGCCGGATCCCCACGACGCGGCGCGTGCAGAAAGCGCTCCTCGCGGCGTCCCGGCAGGCATGGGGCATCTCCGCCGGGTCGGACCGCTCGATGCCGGGCGCGGTGGGCAGTGCCCTGGCCTCTGGGCCGGCGGACCGCGTCGCCGACTGGTACCTGCGGCGCGTCCTGGAGCGCTACCCCGGTGACCCGGTGGTGGGGACCGCCTTCCGCTCCGTACACGGGGTCGCCCAGCTGATCAGAGAGGCTGGCGAGGTGCCGCGAGTACGTCCCTGAGCACCTTCTCGAGCGTGACGCGGGCCAGTTCGTGTCTCAGGGTCTGCTCGATGTCCTGGTAGATGCCCCGCATTGCCGGCTGGATGCCGTGACCCACCACGCATCCCTGGTCCGGGGTGGTGCGGTGCATCGCGAACAGCGGGCCGGGTTCCACTGCCTCGTACACGTCGAGCAGGGTGATCGACCCCAGCTCGCGCGCCAGCGACCAGCCCGCGCCCGCGCCCCGCCGGGACTCCACGAGGCCGGCCCTGCGCAGCTCGCCGAGCAGCCGTCTGATCACCACGGGGTTGGTGTTCGCGCTGGCTGCGATCTGCTCGGAGGTGGCGACCTCGTGGCCCTGGCGCTGGTAGAGACCGATCCAGGCCAGCGTATGGGCGGCAATGGTCAGCCTGCTGTTGGCGCTCATGATCCCTCCTCCGGTCGCAACGCTCCATGTTACGACAGCGCAGTCGCAACAGTGAAGGTTGCGACAATCTGTCGTAACGATTACCGTTACGACAGTCGGGAAGGGTCAATCAAGGACAAGCGCGGACCGTGAGCGTGTTGCGTACTCGAAGGAGAACAGGAATGGAAAGTAACGAAAAGACCATTCGCGAGGCTTACCGGCTCGCGGAAGGGAACGTTCTCGACGGTGACGGTTTCCTGGCCTTGTTCACCGAGGACGGGTCGTTCAACGACATGTCGACCTCGCAGAGTTTCCGCGGAGAGCAGATTCCTCAGGTGATCGCGGGCCTCGCCCGCTCGTTCCCCGATGTACACCGTGAACTGCTCGAGGTACATGCGTTCGGTGATGTCGTCGCCGTCGAGTTGCGGATCCAGGGCACGCATCTCGGAGGGTTTCCGACTCCGGTCGGCGAGATCCCACCGACCGGGAACCGGATCGACGTGCCGGCGGCGGACCTCTGGTACCTCCGTGACGGAAAGATCGAAAGGTTCAATTGCTACAACTCGATGAGCGTGTGGCTTGAACAAATAGGGGTCCACCCTGACTTCGAGTCCGCAGTCGAAGCCACCGAGACAGCAGCCACGACGGCGTAACTCTGCCGGTCAGCGCCGAGTGTGCGACAAGACACTCCCTTCTTCGGGCCGCATGCCCGGCGCTGCTTCTTGAACGAAGTTGTTGTTCGCACCCAGCCGCCCGGTCATCACCGCCGACATGCTCCACACCGTGCTCCGCCGCCGCGCGGGCGGCGAGTCCGTCGAGCAGATCCAGCCCGAGCTGATCATCCCCACCGGCAAGCGCAAGGGACAGACACCACCCCCCTTGTACCGTTTCGGGACGCGCCTGCCTTGCGAACGCACGACGTCCCCCGGGACGTACGTCAACCGCTCCCGGTCGTCCGCGGTGAGCCCCACCGGCCGCGGCGCCGCGTCGAACCCGTGCTCCCTCAGCGCGCGCAGATGGGCGTGCAAGGCGCGGGACGCTCGACCAGGTCACCGCGGCGGAGCACGGCGCCCGGGCACACCATGCCGTCGGCCAGCGCTTTCTCCTCGGCCACGAATGAGCCCCGCTCCTTCAGATGGCGATCGACTGCTGGAGCCACCGGCTGACACGGTACGGCAGCCACCACGCGTACGGGCCGACGTCCAGGACGAGGTGTTCGGAGCGGAAGTCGGCCAGCGCGGCCTGGTCGACGGTGTCGGCGAGGGCGCCGTAGTCCAGCAGGCGGACCGCCGTGTCGTACTCGGGTTCGTCGGCGGTGAAGCGGCGCAGCTCTCCCCAGCGGCGGTCGCGGATCTGCAGGAAGCCGGGGCCTTTGCGCCACAGGCACTTGCACAGGTAGTGACCGCGCCGCCATGTGCGCAGCGACTCCCCGGCGTCGGCGGGGCCGTGCAGCGCGGCGGGCGGCTGGAGATGACTGAGCCGTCGCCAGGTCTCCCCCTCCCTCGGGTCGAGACGCAGTTCCCACTCGACCATGACCGCCCGCGCGGTCAGGTCCCGGACCAGGGAGAGCCCGTACACGGCGGCTGCCGGGTCCGCGCCGGTGGAGAGGTCGACAGGGGCGGGCAGCCGCACACGGCGCGCGCCCAGCTCCCACAGGCGTGCGGCCTGGCCGCGCGCCGGGCCGGGCAGGGGCACCTCGCCCAGGAACATGCCAGGCAGCCCGCACGCGGCGGGGTCGTAGTCGCGCCAGGCGAGGACCGTCGGCGCGGTGAGGGTGGCGGTCATCGTGCTCCTTCGAAGCGGGGCGGGAGGGGGTCAGGCCGGCTCGGGAACGGCGGGACCGTCGGGGGCGTCCTCGGTGTGGATGTGTCGCATGAAGTCCAGGCGCAGCAGGTCCTCGTTGACGGCGGCCGGGGCGATGTGGACGTACTGTCCCGCATCGGCGAAGACGATGCCGAGGCCGATCCAGGTGTCAAGGAGCCGCCGGACCCCGTCCTCGTCGCGGGCCGCCTCGGGGACGCGTGCCGCTGCCTTGCGGGTGAGGGCCTGCACGTTGTGCGGCTGGTCGAGGAGGCGGAAGAGGGCGAGTTCGAAGGGGTCGGTCAGCTCCTTCACCCGCCAGTCGAAGGCGCGGCGACGGCTGACCAGGACGATGCGATCGCCGTGGTCGTCGTGGGTGAGCCGGGCGTCGGTGTGGTGCTTCTTCCAGTCGGCGAGGGCGTTGTTGAGGGCGCTGACGGTGGGTTCGCCGATACCGCGGGCGGGCGCCTCGAAGACGTACGCCATGCCGTACAGCTCTTCCTCGGGCAGGTCGTAGGTGAAGCGGTAGTGCGCTTCGGGGAGCAGACCGGTGAAGCCCAGTTCGGGGCGTTCGAAGTAGGGGCTGAAACGCTCGATCGCGATGCGCGCGGACAGGTCGACCGGTGGGTCCAGGTGCTCCAGGGCCGGTATCTGGGCGATGACCGGGTCGTAGTCCTCGGCGCTCTCGCCGGGGAATCCGTGCAGGTAGTTCCAGGCGACGGAGAGACCGGTCTCGGCGCCGTCGCGCAGCATCCGCACGTTCTGGCAGCCGCTCACACCCTTGTCCATCAGGTCCAGCACGCGGCTATTGAGGCTCTCGATGCCGGGTTGCACGTAGATGAGTCCGGCGTCGGCGAGTGTGCGCAGCTGGCTGCGCCTCATGTTGGCCTTGATCTCGATGTGCAGGCGCAGGTCGTAGCCGCTCTCGATGATGCGGGGCAGCACGGTGGTGAGGTAGCGCATGTCGAGGATGTTGTCGACGACATACATGTCGAGGACCCGGTGGCGACGGGCCAGCTCCATAATCTCCTCGTAGAAGGTGTCCGGGCTCTTGGAGCGGAACTCCATGAAGGAACCGTTGAGCCCGCAGAAGGTGCAGTGGTGTTTCTCGCCCCACCAGCAGCCCCGCGCCCCCTCGACGACGAGTTTTGGCTCGACCCAGTTGCGGGCGACGGACGCGGCGAGCCGTTCGAAGTAGCCGCTGTAGTCGGGCGGCAGGATCGCGGTGGGCGGCAGCGGGCGGGTGGCCATCGGGTTGGCGACACTCGCGCCGTCCGCCTCGCGGTGGCACAGGCCGGGAATGGAGTCGAGCGGGCCGTCCTCCGCGAGCGCGCCGAGGAGTTCGGGGAAGGCGGCCTCGCCCTCGCCGCGTACGACGTGGTCGACGAAGGGGAAGTTGCGGTGCACGGTGGCGCCCTGTTCGCCGTCGCAGTTGGCGCCGCCCATGACGGTCACGATGTGCGGGGCGAGCTGCTTGACACGGCGGGCGGCGGCGAGCGCGGCGGTGTTCTGCTGGAAAGTGGAGGTGAACCCGACTACATCCGGCTCGCTCGCCACGATCTGCCGGGCGATCGACTCGACGAACTCCGGTGCAGTGCGGTGCAGTTCGCGAGTCATCTTCATCCGAGCGGACTTGAGCTTGCCGCTCATCGTCGCCACGAACTCGTCCTCGCGCCAGGCCGGGTCGTCGTACAGGGCGGAGGAGAAGACCCAGTCGCCGCAGCCCATGAAATAGGAGGAGAGGGCGTAGTACTCGTAGTCGTCGCCGGTGAACTCGGTGCGTTCGGTGATCCAGTCGGTGAACATGAGGTTGGCGTGCAGCACCTCGGCACTGGCACCGGGCACACGCTCGTCCACACTCCGTTTGAGGATGCCGAGGGCCAGGGACGGCAGGTCGATGGGCGACCAGGGCATGTTGACCAGCAGTACGCGCATGGGCGCTTCTCTCCTGACGTGGTGCGGGGGCGGGCGACGGTGCGGGCCGGTCGGCCCCGGGGTGCCCTGGGGCCGACCGGTGAGGATCAGTCCTCGACGGTGTCGTCGCCGTCCTCGGCGTTGCGGAACGGGACGGTGACCGTAATGCCGACGCTCGGCTTGCGGTTCGTCTCGTCCTCGGCCAGCGGGTCGTTGTGGATGACGTCCTTCTGCATGGGTTTCTCCTTCTCTCTCAGTGTTCGACTGTGTGGTGCGCTGACCCCTCTCCGGCCGGAGCGGGGTGTCTGGGGGGTGGGGTGGTGCGGGCGGTGCGCCGGAGCGTGCGGTCGAGGAAGCGCACCGCGCGGCGCAGGACGGTCACGTGGTCGCCGCCGTCGTAGCCGTCGTGGCCGGACTCGAGCCACAGGGACTCGTGCGGGGCACCGGCCGTGTCGAGGGCGGCGAGGTAGGAACGGATCTGTGCGGGCGGGCACTTGGTGTCGTGCGTGGCGGCGACGACCAGGAGCGGATCGCGGACGCGGGCGGCGTAACGGATCGGCGAGCTGTGTGCGTACGCGTCCGGCACCTGCGCGGGTGTGCCGCCGAACAGCCGCTCGTCCAGCGCGCGGAGGGCGGGCGTGGCGGCGGCGTGTGCGGCGGCGTAGTCGGCCACGGGTTTGACGGCGACGCCCGCCTGCCAGAGCCCGGGTCGGGTGCCGAGGGCGAGCAGGACGAGGTAACCGCCCCAGGAGGTGCCCCAGAGTCCGGTGGCGTCCGGCCGGATGAGCCCGCGCGCCACGAGGTCGGCGCGGACGGCGGCGAGGTCGGCGACCTGGGTGTGGCCGACGCCGTCGCGGAAGGCGCGCTGCCAGCCCGGTCCGTATCCGGTGGAGCCGCGGTAGTTGACGCGGGCCACGGCGAACCCGGAGGCCACCAGGGAGTGCACGGTGCCGTCGTAGGCGTCGCGGTCGTGGTCGGCGGGGCCGCCGTGGACGAGGAACACGGTGGGGTGCGGCCCGGGTGTGGACTCCGGAAGGCTGAGCAACGTGTGTACCGGGCCGTCCGGTCCCGGTGTGTACATGTCGTGCAGGGTGCCGGGCACACGGCCGTCGACGGTGCCGAGCGGGGGCAGCGGTGTCCCGGCCGTGGACCTCATGCGGGGCGGGTGGGTGCTGTCCGTCCAGAGGGTGTGCAGGTCGCCGCCGGGGCGCGGGACCGCGTCCAGGAGGGTACCGGGCGGAGTCGGTACGGGGCCCAGGGTACGGCGGGCGAGGTCGGCGCGGCGGAGCAGGGAGCGGCCGTGCCGGTCCTGCCGGATCAGCACGGCGCCGCCGTCCGGGTACCAGCGGGCGGTGAACTGGGTGTCCAGGGCGCACCAGTCGTGGGTGACGGTGCCGGTGGCGGCGGTCCAGGTGGCGAGGGTGTAACGGTCCCCGCGCTCGCAGACCAGCAGCAGGATGGGGTGGTCGTCGGGCGCGGGGCCGAAGCCGAGCGCCCACAGTCTGCCGTGCGGGCCGTCACCGGGGAGGGCCACGACCTCGGCGCCGTCGGGGGTGAGGAGGGTGACGGCGCTGGGCGCGTCGGCGGTGCGGGTGAGGGCGAGGAGGTCGCCGTGCGGGGCGAGTCCGGCGAGCGCGGCGGGGCCGTTCACACGTGTGACCTCGCGTCCGGGGCCGCCGCGTGTCCCGAGCCTGACGCTGGTGTGGTCGCCCAGCCCGATGCCGAGGGCGACGGTGGCGTCGGCGGTGACGGCGAGGCCGCGGGCGGTGCCGTCGGGGACGCCGGTCAGACCGGGCCGGCCGGGGCCGCCGGCGAACGGGCCGTCGAACGGCTGGAATCGCCAGTGGCCGACGCCCCGCGCGTCCTCGGCGAACCACCACACGTATGCGTCGGCGTCGATCGCGCCGTGCAGGGTGCCGCCGGGGCGGTCGGTGACGCGGCGGGCGTGGCGGGCGGCGGCGTCCCAGGTGAAGACCTCGCAGCGGCCCTCCGCGTCGGCGGTGAAGACCATGCGGTGCGGATCGGCGGCGCACACCTCGGGCAGCGCGGCGCGGTACACCTGGAAGCGGCTCATGCGGCGGCCTCCGCGAGGGCGGCGCGCCGGGTGGTGTGCGCGGCGAGCAGGACGAGGAGGGCGGCGCAACCAAGCGCGGGCGTCGCCGAGTTCAGCTGACCGGCGAAGAGACCGGCCAGGACCGGGGCGAGGGCGGCGGTGGCGCCGGAGGCGGTGGCGATGACGGCGCCGACGCGGGCCTGCACGTCGGGCGCGGTGGTCAGCAGGGCGCGGGCCTGGAGGACGACGGCGGGCAGCGGCACGAGGAGGCCGATCGCGCCGAGCAGCACGCCGTACGCCCAGGGCCCGTCGGCGAGGGCGAGGGCCGCGGTGAGCGGGGCGAGGAGCCAGGTGACCGTGGTGAGGGTGCGGGCGGCGCCGAGGCGGGCGGCGGCCTTGGGCGCGGCGAGGGATCCGGCCAGACCCGCGGCGCCGGTGACGGCGAGGACGAGGCCGAGCGGGAGCGCACCACTGCCGGAACGTTCCAGCACGAAGACCGCGGAGTAGTAGAGCGTCGCGGCCACCCCGTTGACCAGCGCGATCCACGTCAGCACGAGGCGCAGCAACGGCCGTCGTCGCACCAGGTACAGGCCGGCGGCGGCCGCACGCCACAACCCCTCGCCCGAAGGAGCTGCCGCGGCCCTCAGATCCGTACGCATGGCCCGTACGCAGCCGGCGACGACGGCGTAGGAGAGGGCGTCGGCCGCGAACGGCAGAGCGCGGAAGAGCTGGTACGCGGCTCCGCCGAGGGCCGGGCCGAGGATGAGTGCGCCCTGGTCGGCGGCGGCGAGCCGGGCCACGGCGCGCGGCTGGTCGTCGGGCGGGCAGACCAGGGCGACCGTGCCGCGCGACGCGGCGTCGTGACAGGCGGTGGCGAACCGTTCGACGAGGACGGCGGCCACGAGGTGCGGAAGTGTCAGGTGTCCGGCGAGCAGGGTCACGGCGACGGAGCCCATGGCCAGCGCGGCGACGACGGCGGACCAGAACATGATCGTCTTGCGCGCGCCGCGGTCGGCGGGGACGGCCGCGAGCGGCCCGAGCAGCAGGCCCGCGGCCAGCGAGAGCCCGGCGACGAGCCCAGCGGTCCGCGGTGAGTGCCCGAGACCGAGGAGCAGCAGGGGAAGGACGGCACCGGATGCCTGGGTGCCCAGAGCGTCAACGGCGTTGGCCCACCAGAAGAGGCGGAAGTCCCGGGCGGACTGGTCGCGCCCGGAACCGGAAGCGCCACGGCGGCCCCGGAGCAACCGGGGCCGGGGTAATCCATCGCGGGGGTCCGCCGCTCCCGCCCGCGTGAACGACTCCACGATTTCCCCCAGTTGGATGAAGTTACCGTGCAGGTTGTGCAGAAAGCGAAAGCGAAACGAGCGGGATCGTAGCCAGCGCCTCGAACGGGCTACAAGGTCGCGGTTCGGTTGGCCGGAAAGCGCTAGGGGGCGCGGAGGGATGGGGATTCCGGGTTCGCAGCAAAGGGAGGGGTGTGTTCCGTCGCGGTCCGCGGGGAGGAGGAGGTAGTGAGAGACGCGCGTGACGTGTGAGGCGTGTCGTTGGCATGCTTCTGGTCAAGCGCCGAGCCTGCCGAAGCGGTCCGGAAGGACGTCGGACGGTGCCGGTGCCGGTACTTTCCCGGCCGAGGATGGCCAGTTCTCGCTGCCGGGTGCCGCCATGGCATGCGTAATGCCGCGCCCCTGCGGAGCGCGGCAGGCATCGCGGCTTCGCCGTGAGGCCGCACGCGCTGGTGCGCATGATGCGGTCGCTGCCTCGTGCGGTCCGTGTACTGGAACACCCTCGGGTGCCTGATTTGCCATCGCACCCGTTCATCTGTATCAGGGGCGTGTGTCCCTCTCGGCGTGGCCCGCTTCAGGACGGTCGCGGGCCGAGCCGAGATGCCCAGGGTGCGGTCGGTTGGAGTACGGCCTCGGACAGCGCGCGGGTCCGTAGCGCGGTGATCTGCTGGTAATCAGGGTCGGTGACCATGCTGTTGAACGCCTCCCGGCTTGGATAACGCACCAGAAGCACCGCGTCCCAGGTCTGGCCTTCCCCGGCCACGAGGGGCGTATCGCCGTCGCCTGCGTAGAGCAGTTCCCCTCCGTACCTGCTCAGGAAGACGGCCGCACGGCGCGAGTATTCCTCGTAGGACCGCCGGCCGTCCGGCGTGAACCGCAGAAGGTTCAGCATGACGAACGGCCCATCCGGGCCATGCGTAGCGAAGGCGTTGAGAACCGCCTTGTCGGGATCGACAGCCACGGGCTGCTCCTGTCGGTCGTCGTGGGACGCTTCCCGCCCGCCCGGGCCGGGTGGTACGAGGCTAGGCGACGACAGGCCCCCTGCATACCGCCCGGTCGGTACATCCTGCCTTTCGGGAGTGGCGAGCTCACTTACCGTTCCCCGGCCGTCAAGACGGCATCCGGCTCTCCCGTCGCAGGGCTCGACGAGTCGAACCCTACGTCTGTACGTCAGCAGGTCTCACCGTCACCGGTGGGACACCGCGGTTTCGAGGACCCCCGGCAGGACACCCAAAAACGGCCATAAGGAGTGCACCTGTGGCGTCGCCTTGTAACGGTGATACGAGAACGACCGAGGAGACACATGAAGGCTGTGGTGTGGCACGCGCTGGGGGACATACGCCTCGATGATGTGCCGGAACCGAAGATCAAGGACCCGTACGACGCGATCGTGCGGATCACGACGTCCGCCATCTGCGGCACCGACCTGCACTTCATCCGTGGCACGATGCCCGGGATGCAGGAGGGACGCATCCTCGGTCACGAGGCCGTCGGCGTCGTGGAGGAGGTCGGTTCCGGCGTGCGCAACCTCCGTCCCGGTGACCGTGTCGTGGTGCCGTCCACCGTGGCCTGCGGGACGTGCAGCTACTGCCGGGCCGGCTACTACGCGCAATGCGACAACGCCAACCCGGGTGGTCCGCGGGCGGGCACGGTGTTCTTCGGCGGCCCGGAAGCCGCCGGGGGACTGGACGGTCTCCAGGCCGAGTACGCCCGTATCCCGTTCGCGCACGTCGGGCTGGTCCCGCTGCCGGACACCGTGGATGACGCGCAGGCCATCCTGGTCTCCGACATCTACCCCACGGCGTGGTTCGGGGCGAGGCTGGCGGAGGTCGGACACGGCGACACCGTGGCGATCGTGGGTGCCGGGCCGGTCGGTCAGGCGGCCATCGCCTGTGCCCGCCTCCAGGGAGCCGGGCGCATCATCGTCGTCGACGGCCTGGCGGATCGGCTGGACCTGGCGCGCGACCAGCATGCCGAAACGGTCGACTTCAACACCGAGGATCCGGTCGAGGCCGTCTTGGAGCTGACCGGCGGCATCGGCGTGGACCGTGTGATCGAGGCCGTGGGCGTGGATGCCCAGCGGCCCGCCCACGGCCCGGCGGCCGAAGCGCTGCGCGAGCAGGGCGAGCAGTTCGCGCACGAACGCCAGGAGGCGGCTCCCGAACAGAATCCGGACGGCAGCACGTGGGTGCCCGGTGACGCCCCGACCCTGGCCGCCCGCTGGGCCGTGCAGATGTCGGCGAAGGCCGGCACGATCGGCACCGTCGGCGTCTACCCGCCGCAGGTGCAGCACTATCCGTACGGCGAGGCGTTCATGAAGAACCTCACCCTGAAGATGGGCAACTGCAACCACCGCCGATACGTGCCCGAGCTGGTGTCCATGGTCGCCGCCGGCCGGCTCGACCCCACTCCGCTGATCACCCGCTGGGTCGGCACCGAGGACGCGATCGACGCCTACCGCGCCTTCGACCGGCGGGAGGCGGGCTGGACCAAGGTGACCCTCGGCGTGGCGGGCGACGGCTCGGTCGCTCCGGGCTTGGGCGAAGCGGCCGGCACCGGAGCCGCCACCACGGCAGGTACGCAGGGGCCCAGGACGACGGACCAGGGCAGCCGAGGTGACCGGTCATGACCGCCGAGGCCGGCGAGAAGGCGCAGAAGACAGGGGACTTCTACTGCGCGCACCGCAGCGAAAAGGTGCATGTGGCACAGGGAGACAAGATCCCGTCCTGCCCCAACGGGCACAAGGAGTTCGAGACCCGGAGGAACGGACTCGGCAACAGGTCGTGAACGGGAGCCTAGGTGTCAAGGGGCCCGAGTGTACGGCCGCCGGTGCACATCGGCTCCGCGCTCGCCTACCGCGGCATTCCGTTGCAGAGCGCGTACTGCGGTGCCAAGCACAATCCAGGGCTTCACCGAGTCGGTGCGCTGCGGACTGCTGCGCGACAGGTCGGCGGTACGCGTCACCATGGTGCAGATGCCGGCCGTCAAGGCCGGTGCGGGGTACGCGCTGCTGCGCCGCCGAGCCATGTAAAACGCCAGTTCGCCGAGGAGTGGTCGGGGAACGCCTTGCGCAGCGTCGCGCGGGCGAGTCCACCACAGGCAGGCGCGGGTCGGGAGGCAGCGCCGAGTCCCCGGCCGCCCGTGCGGTCCTCTGCCTCAGCCGTGCTCTGCTTCGGGACAGCAGAACACACAACACCCCTCGACGCTTCGCGGACCCGGTCGGGGAACAGGTGTACCCCGGGGGCGACGTTCGCTCGCAGTGCAGTCCGCACAGCCCGCGTGACGGGCCCGGTGCGCCGGATGCTTCACCGGTTTGCGCGCGCGGGGACTGGGATACACGGGCGAGGCATTGCGGACGGTATTGCGCGTAGGAAGGGAACGCCCATGGGCCACGGCGGGGATGTCACCGCGGAGCTGACCACCGACCACCGGGAGGTCGAAGAACTGTTCGGCAAGATCGAGGCCCTGCCTCCGGGGGACGGGCAGAGGAAGAAGTACGCCGACCAAGCCGTGATAGAGCTGGTGCGGCACTCGGTCGCCGAAGAGGCGTACCTCTATCCGGCCGTGCGGGAGTTCCTGTCGGACGGTGACACGATCGCGGACAAGGAGATCGAGGACCACGCCGAGGCCGAGCGTACGATGAAGGCCCTCGAAGGAGTCGACGCGGGTGACGCGGAGTTCGACCGGCTCATCGGCGAGCTGATGGCGGAGATCCGGTCGCACGTCCGGGACGAGGAGGACAACCTCTTTCCCCGGCTGCGGTCGGCGGCCACCGAGGATCAGCTGGTGGGGCTGGGCGAGAAGGTCCGACAGGCCAAGAAGACCGCTCCAACCCGACCGCACCCGTCCGCCCCGGACAAGCCGCCGGCCAACAAGCTGCCGGCCCCCGGCACGGGCATGGTCGACCGGAGCAGGGACGCCCTGTCGGGGCGTGGGAAGGGCTGACCTGCCCAGCTGCCCTGTCGCCGCAGCTCAGCTCCTGCCCTGGCTGGATGTCGCGGTCTTCCTTGACGGCGATGGCGGCGATGGCGGCGGCGAGATCGGCCGGGCAGGCGGACGCCTGGCGCAGGGAGCAGGACACGGCAGCGGATCGGGCCAGCGAGCATGCCGCCGTCTTGAATGGGCTGTGAGCGTGGCGGTCGGGTTGCGGCTCGCCACCGGGGCGGCCGACGGCGACGAGCGCGGCCGGGCCACCCCTTCTCGGCCGGCACTGGGCGAAGTCGTCGACCGTGGTGCCGTGGTGGTGCAGGGGGCGCAGTGGCGAAGCGGTGGGGCACGCGAAGGGTGCGCGCGGGGGCTAGCGCCGCCGCGCGGGCTTCCGGTTTGTGTGCGCGAAGCCCTGGATACACGGTCGGGGCAACGCGGTCCACGAAGGAGAGGGGCGCCCTCGTAAGGCACGACGGAAACGTCGACGCCGAGGTGCGCATACCGCCGGCCGACACACTGCCGGCACCCGGCTCGGGCATGGTGCGACGCGGCAGGCACTGAGGCCGCGCGATCCCGTCCTCCGGTGGACGGGCCGACTGCTCCCGGCGTCAGCCGGTCGATACCGACGACGCACCCCTCGTCACCAGTGGAGGTTGTTCATGGACCCGGTTGATCTGCCTCTTCCCGTCGTCCTGCGTCCGCAGGAGCGACCCGATGCGGGTGTCCTGGAGCGGGACCTGCGGTCCCGCGTCGACGGGGAGGTGCGTTTCGACGCGGGCGCGCGGGCGACGTACTCGACCGACGCCTCCAACTACCGGCAGGTACCCATCGGCGTGGTCGTCCCCCGGACGGTCGAGGCGGCCCGGGAGGCGGTGGAGGTATGCCGTGAGCACGGCGCGCCGCTGCTGTCGCGGGGTGGCGGCACGAGCCTCGCCGGCGAGTGCTGCAACACCGCCGTGGTCCTGGACTGGACCAAGTACTGCAACCGGCTGCTGTCCGTCGACGTGCAGAACCGTCGATGCGTCGTCGAGCCGGGCATCGTGCTGGACGACCTGAACCGACAGCTGGCCGACTACGGCCTGATGTACGGCCCCAAGCCCGCCACCCATCCCAACTGCACGATCGGCGGAATGATCGGCAACAACTCGTGCGGGTCGACGGCCCAGGCGTACGGCAAGGTCGTCGACAACCTGTACCGCCTCGAAGTCCTCACTTACGACGGCGTACGCATGTGGGTGGGCCGGACGGACGACGGCGAACTGCGACGGCTCACAGAGTCCGACGGGCGCACTGCCGAGCTGTACCGCGGCCTGAAGGCCCTGCGCGACCAGTACGCCGGCCTCGTCCGTGAGCGCTACCCGGACATCCCGCGCCGGGTCTCCGGCTACAACCTGGACTCGCTCCTGCCCGAGCACGGTTTCGACGTCGCCGGACTGCTCACCGGCTCCGAGTCCACTCTCGTCACCGTCCTGCACGCGGAACTCGAGCTCGTTCCGGTACCGAAGCACAGCGCGCTGGTCGTGCTCGGTTACGAGGACATCTGCCAGGCCGCCGACCACGTACCGGCAGTCCTCCGGCACGAGCCGGCGGCGCTGGAGGGCGTGGACCACCAGTTGATCCACTTCCAGCAGGAGAAGCACCTCAACCCCGACGCCCTGAAGGAACTGCCCGACGGACGCGCCTACTTGATGGTGCAACTCAACGGCGACACCCGCGAGGAGGTGGAGAAGCGGGCCAAGGCGCTCATCGACGCCAAGCCCGACGACGTCGACCACACCTGGTACGACGACCAGCGGCACATCGGACAGCTGTGGAAGGTGCGCGAGTCCGGGCTCGGTGCGACCGCGCACGTCCCCGGCAAGCCGGACACCTGGGAGGGCTGGGAGGACTCGGCCGTCCCCGTGCACCGCCTCGGTGACTACCTGCGTGATCTCAAACGCCTCTACGAGGAGTTCGACTACGGGCACCCCTCGGTCTACGGCCACTTCGGTCATGGCTGCGTCCACACCCGCATCCCCTTCGACCTGGAATCGGAGCAGGGGATCGCCCGGATGCGGGCGTTCGTGGAACGCGCCGCCGATCTCGTCGTCTCCTACGGTGGATCGCTGTCCGGCGAGCACGGGGACGGCCAGTCCCGGGGCGAACTGCTGACGAAGATGTTCGGGCCGGAGCTGATCGAGGGCTTCGAGCGGCTCAAGGGCCTGTTCGACCCGGAGAACCGCATGAACCCGGGCAAGATCGTCGTTCCCTACCGCCTCGACCAGAACCTGCGGCTGGGAGCCGGCTACCTGCCCTGGGAACCGGAAACCGTCTTCTCCTTCCCGCACGACGACGGCAAGTTCAGCCGGGCCGCCGCCCGCTGCGTCGGAGTGGGCAAGTGCCGTTCCTCGGAGGGTGGGGTGATGTGCCCCAGCTACCGGGCCACCCGCGAGGAGGAGCACTCCACCCGTGGCCGTGCCCGCCTGCTGTTCGAGATGGTCAACAACGACGACGACTCCCCGGTGACGGACGGCTGGCGCTCCGACGAGGTGCACGACGCACTCGATCTCTGCCTGGCCTGCAAGGGATGCAAGACGGACTGCCCGGTCAACGTCGACATGGCCACCTACAAGGCCGAGTTCCTGCACCACCACTACAAGGGCCGGTTGCGGCCGCTCGCCCACTACTCGATGGGCTGGCTACCCGCCGTCGCACGAGTCGTCTCGCTCGCCCCCCGCACCGTCAACGCCCTGGCATCCGTGCCCTGGCCGGCACGTGCGGCGAAGGCGCTGGGCGGAGTGGCGCCGGAGCGGGATGTGCCGGTCTTCGCCGAACAGCGCTTCACCGACTGGTGGCGTGAGCGGGGTGGGCCGCGTGGTGACGGACAGCGGGGAGAGGCCGTGGTCTGGCCCGACACCTTCACCGACCACTTCCACCCCGCCGTCGGCCGCGCCGCCGTCGAGGTACTGGAAGCGGCAGGGTTCCGGGTCAAGGTGCCCGATCACGCGGTCTGCTGCGGGCTGACCTGGATCTCCACGGGACAGTTGGGCGTTGCCCAACGCGTTCTGGGACACACCCTCGACGTGCTCCGCGAGGATCTGCGCCGGGGCACCCCCGTCGTCGGTCTGGAACCCAGCTGCACCGCCGTCTTTCGCGCCGACGCCGTGGAACTGCTGCCGAAGGACCCGGACGTGGAGCGGCTGCGCGCTCAGACCAGGACGCTCGCCGAACTCCTGGTGGAGCGTGCCGACGACTGGCGGCCGCCCCGGGTCGACGCCCGGGCGGTCGTCCAGCGTCACTGCCACCAGTACGCCGTCATGGGCTTCGACGCCGACCGCGAGATCCTCGAGCGGGCCGGGGTCGACGCCGACGTCCTCGACGCCGGATGCTGCGGACTGGCCGGCAACTTCGGGTTCGAGAAGGGCCATTACGACGTGTCCATGGCCTGCGCCGAGGCCGGGTTGCTGCCCGCGGTACGGCAGGCCGACGACTCCACCCTGGTGCTCGCCGACGGCTTCAGCTGCCGTACTCAGGTCGACCAGGCCGGCACCGGACGCACCCCGCTGCACCTCGCGGAGATCCTCGCGGCCGGCCTGCGTGGGAATGAGCCCGTGGCGGACCGGCCCGTGCCTCCAGGCCGACGCGCACTGCTGCCGCTGGCCGGGGCGGGCGCCGTCCTGCTCGCGGCCGCCGTCGGCGCCCGACGTGTCCGGGTGTCCCGTACCAGTTCCTGAAGAAGGGTGTGCGCTAGGTGGAGGGAACCTGGTCGTTCGGACTGGCGATTCTCGTGGTGGCACTGGCCGGCACGGCAGCGGTCGCGTCGAACCGGTTGAGTGAGCGGACCCGTGTTCCCGCTCCCGCGTTCTTCCTGGTGGTGGCCGCCGTCGCCGTGGACGTCTTCCCCGGGCTGCGGGAACTGTCGACCGCCACGGTGCAGGACGTGGTCACCGTCGCCCTGGTGGTGCTGCTCTTCCAGGGCGGAATGGACCTCGGCTGGCGGCGCTTCCGGCCGGAGGCCCGAGCCATCCTCGCGATCGGTGTACTGGGGACCTTCGCCACCGCCGGCCTGCTGGCTGTCGCGGCGCACACACTGCTCGGCCTGGACTGGCGTCCCGCCCTGCTGCTGGGCACGGCTCTCGCGCCCACGGACCCGGCCGTCGTCTTCTCGGTGCTCGGACGCCGCCGCATCACGGGCCGCACCGGAGTGCTGCTGCCCGGCGAGTCCGGCGCCAACGACCCGGTGGGCATCGCGCTCATGGCCGGTCTGCTGGGCAGCTCGGGCGGTGCCCTCGGCACGGCCGGACACACGGCCGTGCTCTTCGTCCAGGAGATGGTCGTCGGCGCGGTGCTCGGCGCCGCCGGCGGATGGGCGCTCAAGTGGCTGATGCGCAGGGTAGCGCTGCCGGCCGAGGGCCTCTACCCGCTGCGCACGCTCGCGGGGGCGTTCGCGGTCTACGGACTGGCGACGGTGGCCCACGGCTCCGGGTTCCTGGCCGTCTTCGTCGCCGGAATCCTGCTCGGCGACGTCCGGGCTCCCTACAAGAGGGAGATCGAACGCTTCCACACCGCGCTGGGCAGTCTGGGGGAGGTCGTCGCCTTCGCCGTGCTGGGGCTGACCGTACCGCTGTGGACGTTCACTGCCGAAGGCGCGTGGCAGGACGGACTGATCCTGGCGGTGCTGCTCGCCCTGGTCGTGCGTCCGGTCGTCATGGCCGTTCTGCTGTGGCGCATGCGGATGAGCCTGGGGGAGAGGGCGTTCCTCGCCTTCACCGGGCTCAAGGGCGCCGTGCCGGTGCTGCTCGGCAGCTACATCGTCAGCTCACGGGTCGCGGACGCCGATCGCCTGTACGACATCGTCTTCGTCGTGGTCGTCTTCTCCGTCGTGGTCCAGGGATCGCTGGTGCCCACCGTGGCGCGGTGGTGCCGGGTGCCGATGCGGTCGGTGGAACTGGAGCCGTGGGCTTTGGGAGTGCGCTTGCGTGACCGCCCCGAGGGGGTGGTCCGCCACGTGGTCGCGGAGGGCTCCCCGGCAGACGGCACCGCCATCGAGGAACTCGACCTCGGCGAGGACACCTGGATCAGCCTCGTCGTCCGCGAGGGGCGCCTGCTTGCCGTGAGCGGCTCCACGCGGTTGCGCAGGGACGACGAGATCCTGCTGCTGACGGGAGACGACGACGAGACATGTGCACGGCTGTTCACCACCCACCCGACGTGACACCGACCGTGCCGGGGACGCGGTGCGTGTGCATGGCACTGCTGGTGCTGCTGCAGGCGGTCGTACGGTAGGCAGCAAGCGCCCGGTGTCGGCGAGGGTTGGTCCGACAGGGATGTCCGGAGACGTGCGGGGCGACCGCCGGACGGCCTTGCGTACCGCCCCCGGGCGCCGGCGGCGCCGACTCGCGCGTACGTCGCTCCCAGGGCCCGGCGCCTCCGAGGCCCCAGGCAGACCGCGTGGGGAGGCCGACGGCGGCCACCTTGCGTATGGACCGGATCGTGACGGCGAACAACGTCAGATCGGCGGCTGCGATGCCGAGAGTTCCCCACACCGGGCGGCTGCGGTAACAGCGGTATCGGCGCGGGCGTGAATGACATGATGAGTGCCGGCCGTGTCAGCATGGGCCTCGAGCAGCCGCCGGACGGGCGCGCTGGTGCTGGCCACGGACAGGAGCATGCCCAGGTCCCGGCATGTTCGGTGGACGCGGAGGACGACGCTGGTCGTGGGGCCGTCCGCGGCGTACTCTTCCAGGACGATCAGGACGGGAGCGGGTTTGTGAGCGTGAACGAGACCTCGAGTCGGCCCACGAGCTCGGCACGTCCGGCGATGTCAGGAGCCTGGTGCACCGTGATGACGAGCACTCCGTGCTCGAGTGAGTGAGACAGCAACACGGTTCTCGACCCCCGCAGTGGTGGACAGCGCCCCTTCGGGTACCCGGAAGGGCAGGCACCAGTCCGCGCGGAGTCGTGCTGTGCGAACTGTCACCAACCGGCCGACGACATCGCGTCCGTAGCGTCGCCGAACCGTGCCGAGCACTCCAACAGCAGCGCATGGACGAACCCCTGCGGCAGATTGCCCCGTAGCTGGCGCTGTGCCACGTCGTACTCCTCGGCGAACAGTCCGGTGGGCCCGCAGGCCGAGCGGGTGCGCTCGAACCACCTCGCCGCTTCGGTGTGCCGGCCCTGGGCGTGAGCGGCCAGCGCCATCGTGAAGCCGCACAGCAGGAAGGCACCCTCCGCGTCGCCCAGCGGCTCGTCCCCGTGCCGGAAGCGGTAGACGTAGCCGTCGTCCGCCAGGAGGCGTGCGACCTGCGAACGAGTGAGGGAGAAGCTGGGGTCGGTGCGCGGAACCGCCCCGCGTGCCAACGGCAGCAGAAGGGCCGCTTCCGGACCGGCGTCGTCGTCAGCACGCTGCCAGTGACCGTCGGGATGGACGCAGCGCGACCTGGTGGCGTCAAGGATGCGGTCGGCCAGGCGTGACCACTCCGCCGACGCGGGCGTGCGCAGCCGGCGGGAGAGGTCGCGCAGGCCGACGACACAGCAGAGACGGGAGTGGGTCCACCATCGGTTCTCCAGTTCCCACAGTCCGGCGTCCGGCTCGGTCCAGCGCTCGGCGATCGCGTCGGCGGCCATGGTGGCGGCCTCGACGGCCCGGGTGTCGAGCGCGTCGTGGCGGGCGGCAGCGGCGAACAGTTGGAGGGCCTCCCCGAAGACGTCGAGCTGGAACTGCCGACCCGCGCGGTTGCCGGTCCGGTCGCCACCGCCGGGGTAGCCGACGAACGGCAGTCGCCGCTCCGGCGGCAGCGGCTTTCCGTCCACTGTGTAGGCCGGGCGCAGCCCGGTGCCGTCCTCCAGGATGCGGTCGGTGACGAAAGCCGTCGCCCGATCCAGCAGGGCGTGCGGGCCGTGTGCCGCGACCGCGATGCCGGCGTAGCACTGGTCGCGGACCCAGGCGTAGCGGTAGTCGTAGTCGCGGCCGGTATCGGCGCGTTCGGGCAGCGAAGTGGTCGCTGCGGCGACCATGCCTCCGTTGGCACTGGTCAGTCCGTTCAGGACGGCGTACGCCATGCGGGTGTCGCGGGGAGCGGCGGTGTCGGTGCAGTCGGGCACAGTCGCCTTCCACCATCGCTCGGTGGCGTCCCACAGGGCCGGTGGGTCGAGCGAGTCGCTCTGCGGCTGGGTGGCGAGGTCCAGGACGAGGTCGTGGGCGCCGCCCTCCGGCAGCCGCAACCGGGTGCGCAGCCCGCCGTCCGGGTCCGGTCGGGCGCCCGCGGCCCCCGTGAACCGTACGTGCAGGGAACCGGTGCGTGCCTGCCAGGTGCCGCTCTCCCGCAGCATCTGGGTCATGGGGTGCCGTCCGTAGTCGGCGCGCACGTCGAGGTCGATGTCGACGAGTGCGGGTCCCCGAACGGCACGGATTTGCCGGAGCAGCACCACGCGTCCGGCTTCGGCCGGGAGCGCCAGGGCCTCCCGGCAGGAGATGATCCCGTCGGCGGTCACCCATCGGCTGACGCGGATCAGCGTGCCGTCCTCGTAGTAGCCGCCCCACACGTTCCACCGGTCGGCAGGACGGATCCGGTACCGGCCCGGCCCGCCGAGGAGGCCGTTGAAGACGGCACCGTCGTGCCATGCGGGCGCGCACAGCCAGGCGATCCCGCCGCGCGGATCGATGAGCGCCCCGCGCTCTCCGTCGGCGATCAGGGCGTAGTCGCGCAGAGTCCACGGGCTGTCCGCCGAGGCCGTGGACGCGTCGTCGGTCGTGGCGGGCCGGGTCATGCGGTGCGGTAGCGGTCGGCGGTCGTCCGGTTCAGTGCGAGTCCGTGGCCCGGTTCGCCGGAGGCGCCGGGGGTGACGGTGCCGCCTCGCGGGTCGAGCGTGCCGTGGAACAGCGTGTTCTCGACGCGGACATGGTCGTGGAACCACTCCAGGTGACGGGTGTTGGGCACGGCTGCGGCGACGTGGGCGTGCAGGTGCGGGGCGCAGTGACCCGAGATGTGCAGCCCGAGTCCTTCGGCCACGGCGGCAGCGCGTAGCCAGACGGTGATGCCGCCGCAGCGGGTGACGTCGGCCTGGAGGCAGTCGACGGCGCCCGCGGCCGCCATTCGGGCGAGGTACGGGAGGTCGTAGCCGTATTCACCCGCGGCGACGTCAGCGGTGACGGCGTCGCGTACCTCGCGCAGGCCGGCCAGGTCGTCGGAGGAGACGGGCTCCTCCAGCCAGGTGACACCGAGGTCGGCCATGGCCGTTGCCATACGTACGGCCTGCTTGCGCGTGTAGCCGCCGTTCGCGTCGACGTACAGTTCGGCGGTCTCGCCCACGGTGCGGCGTGCCAGCGCGGTGCGGTGCAGGTCGCGGGCCGCCTGGCGGCCCCAGGACTCGGCGACCTTGATCTTCACCCGGTCGATGCCCTGATCGGTCCAGCTGCGCAGTTGCTCGACGAGCTGGTCGTCGTCGTACGTGGTGAGGCCGCCGCTGCCGTATACCGCGACCTCGTTGCGGGCAGCGCCCAGCAGACGCAGGAGCGGCAGGCCCAGGAGGCGGGCCTTGAGGTCCCACAGCGCCGTGTCGACGGCGGAGACGGCGCCGGCGGCGATGCCGGGCCTGCCGGCGTTGCGCAGGGCACGGCTCATCCGGTCGTTGGCGGCGGGGGCGTCGAAGGCGTCGTGCCCGACGACGAGGTCCGCCAGTTCGTGCTCGATGACGGGTGCGGTGGCGGGCGATCCGTAGGTGAAGCCCAGGCCCGTCACGCCCTCCGCGACGGCCTCGACCAGCACCAGGGTGGTGGCCTCCCAGGTCAGGGTCGCGTCACCGCCCGGCAGATCCGTGGGGATCCGGTAGACGGAGACGGCCAGGTCCTCCACGGCCGGACTGCCGCGGAGAACCTGACCTGATGAGGCCGCCTGGGTCACTTGTTCTCTTCGGTGCTGTCGTGCGGTCCGGCGCCGGGGCGGTCGTCGCGGTGGCGACTGCCGGGCAGCATCTCCTGCACTTTCGCCTTGAATCCCTGCTTCACCATGGAGCCGCGGTCGCTGTCACCCTTGAGGATCGCTGCGGCTGCGGCCTCGATCTGGTCCAGCTCGGCGTGCGGCGGGATCGGCGGGACGGCCGGGTCGGTGCGGAAGTCGATGACGAAGGGCCGGTCCGCGGCGAGGGCCTGATCCCAGGCGGACTCGACGTGCTTGGGCTTCTCCACCCGGACCCCGTCCAGACCGAACGACCGTGCGATGTCCGCGTACGGCAGGTCGGGAATGTGCTGGGACTCCTCGAACTGCGGGGCGCCGGACATGGCGCGCATCTCCCAGGTGACCTGGTTGAGGTCGCCGTTGTTCAGCACCGCCACAATCAGCCGCGGATCCGACCACTCGCGGTAGTACTTCGCGGCGGTGACCATCTCCATCATGCCGTTCATCTGCATCGCGCCGTCACCGACCAGGGCGATGGCGGGCCGGTCGGGGTGGGCGAACTTGGCGCCGATGGCGTAGGGCACGCCGGGGCCCATGGTGGCCAGGGTGCCGGACAGGGAGCCGCGCATCCGGCCGCGCAGCCGCAGGTGACGGGCGTACCAGTTGGCGGCCGAGCCGGAGTCGGCGCTCAGGATCGCGTCGTCGGGCAGCTTGCCGTCCAGGGCGTGGACGACGTACTCGGGGTTGACCGGGTCGGCGCTGACGGCGGCGCGGCGCTGCATGACCTCCCACCAGCGGGCGACGTTCTTCTCGATCTTCTCCCGCCAGGAGCGGTCCTCCTTGCGGTGCAGGCGGGGCAGCAGCCGCTGGAGGGTCTCGCGCGCGTCGCCGACGAGGTTGACCTCGTTCGGGTAGCGCAGGCCGATCATGTGCGGGTCGATGTCGATCTGCACGGCCCGGGCCTGGTCCAGCTCCGGCATGAACTGTGTGTACGGGAAGCTGGAGCCGATCATCAGCAGGGTGTCGCACTCCTGCATCAGCTCGTACGAGGGACGGGTGCCCAGCAGCCCGATGGAACCGGTGACATAGGGCAGGTCGTCGGGCAGGGCGTCCTTGCCGAGCAGGGCCTTGGCAACGCCGGCACCGAGCACGTCGGCCAGCCGCTCGACCTCGGCGCGGGCGCCACGGGCGCCCTGCCCGATCAGGACGGCGACCTTCTCGCCTGAGTTGAGCACGTCGGCGGCCCGCTGGAGGTCCTCGTCGGCGGGGACCGGCGCGTACCGTCCCATTCCGAGGCTGGAGGGCACCATCTTGAAGGAGTGCGTGGGCGGACTGTAGTCCAGCTCCTGCACGTCGCCGGGAAGGATGATCGCCGTGACGGTGCGCTTGGCGTACGCGGTACGGAAGGCCCGGTCGATCAGGTTCGGCAACTGCTCGGGGACCGTGGCCGTCTCGCAGAAGTCCGAGGCGACGTCCTTGTACAGGCTGGCCAGGTCCACTTCCTGCTGGTAGGAGCCGCCCATCGCACTGCGGTTCGTCTGCCCGACCAGGGCCACGACGGGAACATGATCGAGCTTGGCGTCATAGAGCCCGTTCAGCAGGTGGATCGCGCCCGGTCCGGACGTCGCCGCGCACACGCCGACCTTGCCGGAGAACTTCGCGTAACCGACGGCCTGAAAGGCAGCCATCTCCTCGTGCCGGGCCTGGACGAACTTGGGTTTGTTGTCCGCGCGTCCCCAAGCGGCCAGCAGCCCGTTGATGCCGTCCCCCGCGTAGGCGAAGACATGGTCGACGTCCCAGTCGCGCAACCGCTGGAGAATGTAGTCGGACACCTTCGTGCTGGCCATGCAAACTCCGTTTCCGATCTCGATAGTGAACGGCTGTCCCGGCGTCTGGACGCCCGCGGGCATGACACAGCCCATGGGTAACCGTCTGGCTACGCGGGAAACGTCGCCCCCGTGGGGCCCGCCTCGGCCGCGCGGGCGTCAGCCGAGGGAGGCGAGCAGGTCGTTGCACGCTTCCTCGCAACGGCGGCACGCCTCGGCGCAGACGCGGCAGTGCTCATGCTGCTCGGCGTGGCTCGCGCACTCGTCACCGCAGGCTTTGCAGACGGTGGCGCACGCCGTGAGGACGGCCCGGGTGACGTTGGCGTCGTAACCGGTGTGGCGGGAGAGGACGGCGGCCGTCGCGGCGCAGACGTCGGCGCAGTCGGCGTCGGTCCTGATGCACTTGGTCAGTTCGGCGACCATGTCCTCCGACAGGCAGGCGTCCGCGCAGGCCGTGCACGCCTGAGCGCAGGCGACGCACTCCTCGATGCAGTGGGCGAGCTTGTCACGATCCACACCGCCCAGGTCGGCGGGGTAAGCGGCGAGCATGTCCCGGACAGCAGTGTTCATGCGAGTCTCCAGTAAGTGCGGTGGCAGTGGGACTCCGAATGGGCCCCGACCCTTGACGCGTAACACCGAATGACGGCGGGGAAACCCGCCGGAACGCGGACGTATGCGCTGCCGGCTGCAGTAGGCCGACGGCGACAGTGTGTTCCGGGCTTCCCGTCTTCATCAGCCACCAGCAGGCCCAGGCCTCTTTCGACGAGGGCGACGGACGGACGCGGGCAGTCCCCTCGCGGGGGGAATCGGCCGTGGCGGTGTACGAGGACCCGGCCGGCGTGCTGACCGCCCTGATCCGGGCCAGTCACCTGTCGGCGTTCGAGGACCTGCCGGCCCTGGTGGCCGCCCACGCCGCCGCGCGGGCCTGGGCAGGGTCGGTATCTTCCTGGCCGACCTGCAGCAAGGAGTGCTGCGTGAACTGACCGGCCGCGGTCTGGACGCCGGGTACGGGGGCGAGGAGCTGCGCATCGACGGCACCCTCGCGGGCAGGGCCGGTCGGCGAGTGGACGGGCGGGCCCCTCGTCGAAGAGCGGCAGGGTCGGTTCCATGGTTCTCTCGGTCGGCGGCGAGCGTAGGGGGCGCTGGTAGGTGTCGGATCAGCCGCTGGCGGGCGCGCGCCGAGGGTGCTCATCGGGGGCGGGGGCGATCACGCTCGGGCAGCCGCGCGACGACCAGGTCGTAGGAGTCCTCGACCACGTCGGTGATCAGCCGTTTGGTGATGCCGGGGCCCGCTCCGAGTGTGATCCAGTGGCGTTTGTCGAGGTAGCGGCCCGGTGTGATCGTGGCGTGGGCGTGCATGTGGGCGCGGGCGCGTTCGGGTTCGCATTTGACCGTGATGATCTGTTCGTCCGGGTCGTCGGTGACGATGAGGAACACCTTGCCCGCGACTTTGTACACGTCGAGCTGGGGGGTGAAGGGGCGTGAGTGGCTGACGTCGGGCAGGGCGAGGGCCGTCTTGCGGGCGGTGTCCTGGAGCCGGTCGCCGGCCGCGCTCACCGGGCGGCCCGCGTGCCGCCGGCGTAGGTGTGCGGGTCGACGGGCTGCTCGGCCTTGGGCAGATGGGCGACGACGAGCCGGTAGGACTCGGTGACGAGCTCCCGGACCAGCTTCGTGTCGATGCCCTCCCCGTCCTCCAGAGTGATCCAGTGCTTCTTGTTCATGTGGTATCCGGGGGTGATGTGGCTGCTGTCTTCCCGCAAGGCCAGGGCCTCGCCCGGGTCCGACTTGAGGATCACGACGGGTCGCCCGGGGACCTCGGTCATCAGCATGAACACCTTGCCGCGCACCTTGAAGACCTCCCAGTCGTCCCCGAAGGGATGATCCAGCTCGGCTCCGGGAAGCTCCTGCGCGCAGTCGGCGGCGGTCTTGTGCAAAGTCATGGGTTGTCCTCCTTGAAGTGGCGGCGGGCTACGTTGCGGTGAACCGCCAAGTGCGCGCCCCGCAATTGCGGCGGCACACTTCATCCGTGCCCGTAATCCACCGAAAACGGGCAGTAGACTGCGGACACATGATGGTCGATAGGCGACAACCAGCCTCGAATGGCCCGGCCGGACCGGCCAAGGTCCCCTTGTACGGTTTCCAGCCCCCGGTCGGCACGCCCCTCGGGCTGGAGGTGAGCACCGTGCAGGACTTCTTCGCCGAGCACGACGACTGGCCGTGGAACCCTCCCCGGCCGGGCCGCGCCACCTTCCACTACCTCATCGCGGTCACCGAGGGCGTACTGCGGCACGACGTCGACCACCTCACGCGGACCGTCACCCCCGGCCAGTGGCTGTGGGTGCGGCCCGGGCACACGCAGTGCTGGCATCCGCCGGGCGCCGCCCGCGGCCCGTTCATCCTGTTCGAGCCGGACGTCCTGACACCCGCCACGGCCCGCCTGCTGGCCCCGCTCACTGCCCACGAGGCCCCTGCCGTGCTGAGCCCGCACCCCGACGACGCCACTTGGCTGCACCAGACGGCACTGCAGCTCCTCGACGAACACCGTGCGCTCGGACGCCGCCCTCTCGATGTCCACCATGCCCTGCGGCGCAGTCTGCTCGAATCGCTGCTGCTGCGCCTGGCCAACGCCCCCGGCATCGCCCCCGCGGACGCGACGTCGGCCGGCGCGGGCCGGGGCGACACCTACGGCCGGTTCGCGGACGCCCTGGAGCTGCACTTCCGCGAACTGCACCGGGCGGCGGACTACGCCGAGCTGCTCGGCTGCTCGGTGCGCACCCTCAGCCGCGCCGCCCGGGCCGCCACCGGCAAGGGGGTGCGTGAACTCATCGACGAGCGCCGCCTGCTCGAAGCAAGGCGCCTGCTGGGAGGTGCCCGGTGGGACGCCCGGAGTGTGGCCGGCCACCTCGGCTTCACCGACCCTGCGAACTTCGGCCGCTTCTTCCGCGACCGTACCGGTCTCACCCCGTCCGCCTTCGCTGCCCGCGAGGCGAGGACCGGGGCGTGACGCAACGCGGCGGAGGCGCCTTGCCCGTCAGGAGGAGACGGCTGCCTTCGCGGTCTGCGCGCGCACGTCCAGCGGGGGTGCACGGTGTACCACTTGCCGTCGTCAGTCGGGACGGGTCGCGCTGTCCGTGCGGAGGTCGCGTTCGCAGACGGCAAGAACGTTGCCGGAGGGGTCGGTGAACCAGGCGAACCAGGGCCGCTGGCGCGGTAAATCCCGTCCGGGTCGGTCTGCATGGGCGTTCCGTCGTAGTGCTCGAAATCCACGCCTCGTCGGGTGAGGTCCGCGACAGCACTGGGGAGGTCAGGGACGACGATGTTGAGGATGGTGAATCGGGCTGGTTGGTGGTTGGGGTGGGTGTACGCGACGGTGCTCGCGCCGCCCGGGAGGTAGAGGGTGAGCATCCCGTCCCGGTCTTCCACCTGCAGCCCGAGTAGCCGTGGTAGAAGGTGCGGGTCGATTCCAGGTCGGTCACGGTGAAGGAGCTGTAGGCGTCGGTTGCGGTCTCGGTCATCGGGGTCCTTACGCTCGGTCATTGGGTTGCGTTGGTGCCGCGGGGCGGGTGTCTCGCTGATCGGTGCGACGGGGGCGGCGCCGGGCAGATGCTGACTGCACAGGCGCCGGCGGGGCCCCGCTCGCCATGCGTCGCAGTGAGCGATGCGCCACGGGCCATCGATGAACCGGTAGCCGTGCGAGCCGTTCCAGGACCTGATCGGTGGAAGGAAAGCGTTCGGGGCCGCCGCCACCACGTGCCGCGGGGCGCGTGCCTGCCTCAGCCGAGCAGACCTTCCTGGGCCGGCGGAGGTCGCGTTCACCTCGCGAACCGTCCGCGGGTCGATCGCTGCCGCCGGAGGAGCGCGGAAAGGGTTCTCAGACGACCGTCTCAGCGGAGCCGAAGTCCATGTCCATCGGGCGAATGAACGACCAGGTGGAGTGGATGATGCGCCACTGAGAGTCTTCTTCTTTCTGGTAGAGCTCGATGCAGTTGTACTTCATGTCGATGAGGTTGGTGTCCGCGTACAGCTGGTAGGTCAGCAGTGCCGTGTCGCCTCCGAACTGCACGCGCGGGCTACGGAAGTCGTACGCGTCGGCATGGAGCTTTCCGTTCACTCCGTCCAGGAAGGCGTCGATGGTCTCGTGGTCCTCGACGCGTTCCAGATGGGCGCCGTCGAAGTAGGTGAAGCTTCTGCGCGACCACAGTTCCCGGTATCCGGAGACGTCGCCGTTGAACCATTTGTCCAGGGCGCTCTTCTCCAGCCCGATGAGGTGCTCGGCGAGCTGCTTCTGCTCGGCGGTGTAGTTCGCCTCGTAGTCAGGGACGGTAGTCATGATCTTCCTTTCGTGCATGCCGCGGCCGGCGCCGGACAAGAGATGGTGGGCTTCGTCAGTCGCCGAGGACGACGACGGGCTTGCCCGGCGTCGTACCGGACTCGACGTCGGCCTGGGCGGCGCGGACCTGCTCCAGACCGTGGTGGACCCCCGCGATGGGAGGCTTGATGTGTCCGGCCGCGATCGCGTCGAGCTGGCGCTGGAACACCTCGGCGGGCAGGTCACGTGCCTCGCCCCCGTAGGAGGTCAGCCGAACCCCGCCGGGGATCATGAACGGGGTGAAGTGGGGGATGGTCCACTCGCCCGCCAGGGCGCCGGTGAAGCAGACGGTGCCATGACGGCGCACCGTGCGGAGAGTGTCGGGGAGCACCGAGCAGCCCACCAGTTCCAGCGCGGTGTCGACGCCGTCCGGTACCAGGGCGCGCACCTGCTCCTCGATGCGGCCGTCGTCGACCAGCGGATGGTCGACGCCGAAGGCCCGAAGTTCCACGGCCCGCTCCGGGTTGCGGGTGGTGGACAGCACCGTGGCGCCGAGGTCCTTGGCGAGCGTGGCGGCGCTCAGCCCGACCGTGGAGGTGCCGCCACGGATCAGCAGCGTCTGCCCGGCCTTCAGGTCCAGGCCCCGGGTCAGCGAACCGTACGCCGTCTGGAACATCTCCGGCAGCGCTCCGACCACGTCCCAGGGCAGGCTGGTCTCGAAGGGGATGACCTGCTCGGCGGGGACGGTCACGTACGGGGCGTAGGCGCCGTCGTACCGCCGGCCCATGCCGCCCATCATGGTCGCGACCTGCTGTCCAGGGCGCAACCCGCTGTTCTCATCGGCCTCGTCGATGACGCCGACGCCCTCGATGCCGGGGATACGCGGGTAGGTGACCTCGGCGTCCGATTCTCCCTTGCGGGTGGTGACCTCGGACTCGTTGACGCCGAACGCCTTCACCTTGATCCGCACCCAGCCGGGGTTGCGGACCGGTAGCGGCACGTCCTTGATCTCCAGGGCGTCGAGATCGCCCGGGTGGGTGACGACGACGGCCCGCATCGTTGCGGGTGTGGCGCCGTCGGCTGCTGTCGGCTGGCTCATGTCGAACTCCTTTCCGTGTCCCCCTGAAGATGTGAACTCGGAGCCGTGGCTCCGGACGCGGCGGTGTACCCGGTTGCCGCCCGGCCCCCATCTGCCGAGGCGCCTATGGCGGCATCCTGGGCCGGCTACGACCGGCCCGCTCACTCCTCATCAGCGGTTCCGCGCGGTCAGGGCGGCGGAGCAGTGTTCGGCGAGGGCCATGGTGGTGAGGTTGGGATTGGCGGTGGGCAGGCCCGGCATCACCGAGGCGTCGATCACATACAGGTCCTCGACGCCGTGGACGGCGCCGGTGGGGGACACGACAGCCTTGGTATCGCCGGCCGGGCCCATGCGGCAGGTTCCCACCGGGTGCTGGTAGGTGGTGACGGACCGGCGCAGCGCTTGGTGCAGCTGTGCGTCGGTGGCCGCGGCGGGGCCGGGGGCCTGCTCGGCGCCGAGCAGGCCGTCCAGGGGCGGGGTGTGTGCCAGGCGGCGGGCCAGCCGCATGCCCGCCACCAGGCGTTCGCTGTCCCGGGGGTCGGTGAGGAACCCGAGGTCGACGCGGGGCCCCTGGCGGGGGTCGTTCGAGCGCAGCCGCACTTGCCCGCGGGAGTGGGGCCGCAGCAGGCAGACGTACAGGGTCAGCACGGTGCCGCCGTCGTCGTCCGTCTCCGGACCCAGCGGGAAGACGTGCAGGTCGGTGCCGGTGTTCTCGCCGGAAGCACAGGTGAGGAACATCTGCATGAGGGCGGTGTGCGCCTGGGGCGGGGCGGCGTCGGCGGGGAAGGTGAGGGTGGTCACTGGGTGGTCCTGGAGGTTGCCGCCCACACCCGCGAGGTCGGACTCGACCGGGATGCCGAGGTCGCGCAGGTGTGCGGCCGGGCCGATGCCGGAGCGCATCAGCAGGACCGGGCTGCCGTAGGAGCCGGCGGCGAGGATCACCCTCCGACTCCGCAGGACGGTGCCCTGTCCGTCGGCGAGCCGGACCCCGGCCGCCCGGCCCCTCTCCAGGACGACGCGGTCCACGAGCGTGTCGGCCCGCAGGGTGAGGTTGCGGCGGTCTCTGGCGCGGGCGAGGTAGGTCAGGGCGGTGCTCTGCCGGATGCCGTCGATCCGGTTGACCGGCACCGGCCCGATGCCCTGGGTCCCGGGTGCGTTGTGGTCCTCCACCGCCGGGTATCCAAGAGCCAGGCAGGCGTCCTGGAAGGCCCGCTGCAGGGGGTGGAGTTCCTCGGGCCGGTAGCGGCGCACGGGCACGGCGCCGTGGGTGCCGTGCCAGGGCGTGGTGAAGTCCAGGTCGTGCTCGACGGTACGGAAGTGGGGCAGCAGGTTCTCGAAGGACCACGCGGTACCGGCTCGCGCTGCCCAGCCGTCGTAGTCCTGCGGGTGCCCGCGCAGGGCGATGGCGTTGTTGACGGCAGAGGAGCCGCCCACCAGTTTCCCGCGGGCCACGGGGATCTCGCGACCCAGGCTGCCGGGTTCGCTGACTGACCCCCAGTCGTGGCTGAGGGTCTCCCGCGGGCCGGCGGCCACGTCCTCGGGCATCCGGGCTGCCTCGCTGCCGTAGTCCGGTCCCGCTTCCAGCAGCAGCACCGAACGCTTCCCCGACTCACTCAGCCGGTCCGCCAGCACCCCTCCGGCGGACCCCGCACCGACCACGATCACATCCCACTCGTCCACGGTTCCCACTTCCCCTGGTGCTGTCCGCTCGCTGGCCGGGCTCAGCGTTCCACCCGGCTGCCCCGAGCCACCGGCGGACGATGCCACGACAACCATTCGCCACTCCGTCGGCCCATGCCGCGACGGCCGACGGACAGCCCGCCGCCCGTCACCCATGGCATTTCTCGCCCGGCGCGCCGGGAGGTGTGCCGCCCGCGGGCCGGGGCTCGCGGCTCCGTTCTGGCGGCGCGTCTCCTCCTTGACTGCCACAGCTGGGTTTCGCTCTCCGGGCCCTGGACCCGCCGGTCCCAGGCCCGGCCCCACCGAAGACTGCGGCTTGCACGGGACCGGTATATCCCTGGCCAGGCGTCCAGGCTGCTGGGCTGGGTAACGACGACGGCCCTGCGCTGTTCTGCGTCCCTGTGTCGCCTGGTGACCGTCAAGGGCGGTCGATGCCCTTCCACAGGTCGAGGGTCGCCTGGTAGCGAGCGGTGGCCTCGAAGGGCGGGTTGCCGACGCTTCCCGAAGTGGGCTGATCGACGACGGCGGGCCACAGGCGGCCCAGCTCGCCAGTGGCGAAGTCGAGCACGATGTCGCGGATACGCGTGTCGCGCTCTGCCTGCTCGGCGCTGCGGCCCGGCTGTTCCTGGCCGACGAGGGCGTGCATCTCGCTGCCGTGGACGGCGGGCACGTTCTTGGCGGGTCCGACTACCAGGAGATGAGCGTTGCCGCCTGCGGCGGCGTGGGCCAGGGCGGCGCGCGCGGCGGGGAGCCCGTAGATGTAGTCCGTCAGGAGCGCGGAGCGGACCTCGGCCGGAGTGCGGCCACCCTGGTTGCAGGCATCGACGATCTGCTGCGCGCGCGAGCGCGGAATACGCCAGCCGGCGACCTCGTCGGTGATGGCCTCGACGGTGTGGGGGTCAAAGCGGTCGAGGTCGTTCGCCACCCACCAGCCCATCTCGTCACTGGCCGCGCTCAGCAGGATGTCGACGTCGCGGTGTGTACCGGAGGCGAGTACGTCCATGGGGTGGGCACGCAGCACCGCTCCGGGCTGTCCGGTGTCCAGGACGACGCCGATGGCCTTGGAATCCATTCCGGCGCGGACGCCGAGGTCCGTGGGGAGGACCTTGTGCAGAGCGGGCACCAGGGATGCCGCATCCAGGTCGAGCAGCTTCTCCGGCTGGTCCGCGACGCCGAGTTCGGTGACGAACCGGTGCGCGAGCTCCTCGGCCCACCAGGCCGGCTGGACGCGCGAGGCGGCGCCGGAGAACCCGGCCAGACGTCGGTACAAGCCGTTGGCGGCGGGAGCTCCGAGCAGCCCGAAGGCGGAGAAGCCGCCGGCGCTGTGGCCGTAGAGGGTGACGTTGCCGGGGTCGCCGCCGAAGTAGGCGATGTTCTGCCTGATCCAGGTCAGCGCGGCGATGACGTCCTGCAGACAGAGGTTGCTGGCCTCGGCGAGCGCTCCCCCGTACTGCGACAGAGAGACCCCGCCCAGAGCGCCGAGCCGGTAGTTGATCGACACGCCCACCACGCGTCCCGTCGCCGCGAGACCGGAGGCGTTCGAGGTGATCTGCGTGTTGGCGCCGTACTCGAATCCGCCGCCGTGGATGTACACGGCCACCGGCAGCGCCTTGCCGGCAGGCTCCTGGGGAGCCCACACGTTCAGGTTCAGGCAGTTCTCGCCCATCCCGCTGTCCGCCCCCAGCCAGTCGCCGCTGTCGGGCTGGACGGAGACGACGCCCTTGCGGTCATAAGGGAGGTCCGGATCGAAGTCCGCGACCACGGGGCGGCGGAACCGCTCGGCGGTGGCGTACGGAATTCCCCACCAGGACCGAACCCCTGGTGCAGTCGGGGCCGTAGGTGTGGTGGCGGTCATGGCGTCTCCTTCGGGCACAGCGGAGGGTGTCGCGTTGGTGTGCGGCGTCATCTCATGGGGAACACCGCGGCGCTCTTCCATGGTGTGTCGGTCTCTGGCGCATCAGGCATTCGGAGGCGGACAGCTGATGGTCGACCGGTGACATTCGTCGGCGGATGAACGCGGCGGTCAGCCGGGCCACCGTGCCCGGGTCCTCCCCGAACGTTCCATATCCGCGTGACCAGCGTGGGTCGCTGTAGATGTCGGCCATCGGGCCGAGCGCGACCCGGAATCCGAGGGCCAGGTACTCGCGGCGTACGACGTCGCCGTACTCCTGGACCCGCCGCTCGGCTTCGGGCAGCGCGGCCATGCCGGTGTGCTCGGGCCAACGGGAGAGCGCCTCCAGGGTCTGACCGGTCAGCGGTGACGAGAACACGCCGTGCCGCGGGTCGGTGGAGACCGTCACCGGGATACCCAGCCGCGTGCCAGCCACTGCGGGAGATGGGGCAGGCCGCGGTGCGCCTCCTCACCGACACCCTCGACCACGGCCGGAGCCCCGCCAACGCCTCTGTCCCCACCCACCTCGTCATCCGTGACTCCTGCGGCTCCCCCGCCCCGGACGGCAGCCCGCTGCCCATGCGGGTCAACGGGGCCTCGGCGTAGGCGGGTCCCATCGGGCTGTCGCCTCCCCGAACCCTCGTCACCCGGTCCGAGACTCGCCCGCTGCCAAGCCAGGGCCTTGCGTACGGCCGGGGGTATGGCCCCGATACAGCGGACATGAGCGGCGGCGAGATGCCATCCGTCCTCGCGTTGAGTAGGTCGACGCGATCGGGGGCATTGAGCAGGAGGGCCGAGGCGATTTCGGCCGAGCCGGCCGACCGAACCTTCCCCGATCGTCGTGAGCGACCTCTCCGGCATCCACCCCGGCCCCGCACACAGAAGCTTGCTTCGCGCAGGACAGCTGGGCGACTTCCCAGCCGCCAGAGCCGTCAGACAACGACTCGTCACCTCAAGGTGAAGCGACGGCCGACCGGTAGTGAATCCTGGGCGGAACACCCATTGGTTGCGCCTATACAGGCCATCGATTTTTCGTCGTGGACCTCCCTGCATGTGACCGGCTTCACTGACCCGTTAGTGAGAGCGGTGCCGGTCGGGCCCGGCGCCGCACAAGACATCGTCGTCGTGGCCGTCCGGATCGGACCTTCTCGTGGCGCGTCGGTGGTGTTCAGCCGTGCCTGGATGGAGGTTGCAATGACGCACACCCCGGATGAAGCCGCGGGCGGCAACGGCGTGGTGGGGGCCAAGCCCTGGTACCGACAGCTTTACGTACAGGTCCTGGTAGCCATTGTCGTCGGTATCGTGCTCGGTTGGCGGTGGCCGGATCTGGGCACTTCGATGGAGCCGATCGGCACCACGTTCGTCACCGCCATGAAGATGCTCATCGGCCCGATCGTGTTCCTGACCATCATCGGCGGCATCGCCGGGGTCGCGGACCTGAAGAAGGTGGGCCGCACGGGAGTCAAGGCGCTCGCCTACTTCCAGATCGGCACCATCGTGGCCATGGCGGCGGGCCTGATGGCCATCAACCTTTTCCCGCTCGGCGAGGGCGTGCACGCCGACGTGGGCGAGCTGGACACCTCCGGGGACGCCGGCCAGTACATCGAGAAGGGCGAGCACCAGCACTGGTGGGAGTTCCTGACCAACCTGGTCCCGGACAGCTTCTTCGGCGCGTTCGTCGACGGGGACATCCTCCAGGTCATCTTCCTGGCCGTGCTCTTCGGCATCGCGCTGAAGATGGTGGGCAAGGCGGGCGAGCCGATCATCGCGTCCGTGAACCGGCTGACCGAAGTCGTCTTCAAGGTCCTGGCGTTCGTGATGAAGGCAGCTCCGCTGGGCGCCTTCGGGGCGATGGCCTTCGCGATCGGCAAGTTCGGCCTCTCCACCCTCACGAGCCTCGGCTCGCTGATCCTGCTGTTCTACGTCACCTCGATCCTCTTCGTCGTGGTCGTCCTCGGAACCGTGCTGGCCGCCTACGTGAAGCTCAACATCTTCCAGCTGCTGCGGTACTTCAAGGAGGAACTGCTGCTGGTGCTCGGTACGTCCACGGCCGAACCGGCACTGCCGGGGCTGATGCGCAAACTGCAGTTCATGGGAGTCGACCGGCCCACCGTCGGTCTCGTCGTGCCGACCGGCTACAGCTTCAACCTCGACGGCGCGGCGATCTACCTCTCCCTGGCCACCCTCTACATCGCCCAGGCCACCGACACCCCGCTGTCGGCAGGCCAGCAGCTCGGCCTGCTCGCCGTGATGCTGCTGACGTCCAAGGGCGCGGCCGGTGTGGCCGGCGGCGGGTTCATCGCCCTGACCGCGACGCTGTCCACTGTTGGCCACGTCCCTGCCGCAGGCATCATGCTCGTCTTCGGTATCGACAAGTTCATGTCCGAGTGCCGGGCCATCGTCAACTTCTGCGGCAATGCGGTCGCCACCCTGTTCGTCGCGCGGTGGGAGAACGGACTGGACGTCGAACGAGCGCGCCGCGTGCTGGCCGGACAGCCCGTGGAGGAGCTACCTGAACCGGAGGCTGTACTGGGCAAGCCTGACCGAGACGGCGTGACGTCGCTGCGGAAGGAACAAGACGCCGCGGCCACGGAGGGACCGGTCTCCGGTCAGCCGGGCCCGGGGCCGGCCCCAGCTGGCGACATGCCCTCCGCCGTTCCTTCGCGGTCGGCCTGAGAGGCGTGGACCAGCTTTCCTGACTGGCCGGAGGCCTGCGCACGTTCGATAGGTTTCCCCTATAGCAAGCGGTAGGGGAGGCAGAGTGGACGCCCGGCAGTTGCAGTACTTCCTCGCCATCGTGGAGCACGGCGGTTTCAGCAAGGCCGCCGCCGCGCTTCACGTGGCGCAGCCGTCGTTGTCCCAGGCGATGGCGAACCTGGAGGCCGATCTGGGGGTCTCCCTCTTCCACCGCATGGGCCGCGGCGTAGTCCTGAGTGAAGCCGGTGCCCAGCTCCTGGAGCCGAGCCGCCGCGTCCTGCGCGATCTCGACGCCGTACGGGCGCGGGCGGCCGACCTGGCGGGGCTCGGCCGCGGCACGGTTGAGGTGGCCGCCATGCCCTCACCCGGTATCGAGCCGCTGACCACGCTGATCCACCGGTTCGCCGAACTGCACCCTGGCGTCACCGTGAACACCCGGGCGGCCTTCACCCCGGAGGAGACCGTCGACCTGGTCCGCAGCGGCGCCTGCGAGCTGGGGCTGCTGGGAGCCGCCCGGCCGGTGACCGCGACCGGCATCGATGTCCTGCCGGTGGAGGAACAACCGTTCGTCGTCGTCTCCGCGGCCGACGCGGGCTTCCATGACGGCGACGTCCTGAGTCCCGCGGACCTGGCCGGGCACGAACTGATCGCCTCCCGCCCGGGCAGCCTGATGCGCACCATCGTCGACGACATCACCGCCCGCAGCGGGAACACGGAGATCGTCGCCGTCGTGGACCACCGCACCTCCATCCTGCCGCTCGTGCTCACCGGCGTGGGCATCGCCGTGCTGCCGGCCGCCTGGACCCGACTGGCCCGCCGCTGCGGACTGGTGGTCGCCTCCCTCGCGCCGACCGCCCACCTCCACGTCGCGATGATCAGCCTGGCCAACCACCTCACCCCCGGCGCACGGGCCTTCCTCGACCTCACCCGCGCCCTGGCCGCACGACGGGGGCACGACCCCCAGGCGTGACGGCACGCCACAGTCCTTGCACCGATCGGCCACCCCTATGAGTCGTATCGAAAGCACGTCTTGGACGGAACCTGCCGCCGACCGGTTGACTCGAAAGCACACCAGATCAGCACCCGATCCCCTTCGCCCCAGCCCGGCTGAGCACGGGCGCTGGCCCTGTCCAAGAACTGGAGGCTCCCCGTGCCCGAGACCCGAACCTTCCGTATCGCGGCCATTCCCGCCGACGGCGTCGGCGGGGAGGTCGTCGCGTCAGGACGCGCCGTCCTGGACGCCCTCGCCGACGCCTCCGACAAAGCCTTCGCCTTCGACTGGCAGGAGTTCGACTGGGGCAGCGACTACTACGCCCGCACCGGAAAGATGATGGCCGACGACGGCCTCGAACAGCTCAAGGACTTCGACGCCATCTACTTCGGCGCCGTCGGCTGGCCCACCGTCCCCGACCACATCAGCCTGTGGGGACTGCGCCTGAGGATCTGCCAGAGCTTCGACCAGTGGGCCAACGTCCGCCCCGTGCACTTCCTGCCCGGCATCACCAGCCCCCTGCGCAAGGCCGACGACACCGAACTCGACTGGGTCGTCGTCCGCGAAAACAGCGAAGGCGAATACGCCGGCCTCGGCGGCCGCAACCTCGCCGGCCGCGGCGCCGGCGGCGAAGTCGCCGTCCAGTCAGCCCTGTTCACCGAGGTCGGCTGCGAACGCATCATCCGCTTCGCCTTCGACCTCGCACGCACCCGCACCCGCCGCAAGGTCTCCTCCGTCACCAAGAGCAACGCCCAGCAGTACGGCATGGTCCTGTGGGACGACGTCTTCAAGCGCGTCGCGGCCGACTACCCCGACGTCGAGACCGAGAGCGTCCTGGTCGACGCCATGTCCGCCAAGTTCGTCCTGCACCCCGAGGACCTGTCCGTCGTCGTCGCCTCCAACCTCAACGCCGACATCCTCTCCGACCTCGGCAGCGCCCTCGCGGGCAGCCTCGGCCTCGCGGCCAGCGCCAACCTCAACCCCGAACGCCGCTTCCCCAGCATGTTCGAACCCGTCCACGGCTCCGCCCCCGACATCGCCGGCCAGGGCCTGGCCAACCCCATCGGCGCGGTCGGCAGCGCCGCCCTTATGCTCGACCACTTCGGTCTACCCGACCAGGCCGCCCGACTGAACAAGGCCATCGAAACGGTCACCGGCGCCGGCATCCTCACGCGCGATGTCGGCGGTACCGCTACCACGGGCGACGTCACCAAAGCACTCATCGACGCTCTGGCCAACTGACACGCCGTCTCGACGGCGGCACCGCAAGCGTCCCGGTCCGCACCAACGTCGCGCCCGCGGACCGGGCGAACCAACCGTGCCGGGCCCCACCTCGGAGCCCGGCACGGCTGTGTGCCGTGCAGTCCGCGGCGCCTTGCCGACAGGCAAGAGGCGAGGAGAAGTCGGCGTCCTCGGCGCCTTACTGATCGTTTCAGAATGAGTTGAGCTGCGGGTCCTGCGCTTAGTGATCTTGGGCGGCAGGGTGTCCGGAGTGCGTGCTGATCTTGTTCCTGACGACTTGTGGGAGCGGGTAGCTCCGCTGCTGCCGCCCGCTCCCGAGCGGCGCCGCCGCCATCCGGGGCGGCTGCGTGTTCCCGACCGAATCGCACTCGCCGGCGTCCTGTATGTACTGCGGGCCGGTGTCGCCTGGCGTGACGTCCCCGCGGGGACTGCGGGCTGCTCCGGGGTGACGGCCTGGCGCCGGCTGCGGGACTGGACCGAGGCCGGCGTCTGGCCACGCCTGCACGCCGACCTGCTGACCGAGCTGCGCCGCGCCGACCTGCTGGACCTGGACGACTGCGCCGTGGACGGCTCGCACGTCCGGGCCCTCAAAGGGGGGATCACGTCGGCCCATCGCCCGTCGATCGGGCCCGCCCCGGCTCCAAGCACCACTTGATCGTCGACCGTCACGGAACCCCGCTCGCCGTCACGCTCACCGACGGCAACCGGCACGATGTCACCCAGCTCCTGCCCTTGTTGGACGCGGTCCCATCCATCCGGGGTCAGCGGGGACGCCCCCGCCGCAAGCCTCGGCGACTGTACGCGGGTCGGGGCTACGACTTCGACAAGTACCGCCGCCTGCTGTGGAAGCGTGGCATCAAACCCGTGATCGCCCGGCGCGGTGTCGCCCACGGCTCCGGACTGGGGAAGGTCCGGTGGGTGGTCGAGCGCGCCTCCGCCTGGCTCCACCAGTTCAGACGACTCCGCACCCGCTACGAGCGACGCGCCGACCTCCATCAAGGCATGCTCGAACTCGCCTGCGGAATCATCTGCCTCAGACGGCTTCCGAAGGCAGTCGACGTGCAGCAGTAGGCTCCTGACGCGTGACCTCTTCTCCCCACGGCGTACCTGCGCCCTTCCGCCATGAGCCCAGCCCGGAGACCAGGCGAGAGGCGGACGACGACGCGTTGATCAAAGCCCTGCAGGATCGTGCATGGGATCCGGGTCTGCGATTCGACCGCGCGGACGTCCCTGTCGCGTGGATCGTCGAGCGTTATGGCAAGCCCCGGTTGGAGCAGTTGCGAGACGACATAGTTTCGTATGGCAGTGACGGGACGGTTGAGCTCAAGGCCGAGACCGAGGAGGTGACCGACTACTACGCCGACGCCCCTCGTGGGCCGCTGTTCCCTCCGATCTCCCTGTCAGACATCGAGAAGGCAGAGCACAGAATCGGGCGCCGTCTTCCCGAACTGCTTCGGCGTCTCTACACCGAGGTCGCCAACGGAGGATTCGGACCCGATGGCGGGCTTGCCTCCCTGACCGACGGCAACCGGGCCCCAGGGCACGTGCGCGACTGGCCGTGCGCGGCCAGCGTCCACGAACGCGACCTGTCAGAGGGCACGCCACCATCGTGGCTCTTTCTCGCCTACGGCGGCTGCACGATGCAATGGCATGTCTCATTGAGCGCAGTCGACAACCCAGTGCTTCTCTACGACGCCGACGGTCACACCTTCGGGGAGGGCCCTCACGACGGCCTTCACCATGCGACCGCCTCACTACGAAAATGGCTGTGGACCTGGGCTGACGGCGGCGACGTCTGGGGTGAAGTCCTGTGACTGCTCTTACGAGCAGGCGTGATGTCGCATTGCACGTCCAGCTCATTCTGAAACGGTCAGTAAGGAGGTTGTCGAGCCGTGGAACGCCTCGGAGGTGGGTGCCTTCGTCGCTGCGATGAAGAGTGACCGCCTGTTCGCGCCACTGCTGCTGTCCGTGATGGGGCTCCGTCCGGCGGAGGTCTGCGGCCTGCGGTGGTCGGACATCGACCTGGACGCAGCCACGCTCAGCATCGCCAACACCCGGACCATGATGGGCAACCGCACGGTGGTGGAGAAGGACACGAAGAGCATGGCGGGGGAGCGTGTGTTGCCGATTCCGAGCCTCGTACGGGAGGCGCTGAAGACATTCCGCGCCACGCAGGCAGGGGAACCCCTGGCGGCGGGTGAGGGGTACGAGGGCGGCGGGTATGTGCTCGTGGATGAACTTGGGGGCGCGCTGAACAGTCGGCAGCTCCGAACGCGGGCCTACAAAACAATGGACGCAAACGGCCTTCGCAGGGTCCGTCTGTACGATGCTCGGGCGTCTTGCCTCACGTACCTGGCCAACAATGGGGTGCCGGATCACCTGCTCGCCATGTGGGCCGGGCACACCAACGTGAAGACGACGAAGAAGTGGTACGTGAAGCCGGACGTGGCGGACCTGCTTCCAGCGGCGGAGGCATGGGGAGGTCTCGCAGGGGGCGTGTGACAGATCGTGACAGATGAAGGTGTGAACCCGTGACCGAAGCCAAGATCGAAACGCTGCAATACCGCCTTGACGGGCCAGAACACCTCCCCGTGCTGATCTTGGGACCGTCCCTCGGTACCACATGGCACAGGTTGTAGAGACCGTCCAGGGACGTCTACGGCAGTCCAGCGCGGGCAGGAAAGTGCAGGTCAGAACGTCTTGGTCCGGGACGGTCCGCCCAGTTGGTGATTGCGGTGTGACACGAGGGTGATATGGCGAGGCCCCCACTGAGGTCCGTCCTGAAGGGATCTCTGCTCGGATCCTCGAGACGGCGAAGCCGCATCGGTGAGCAATCCAGTGCGGCTTCTCTGGGATCGCACGCTCTGGCGTGCACGATGCGGTCGGCGGCCCTTGCAGCCGGTTGGACGCGACTTTCCCGAGTGCCTGATTTGCGATCGTACGCGCTCGTCCGTGTGAGGGTGGCTGGCCATTGGGGCAGCTGAACTGGCGATCCCGGCCTGTGGCGAAGCCGCGGCGCATCACTGTCTCAGGGATGTCCGTGTGGGCGTCGATTCGCACTTCCGTAACTAGTACGAGCGCCGCATCGGAAATTCGCGAGATAGGCCCATGCCTCAATAACTGCTTTGCCCGAGAGGTCAGCCACTTGGTCGGGTCCACTCGGCCGTGACACCCACCAGAGGGCCGGTCGTACGCTGAGGACTGGCCCGTAAATTATCTTCATTGGGGTGGGATCGGTCCAGCCTCCGCCATCAGGGCTGCTCGTGTGGTGGGCTGCCTCAGGCCGCACGGGCAGTCTGCGTGGCTGGTGTAGGGCAGGGCAGGATCCAGCGCGTCGGCACAGGGCCAGGAGCGTGGGCGTGACGGTGCAGGATGCGCGGTTTGGCTTGGGTCTCACGTAGGACACGGGCTGGGTGGTGGTGCAGGGTCACGTGCTCAGCAACGATGGCGTCCGGCTCGTCGCGGTGTGATTTCGGGCGGTCGAGGGTACGGCGGGTGCTCGTGGGGTCGGTTTCAGTCGGGCCGGGCGGGGGCGCGTAGTTCGACCTTGTACCCGCCTTGCGGGGTGGGTACGGCGGTGAAGGTGCCGTCGAGCAGTTCGGCGCGCTCTCGCAGGCCGATCAGGCCCTGGCGGGAGCTGGGCAGCGCGACGGCCGGGCGCGTGGGTGCTGTGTTGGTAATGGTGACGCCGAAATAGTGGGCGTCGTGCCACAGGCAAACCTCGGCGCGGGCTCCGGGCGCGTGCTTGCGCACGTTGGTGAGGGCTTCTTGGACTGTGCGGTAGACGGTGCGCTGGGCAGTTGTGCTGATGGCGGCCGGAAGCTCGCCGGTCAGGGTCGTCTCGATGCCGCTGTTGGCGATCAGTTGCTGGAGATCTGCGAGGGTGGGCTGGGGGGCGAGTTCGGTTTCCTTGCCACCGGAGGCGCGGAGCAGGGTGACCATGTGACGGAGTTCATCGAGGGTGTTCACGCTCAGGGAGCGGATGGTGCGGGCGGCCTCGCGGGCTTCGGGATCTTTGGAGGCGACCTGTAGCGCTCCGGCCTGTACGGCGATGAGGCTGACCTGGTGGGAGACGACGTCGTGCATCTCGCGGGCCAGCTGGGCCCGTTCGTGGGCGAGGACGGTCTGGGCGTGCAGGGCGCGTTCGTGCTCCCGGGCCTCTTCCGCCTCCTTGAGCTGGCGTGCCACGTCGCGCCTGGCTTGGACGAGCTGGCCGCACAGGACCGGGGCGATGGCTGTGGCCAGCGTGTAGACGAACTGGATGAGCGTCCAGGTCCGGTCGCCGGTGAACGTGTCGGACAGGGGCCAGGCGAGGGTGCCCGCCGCCGCGTGCAGCAGGGCGCAGCCGACCAGCAGCCGACGGTTGCGGGTGGCCGTGGCCAGTGTGTACAGGGCGGCGATCGGCGCTACCGCCACGTCCATGAAGACCGTCATGGGCAGAGTCAGCAGGAAGACGGTCAGCGGAAATCGCCTGCGCAGGAACAGTCCTGTGCTGCCGATGGCGACGCAGGACCACACGAGGGGGGTGCCCTCGTCGAAGAGGTTGATCCAGGCGTCGAGCACGGCGAGCACGACGAGTCCCACGTCGACGGCCCAGGGCGGCACTCTCCGCCTCAGTGCCTGGCCTGTGCTCATCGCCCCTTGTCCCGCGACGTGTCGTCACCGCTCTTGCTGAGCAGTCCGGCCCGCTCCGCGAGCAGTGCCGCCTGGACACGGCTGGAGACCCGCAGCTTGGTCAGGATCGAGCTGACGTGGTCCTTGACGGTGCCGGCACTCAGATGGATGCGGGTGCCGATGTCGGCGTTGGACAGTCCCTCCGCAACCAGGACGAGGACGTCACGTTCCCGGTCGCTGAGCAGGCCCACGCGCGCCACGTCCGCGTCCTGGGGTGCTCCTGCCCCCGGGTGACCGCGCAGCAGGGCACGTGTGGCCTTCGGCGACATCACCACCCCGCCCGCGGCCAAGGTCCGCACCAGGTGGGCGAGCTGTTCGGGTTCGGTGTCCTTGAGGAGGAAGCCGGCGGCCCCCGAGCGCAGCGCGGTCAGGATGTACTCATCGGTGTCGAACGTGGTCAGCATGGCCACGTGCGGTGGTTCGGGCAAAGCCTGGATCTGCCGCAGGACGGTCAGACCGTCCACGTCCGACATGCGGATGTCGAGGAGCACGACATCCGGCATCTCGCGGCGGATCACGTCAGCCGCCTGCGCTCCTTCCGCGGTCGCCACGACCCGGATGCCGTCGGACGCGTTCAGGATCATCTGGAAGCCGGATCGCACCAGGGCCTCGTCGTCCACCACCACTACCCGGATCACCGGCGTTCCGCCTCACACTCGTCTGCCCTGTCTGGGTTCTCGGCGACTCGTACGCGGCGCAGGGCATTCCGGCCCCGTATGAATTCGCTCGCTGCCGAGCGTACGTCCGCGGCGGCACGCGACGCTCGATCACGAGGCGACGCCCGCCACCTGACAGGCCCGTCCCAGCCGTTCGGGGGGAGCGCTTCGGCCCTTCGGCGGGCAGGAGGGAGAACCCTGGCGGATGGAACCTGTGGCCCTGTCGCGGTGGGACGGTGGGTGGTCGGCCGGACCGGCGGGCCGCAGCCGATCTCCGTACCGTTGGAGGACCCCCTGACCCTGCCCCGCTCGTCTCTGCGCTTGCGCCGTTCCGCCCGCGCTGGAGGCCGTACCTGGGGCTCCTCTATGGCGATCGGCACGGCGGACGCGCTCCTCGGCCTGGCCGTCGTGGAGGCCAACGCCCTTATCAAGTAGGGATGTCGGTCGCCGGGTAGCTGCGGGCGCCTCCTCCCCGGCGCTGCAAGTGGCCCGCTCCGAGGCAGCGGCCGCGGTACCGCCCCGCCGTCCGGCGGGGCGACACCGGCCGAACGGCGGGGCCGTCACCGAAGGCTGCCGGATGGTCTGTCACTCCGCGTCACCATGAGGTTGTCTCCATGACATATACGCAGCCGCCACACGAGACATCAGGGCCGCAGGAGCATTCCCCTCCGCAGACCCGGACCTCGCCCGAATCCGCCGTGCCCGCCTCGGCCGGTGTGTCTGTGCGACGCATGGTCGGGCTGGACGTGGCCCGTGCGCTGGCGGTGTTCGGCATGTACATAGTCCACATCGGGCCCCCACTGTCGGCCACGGACGGCGTCGGCAGCTGGGTACGCTACCTGGCCGACGGCCACTCGTCGGTTCTGTTCGCCACGCTCGCCGGGTTCTCGCTGATGCTGATCGCCGGCCGCAGGGAGCCGAAGACCGGCCTGGCCGGCCGACAGGCAAAGGCGCGGATCGCGATCCGCGCCGTGGTCCTGCTGGCGCTGGGCACCGCCCTGGCGATGGAGTACGGGGGCGTGATCATCCTCGCCTTCTACGGCGTCTACTTCCTCCTCGCCCTGCCCCTGGTACGGCTGCGCGCCGGGACGCTCGCGGTGATCGCTGCCGGGCTCGCCCTGGTCACACCGCAGCTGGCGTTCGTCCTGAAGTCGCTGCTGAGCGAGTCCGTCCAGCAGAGCGTCAACACCTACGACCCGCTCAAGGCACTCAGCGACGTGGGAGTGCTCGATCTGCTGCTCACCGGCTTCTACCCGACGATTACGTGGATGCCGTTCGTGGTCGCCGGGATGGCGCTGGCCCGCCTCGACCTGTCCGCCGTCGCCGTTCAGTGGCGTCTGGCCGCGCTCGGTGCCGCCCTCACCGTGACCGCGTACGGCATGTCCCTGCTACTGGCGGGCAAGGACGCGTTGCGGAGCATGGCGGAGGGCGGGGAGTCGTCCGCCGGCTCCGAGCCGGCGTCCTTCGACAGCGGGTCCTTCGAAGCTCAGGGAGCGGTCTCTGATCTGCTGTCCGCCGGGCCGCACAGCGGCACCACGTTCGACATCATCGGCAGCGTGGGCGTAGCGATCCTCGTGATCGTGTCCGCGACAGCGCTGATGGACCGTCTGCCGCTCCTGCGCCGCCTGGCGAAGCCGATCACCGCCGTGGGCGCCATGTCCCTGACGGCCTACGTCGGCCACTTCGCCGTGCAGTCCGTGGCGGGGATGCCGACCGGTGAGAGCAGCCAAGTTTCCTGGGTGCCCGCGCTCACGTTCGTCCTCGGGGCGATCGTGTTCGCCGCGGTCTGGTCCCGCTTCTTCCGCCGCGGGCCGCTGGAGTCGCTGCTCAACGCCGCCACCAGGCTGGCGAAGTACGTCCGATGAGAGCGGGCCGGGGGCGGCTGGCCGACGCGCCCGGCCTCGACGGCCCTCGCTGCCCGCAAGGGGACCAGCCCCTGCGGGCTTCGGCCGTGCGCCAGCGGGCCGACCGCCCGTGGGCGAAAGTTCCCTCTTGGGACCGAACGGTGCAGAGACAGCGCGCGTCTCAGCCATGGCGCTCGATGGCTTGGGGCAGGCAGGCGAAGGTCGTGCAGGTCTCCGGTAGGCCGATGGCCGTCATGGCCCAGGCGTCGGCTGCGCGGGCATTTCCGCCGTGGTCAGTGCCGTGGGGGGGCCTTCGGCCGGAAGGTGCACCGGGCCGAACGAGCGAAGCCGTGAGGGGCATGAGTGAAGGCTCTCCTGCGGCTGAGGGAGCGGTGGTGTGCGTCCTGCGGACTCCGCGTGCGACTCCCGGAGTGATGGCCGCAGCCTTAGGAACCGCCGTGCCTTCCGCCGGTATCCGGCGGATTCCGGCTCACCTGCACAGCCGGGCTGCCCCCGTCTCACGGCGGGGGCAGCCCACGGGGACGACGACGTCGCCCGGCTCATCTCACCCGGAAGGGCGCCCCGCCGATGTCAGGAGCTGGGTCGCGGCAAGCTGTGCGTACAGCTCATCCTTGGCCACCAGCTCCTCATGGGTGCCGATCGCGCGGACGGTGCCGGCGTCCATGACGATGATCCGGTCGGCGTCCGTCACCGTGGACAAGCGGTGGGCCACCACCAGGACGGTGGTCTCGCGTGCCGTCTCGGCGATTACGTCCCGCAGCGCCAGCTCGTTGACGGCGTCGAGCTGCGAGGTCGCCTCGTCCAGGAGCAGCAGCCGGGGCCTGCGCAGCAGGGCGCGGGCGATCGCGACGCGCTGGCGCTCGCCGCCGGACAGCTTCGAGCCGCGGTGCCCGACCAGGGTGTCCAGGCCGTGCGGGAGACGCGCGACGAGGGTGTCGAGCCTGGTCCGGGCGAGGACGGCACGAATGTCGTCGTCCGTCGCACTGGGCGCGGCGAAGACCAGGTTCTCCCGCAGCGTTCCGGCAAGGACCGGCGCGTCCTGCTCGACGTACCCGATGACGGACCGCAACTCGGGCAGCGGCCACTCTCGCACGTCCTTGCCGTCGACCAGAACCCGGCCGCCGGTCGCCTCGTAGAACCGCTCGATGAGCGTGAAGAGCGTCGACTTGCCCGCTCCCGAGGGACCGACGAAAGCTGTCACCCCGGTGCCCGGCACCTCGAAGTCCACCTGCTGGTGGATGTACGGCAGCCCGGGTGCGTAGCGGAAGGACACGTCTTCGAAGCGGACCGATGCCGGGTACTGCACGACGGCCCAGTCCTCGGGCCGCACCGGCCCATGTGCGGCCGACGGCTCTGTCGGCAGACGGTCCACCTCAGTGATCCGGGAGATCGCGGCCGCGCCCTCCTGGTAGCCGGAGACGGCCTCGACCAGTTTGTACACAGGCTCCATCAGGTAGAAGAGGTACAGCAGGAACGCGATGAGTGTGGACACGGGGATCTCCCCGGACGCCACCCGCGCTCCGCCGACGGCGAGCACCGCGAGGAACGCCAGCTGGACGGCGAGGTTGTCCGCCGTACCCACCACGGCCTCCCACTTGGCGCCGCGCACGCCGTGGCGCCACGCCCGCCGGGCCGCCGCCTCGACACGGGCGGTCTCCCGTGCCTCGGCGCCGGCCGCCTTCACGGTGCGGGCAGCGCCGAAGGCTCGCTCCAGTCCCGTGGACATCTCCCCGACCGCGGCCTGCGAACGCTCGGTGGCCTGCCCGATCTTCGGCATCACCAGGGCGACACCGACCCCGACGACCACGACCACCGCGAGCGTGACGCCGAGCAGTACGGCATCGAGGAAAGCCATCACCACGATCGCGGCGACCAGCGTGACCGCCCCTGTCGCGGCGTTGACCACCGCCTGGGTGCTGACCGCCCGCAGCAGCGTGGTGTCCGAGGTGACCCGCGACATGAGATCGCCCGGCTGCATCCGGTCCACTTCCGCGAGCCGCAGCCGCAGCAGCCGGTCGATGAGGCTGCGGCGAGCGGCCAGGACCACGGACTCCGCAGTCCGCTCCAGGACATGGCCGCCGAACGCCTCGGCCACTGTGCTCAGCAGCACCAGCACTGTCATGGCCAGCAGGATGTCGGCGATCGTGTCGCCGGAGGAGAGCCGGTCGACCAGTTCCTTCGTGGCCAGCGGCTGGAGCAACCCACCGGCGGCTCCTACCAGCGCCAACAGCAGGCCGACTACGACCGCCCACCGGTGTGGGCGGACGTACCCGTACAACGCCTTGAGCGTCTCGCCGGCACGGGGGAAGTCGGCACCCGTCGTCTCGGAGGCGGATGCGGTGTTCACAAGATTCCTTTCCTACGTGGTTCGCCGCTGTGGCAGGACGCGCACCGTAGCCTGGCGGCACGACGGTCCGCCGTACCGGCCGATGACCGATGCGTGGTGGCGAGCTCCTGCTCGTGTGCACGGCGTCATGCCACCAGCCTCGAAGACCGGCCGTCTCTTCGGACATCCGGCGATCGTCGGGTGGACCCCCGCCGAGTGGCTGGAGAAGAACGCCTGCCGGCCTACCGTGCCGGGATGCCACGAGGTCCCCGTGCTGGATCGCGGGCTGTCTCATCGCAGCAGGCGTGTCGGAGATCTTGGGGGCTCGCGGCCGCCTTCCGCGGAGGTCAGATGCGCCCGATCCATTCCACTACGGTCGCGGCGAGCTCCTGGGGCACCTGCTCCGGTGCCGCCACGTGCCCGTCGGACAGCACTCTCGTCGGGCAGCCGAGCGCTGCTGAGAACATGGCCAGGGACGGGAGGGAACAGTGGTCGCCTCCTCGCCGGGACGGCAGAAGGCGGTCACTTGCCCCACGACTCCCGCAGATGCGAGCCGTCCGGCGCGAGGTCGACATGGTCGATGCGTCCGTGGGTGACCGCGCCGGCGCGCTCCTCGTCGTCGACGAACGATGCCGCGGACAGCATGAGGCTGGCCACGCGGTTCTGGAAGCGCGCTGCCGGCTCGACGGCGATCACCCCGCCCGTGTGGTGCTCGACCAAGTGGAACCGGTCCAGGCCGAGTGCCTCGGTATTCGTCTTGTCCCTCATGCGTGGGTCGGGGGTGCGTCGTAGCCGGCGTCCGCGATGATGAGGATGTCCGGGTCATCGGCCTGCCACTGCCCTGCGGTGATCAGTCGCTCGACCAGTTCGCGCAGCTGTCGGGCGGTGACAGTGGCGGTGTCGTCTCCGGGCGCCAGCCGAAGCGCGTCCAGCGGCGCGGTCCATGAACTGCGGCCGGGCTCGAGCGCGCAGACGATGGAGTACGGCCAGCCGGGAACGGGGATGTGCTGGTCCTTGCCGCGTCCGTAGGTGTGGCACAGGATCCGCTGCGGTGAGGTGTGGGCATTGGGCCGCAGCCAGCAGGTGATGTCGACGGCCAGGACCAGTCGGCCGTCAACGGCCCGCGGCAGGGACACCGCGGTCAGAGCCCGCCGCAGCCGGTTCGTATCCACCTGACCGCGAGCCACTGCCGCATAGAGACCGCCGTGACCACGACGATGTTCGCCCACCAGTGACAGCTCGGCCAGAGACCTGACCGGCCCGTCGCCGCACAGAACAGCGTCGGCCAGCTCGAACAACGCGTCCGAACGAGCGGTGAGACAGGAGTGGAACTCGCCCCGGAAGCGTGACAGTTGCGCCAATTCCTCTTGCCGGGTATCGCGATGCAGCAGACTCATCCTTGCGGCCTTCGTGCTGGACGTGTGTGTTCCTTGGTCGGAGCACATGTTCAGACGAAGGCCGCTTTGGTGTACGCCGGATACCAGACCGAGTGATCAAGTTCGAGGCGCCATTCGACGCCGGATGTTAAAGATCAAGCTAGAGCATCTGCACTCCAGTCTCGAGGCTCATCACGCCGTTCGTGACGCCGGACGCGACGTCGGCGAGCACCGCGGTCCGGTCGGTCGGGGTGTGCGGCCCCCATGCCAGGGCGGCGGGCAGGGATTCGCCTGCGGGCCAGCCTGGCCGGCTTGGCGGAGCTGCTGCACCATTCGCAGCAGGATCTCGTACTTGTCCGCCCGGGCCAGGCGCATCGAGGAGACCAGGGAGTCCAGCGGGCCGAGAGCAAGCTGCAGCGCGTACCCGGAGGGCACTTCCGTCGGGTTGAGCAGGCCGAGGGGCGCAGCGGTGATCCGAGAGTTCGCGGCGATGCGGTCCTGCACGTGGTTGATGCGCTGCCGCAGCTCGGCGATCTGGGGCGAGGCGTCGAGGGTGTCCATCCGGCCGCCATCGCTCAGCTCCCACGCGCTGCCCGCCTCGATCTTCACCGGCAGGGGGCGGCCCGTTGCGCCTGGATGACCAGCCTACGACCGCTGCAATAAGCCGCCGCGAAGCTATCTGGACACCCTTAGTACTGCAGCCGCAGTTGCTGTGACCGGTGCTCCGGCTGGTCGTTGTGCTGGTCATGGGTGGGGGTGTCACGGTTGACGAGGTGCATCGCTGGGCGGCTGATCTCGATGTGCTGCATGCTCGGATCGGTCGGTATTTCCGCAGATCGGAACCGCGCGAGCGGGCAAGGCAGTATCTGCGCGGGATGCTCGCTCCGCTGGAGCGGAAGAACGGCTGGACGCTGGCCGAGCAGGCCGGCGAGGTGTGCCCGGACGGCATGCAGCGCCTGCTGAATCAGGCCGACTGGGATGCCGACGCGGTGCGGGACGAGGTCCGAGGCTTTGTGCTGGAGTATCTCGGCGCCGAGGACGGCGTGTTGATCGTGGATGAGACCGGCTACATCAAGAAAGGGGTCCGCTCGGCCGGGGTGCAGCGGCAGTACACCGGCACCTCTGGAAAGATCGACAACTGTCAGCTGGGGGTGTTCCTCGCCTACGCCTCCGACCGGGGGCGGGCCCTGATCGACCGGGAGCTGTACCTGCCGGCCTGCTGGACTGAGGATCCGGCCCGCCGGGCGGACGCCCGGATCGGCGACGAGGTCGCCTTTGCCACCAAGCCGGCCCTGGCCCAGGCGATGCTGGCGAGGGCGGTGGACGCCGGTGTGCCGTTTCGGTGGGTGACCGGGGACGAGGTCTACGGCCAGGATCCGGTGCTGCGCAGTTGGCTCGCCCAGAGGCGGCTCGGTTACGTGCTGGCGATCGGCTGCAAGCACCGGTGCGGTCCCCGCGGGCAGAACGCCCGCACCATCTCGGCCATCCTGCCCGAGGACGCCTGGGAGATCCGCTCGGCCGGCGACGGCGCCCACGGCCTGCGCGAATACGCCTGGGCGATGGTTTCGTTGCCTGGTCAGGGCACGGATGGCTTCGAGGACGGTCTGCTCATCCGCCGGTCCCTGGTCGACGGCGAACGCGCCTACTATCTCACCCACGCCCCCGCCGACACCCCGCTGGCGGAGATTATCCGCGCCGCCGGGGCCCGCTGGGCGATCGAGGAAGCCTTTCAGGCGGCGAAGAACGAGGCCGGCCTGGACCACTACCAGGTCCGTCACTATCCAGCCTGGTACCGGCACATCACTCTGGCCATGGCGGCCGCCGCCCATCTAACCGCCCTCCGGGCTGCCACCGGGGAAAAGGGGGACACCGAGGCGACCTGATCCGACTGACCGTGAACGAGATCCGCCGCCTGCTGAACAAACTCGTCCACACCGTCCGGCACGGGACCGACCACATCCTGCACTGGTCACGCTGGCGCCGCCGACACCAGCACCGAGCCCGGCTCAGCCACTACCGCCGCCGCGGCCACCGACCTCCGTAGCACTGACTGAATCCGGGTGCCGGAGCAAGGCCGCCCGGGACAATAGCGTTCACGCTGTGCGTTGGAGGGCTGCGTCATCCTTTACCTGATTCTCGCTTGCGATGTGCTCTTCTGGGTCTTCCTCGTCGGCGGCCTGACCGCGCGCTATGCCGCCGGCTGGCGGACCCTCGGCGGCGCGCTACTGCTGTGCGTCCCGCTGATCGACATCGTGCTGCTGGGAGCCACCGTGCTCAGTATCCGGGCCGGTGCCGAGCCGACGGTCTGGCACGGCCTGTCGGCGGCCTACCTCGGAATCACCGTGGTCTACGGCCACCGCACCGTCCGCTGGGCCGATGCGAAGTTCGCCCGGCACTTCGGCGAAGCCGCCGCCCCACCACGCCCGGAGCTCTACGGCCGCGCGGCCGTCGCGGATGCCTGGAAGTCCTGGTTCAGGTTCCTGCTGGCCTACGCGATCAGCGTCGGCCTGATCTTCGGCTTGGTGGTACTGGCCGGCACCCTCGACAACGGCGCTCCGCTACTTGTGTGGCTCAACCCCCTTACCAAAGTCCTCGTCTACAGCCTGATTTGGCCCATAGTGACCACCATCTGGCCTGGCAAGGCACCAGAGCCGGCGAAGGAGAACCAGTGACCGGGGAGCCCCGCCGGCCACCGGCTGGGCACACACCCGATGACCGCGACCACCGACTCCCGCAACTGCGGCTGCAGTATTAGGACGTTCAAGACTCTCCAGGCCAAGGAGAGGCTCGTCCTCGGTGAGGCTTACTCGGACTCTGGGTACGTCGTGGTGCACGAGACCGGGGAGGCTTTCACGATCAAGCAACTCCGCAGGCGCGCGTACCGGCTCATGGAGGTTCTTGGCCTGCGCAGAGTACGTCTGTACGACGCTCGTGCCTCCTGCCTCACCTTCCTTGCCAACAACGGCGTGCCGGATCACATCCTCGCCCGGTGGGCCGGGCACACGAACGTGAAGACGACGAAGAAGTGGTACGTGAAGCCAGACGTGGAAGATCTCCGCGAAGCCGCCACCACATGGGATGGCCTGCACGGTGAGGCAGAGGGTCGTGCATGAGTTCGGCGCCGTTCCCGAGGGCGGTTTTCAGGTGGCGATCGGAGCGGCCCGAAAGGTTCCCCGCTACGCCGTTCCGACCTTCGGGACGGCGCCACATGCTTTGCTGCAAACTCGGAACAGTCGGCCGCTGTGCTGATGGAGGAGGCAGCGCGTCGACGCGAGGATCGGACGAGAGTACGGCCGACAGGTCACGCCGTGTCAGGGGCGGGCGTACACGCCGAGAGGCTCAGGCTCGGTCGACGAGACCACCGGCGGTACCCGACGAGTCGAGCCGCGGGTGCATCGAGCCGCCGGCTTCCCCGGGCTGTGTGAGATTTCGTGAGACGTGAGAGGGTCTGGGGCGTGAGCGAGACACCACCCAACACCCTGCAATACCGCTTTGACGGGCCAGAAGACGCTCCGGTTCTGATCCTGGGTCCCTCACTGGGTACCACATGGCACATGTGGGACCGGCAGGTGCCCGAGCTGGCTCAGCAGTGGCGGGTCTTCCGTTTCGACCTGCCCGGGCACGGGGGCGCCCCCGCCCACCCGGCGGGCTCCGTCGCCGAGATCACCACACGGTTGCTGGCCACACTCGACGGACTCGGCGTGCAGCGCTTCGGCTACGCGGGCTGCGCGTTCGGCGGCGCCATCGGTGTCGAACTGGCCCTTCGCCACCCCGAACGCCTCGCCTCCCTCGCGCTGATCGCCGCCTCGCCGCGCTTCGGTACGGCCGACGAGTTCCGTCAGCGTGGCGTGATCGTCCGCACCAACGGCCTGGACCCCATCGCCCGCAGCGCGCCGGAGAGGTGGTTCACCGGAGGGTTCGCCGCCGCCCAGCCCGCGATCACCGAGTGGGCCGTGCAGATGGTGCGGACCACCGACCCCGGCTGCTACATCGCCGCCTGCGAGGCGCTCGCCGCGTTCGACGTACGAGGCGAACTCGGCCGCGTCGGTGCCCCGGCCCTGGTCCTCGTCGGCTCCGACGACCAGGTCACCGGCCCCGCCGAGGCCCGCACCCTGGTCGCGGGCATCCCCGACGCACGCCTCGCCGTCGTCCCCGGCGCCTCCCACCTGGTCCCGGTCGAGCAGCCCGCGGCCGTCACCGACCTGCTGGTGCGGCACTTCACCACCGCCTGGCAGACCGCCCACGACACGTCCACCGGTCAGATCGCCGTCCCGGCCGCCCACGCCGTCGCACCGGCGCTCTCCGCGGCGCCCGCGGCTTCCACCGGCCCCGTCCAGCCGGCCCTGGCCCCGCCGCCGGCCGCGTCGCCGGTCGCGGAGATCGCCCCGCCCGCCGTACCGCCGCAGGTACCCGGGCAGGGGCGGCCCGACCCGTACGAGGCGGGGCTGAAGGTGCGTCGCGAAGTGCTCGGCGACGCGCACGTCGACCAGGCGCTGGCGCAGGCGGACGAGTTCTCGGCGGACTTCCAGGAGTTCCTCACCCGGTACGCGTGGGGCGAGGTCTGGGACCGGCCGGGCCTGGACCGGCGCACCCGCAGCTGCGTCACCCTCACCGCCCTCGTCGCCGGCGGCCATCTGGACGAGCTCGCGCCCCACCTCCGGGCCGCCCTGCGCAACGGCCTCACCCCGGGGGAGATCAAGGAAGTACTGCTCCAGGCGGCCGTCTACTGCGGCGTACCGGCCGCGAACGGCGCCTTCCGGGTGGCGCAGCAGGTCATCCGCGAGGAGACCACACCGCCGGAGTGATTCCCGCCGAGCCGGGGACCGGTGTGCGGCGGCAGGATGGAGTCATGAAGCTCACCAAGAAGTCGCACGCCTGCGTCCGCCTCGAAAAGGAGGGGCGGACGCTCGTCCTGGACCCCGGCGGTTTCAGCGAGGAGGACGCCGCCCTCGGCGCGGACGCGATCCTCGTCACCCACGAGCACCCCGACCACTTCGACGAGCTGCGGCTGCGCGCCGCCATGGAGGACAACCCGGCCGCCGGGATCTGGACGCTGAAGTCCGTCGCGGAGAAGATCTCGGCGGCGTTCCCGGGCCGCGTGCACACCGTCGGCCACGGCGACACCTTCACCGCCGCCGGCTTCGACGTGCAGGTGCACGGCGAGCTGCACGCGGTGATCCACCCGGACATCCCGCGCGTCACCAACGTCGGCTTCCTCGTCGACGGCGGCAAGGTCTTCCACCCCGGCGACGCCCTCACCGTCCCCGGCCACCGGGTCGAGACGCTGATGCTCCCCGTCATGGCGCCGTGGAACAAGATCTCCGAGGTCATCGACTACGTCCGTGAGGTGAGGCCGCAGCGCGCCTACGACATCCACGACGCCCTGCTCACCGACCTCGCCCGCCCGATCTACGACCGCCAGATCGGGCAGCTGGGCGGCTCGGAGCACCTCCGCCTGAGCCCCGGGGACTCCGCGCGGGTGTGAGGCGCGACCCGGCAGGACGGGGACCCGGGCCGCGTTGTCAGTGCCGCCGGGTAGGTTGTGGGACATGCGCATCGCGACCTGGAACGTGAACTCGATCACCGCCCGCCTGCCAAGGCTGCTCGCCTGGCTGGAGAGCAGCGGCACCGACGTGCTCTGCCTCCAGGAGGCCAAGGTCGCCGAGGAGCAGTTCCCGTTCGACGAGCTGCGCGAGAAGGGCTACGAGGCAGCGGTGCACGCCACCGGCCGGTGGAACGGTGTGGCGGTGCTCTCCCGCGTCGGCCTCGACGACGTGGTCAAGGGCCTGCCCGGCGACCCCGGCTACGACGGCGTCCAGGAGCCCCGCGCGATCTCCGCCACCTGCGGCCCGGTCCGCGTCTGGTCGGTGTACGTGCCCAACGGCCGCGAGGTGGAGCACCCCCACTACGCCTACAAGCTCCAGTGGTTCGAGGCGCTGCGCGCGGCCGTCGAAGGCGACGCGGCCGGCAGCCGCCCCTTCGCGGTCCTGGGCGACTACAACGTCGCCCCGACGGACGACGACGTCCACGACCCCGCCGCCTTCGAAGGCTCCACCCACGTCACCCCCGCCGAGCGTGCCGCCCTCGCCTCCCTGCGCGGCGCCGGCCTGTCCGACGTGGTCCCGCGCCCGCTGAAGTACGACCACCCGTTCACCTACTGGGACTACCGCCAGCTCTGCTTCCCCAAGAACCGCGGCATGCGCATCGACCTGGTGTACGGCAACGAGCCCTTCGCCAAGGCGGTCACCGACTCCTACGTCGACCGTGAGGAGCGCAAGGGCAAGGGCGCCTCGGACCACGCGCCGGTCGTCGTGGACCTGGACGTGTAGGCGCCCGGCGTCCGCGGCCCGCCTCCCCGCCGGGGCCGGCTCCTCGCTCACCGCTCCCGCGTGCCCCATGGTGCACATGGCGGTATGAATGACAGTCTGCAGGTATGAACCTCCCCTTCCTGGGCAAGCGGCGCGAGGATACCCGGGCTCACGACGCCGACGGTATCGGCGACCTGCTCGCCGACTGCGACCTGCTGCGCTCGCAGGCACTGCGGGAGGGTGTCCGGCTCGACGACTCCGAGGTCTCGCTGGAGCGGCTCGACCAGATGCTGCCGCGCTGGCGGAGCGACGAGGAGATCATCGCCTGGCTCGGCAACGACGCCGGTCTGTACCTCGGCACCGTGATCGTGCGCACCGTGCCCGGTGCGGCCTGGGCCATCCGGTCGGACGGGCAGCCCGTCGTCCGCCTCGCCTCCGGTCGGGAGTTCGACGTGGTGGCGTCCGGCCACGCGTGGGCGGAGGACGGCGTGCCCGAGCTCTCGCAGCTGTACGGCGAAGTCGCGGAGGCGTGAACCTCCGGTCCCGCGAACACCGTAAATAGGGCTAATGCCCGAAAAGCGCGTGTCGTTGGCATACCTGCCGATTGTGTCGATACGTTGCAGTGGTCAGGGCACACGCGACCGCACAGGGGCACACGCAGGGCGCGGCCGGAGATCACTGCTCGCGCGGCGGATCGGACACCACGACGGGCCGTCCGAGGGCGAGGAGAAGGTCAGCTGCGCACCGGGTTCACGCCCGGTGGGAGTTGCGGGGCGTGGGCGCCGGTGCCGGCAGGGGGTTCGTCACCGCCCGGTTCACGCCCCCGACGAGCTCGACGACATCGGGCCGTACGTCTGCGAGTTGACCACCTACAGCAGCAGCACGAAGGAGTTGCTGCCGTGCTCGCGCGCCGGCAGCGCGTACCCTGTCACGCCGGCGTCCACGCGGTGGCGCTCGCCGCCTGTCCGGAACGCGGTCCGCCGCCCGGTGCGGGAGCAGGGCGTTGCCCGCGCCCCGGGCGGCGTGCCGCTGTCAGGGGCGCCGATGGACCGGTCCGGACGTGTTCCGGATGCCCCCTCTCGCACGCGGTTCCACGGCAGCCGTCCGGCCCGCGGGAACAAGGCCCTCGCTTCGACAGAGGGCTCTGCCATGGAGTCCCGGGCGGGGCAGGGAGCGCCGGGCTGCTTCGGGCGCGACGCGAGCGGATCAGCCCGGCCGCTCCCCGCCCGCTGTACCGGGACTCCGGCACAGCGGGCATCCGTGTCCGTCTACTCCTGCTCGGCGGGGTCCAGGCCCAGCCTCTGATGGACCAGACGGGCGAAGTGGGTCAGGGTGCGGCCGGTGGCCAGGTCGGCCGGTGCCAGGCGGATGTCGAAGAGATCTCTTGCCTGGACCAGGAACTGCATGCCGAGCAGTGAGTCCAGTCCGAAGTCGGTGACACTGCGCGTGGGGTCCATGTCGTCCGGATCGGTCTGCAGGACACCCGCGAGAAGCTGGGCGAGCGTTTCGACGATCTTGCGCTGTGCCTCGTCCGCCGGAAGGCCGGCCAACGTCCGAAGCAGCTCCTTGCGGGTGTCCGGGGAGGGCACGGAGGACGACGGCGCCAAGCGGGCGAAGCGGGGCGTGGCCAGGGCGGGCAGCAGGTGGCGTGCGGCCCCCCAGCGGTAGCGGCCCGCTCCGGCGACGTCGGCACCGGTGGCCAGGAGGCGGCCCGCGGTGGTCAGGGCCTCGGCCGGAGTGAGGAGTTCGAGGCCACGCTCGGCCATGGCGGCTTCCATACCGCTGCGGGCGACATAGCCGGTTTCGCTGATCGGGCCCCAGGCCAGTGCCGTGCCCGGTTTGCCGCTGTTCCGCCGGGCCCGGGCGAGGGCCTCCAGATAGGCGTTGGCCGCCGCGTACGCCGCCTGGCCGGGGTTGCCGATGGCGGCGGAGACGGAGGAGTAGGCGAGGAACAGGTCCAGGTCGCGGTCGGCGGTAAGGCGGTCCAGCAGAGCCGCGCCCGCCGCCTTGGGCGCGAGTACGGCGGCGAACCGTTCGTCGGTGAGGTCGGACAGCACCGCGTCGTCCATGTGCATCGCCGCGTGCACGATGCCGCGCAGGCGGTGCCCGCCGGCGTCCACGGCGTCGAGGACCTGACCCAGCGCGGCTTCGTCGGTGACGTCGGCGGCGTGGGCGGTGGCGCGCACCCCGCGGTCGGCGAGCTCCTGGAGGAGGGCCGGTGCTCCGGGGGCGTCGGGTCCGCGGCGGGAGAGGAGGGCCAGGTGCCGGACTCCGTGGTCGGCCAGCCGACGTGCGGTGGCGGCGCCGAGGCCGCTCAGCCCTCCGGTGACCAGATAGGTGCCGTCTCCGTCGAGCCGGACGGTACCGGGTGCGGGTTCCACGGGGACGGGCTCGTCCAGCGGGTCGAAGGTGACGACGATCTTTCCGGTGTGCCGGGAGTGCTGCAGGAGGTGGAAGGCCGCGTCGGCCCGGGCGGCCGGGTGGACGGTGTGGGGCAGGGGGCGGTAGGCGTGGGAGGCGACCAGTTCGCCGAAGTCCGCCAGGAGACGGGAGCGCAGGGCGGGGGCGTCGACGACGGCGTCGAGGTTGAAGCCGATGAAGGTGAGACTGCGGTCGAAGGGGCGCAGCGTCATCGGGTTGTTGAGGAAGATGTCCCGCTTGCCGAGTTCGACGAAGCGGCCGTTGGGGCGGAGGAGGTCGAGGCCCTGGGCGATGGCCTCGCCGCTGAGGGAGTTCACCACGACGTCCACTCCCCGGCCGCCGGTCAGTTCCCGTACCCGGGGGACGAAGTCCAGGCTGCGGGAGTCGAGCACGTGCTCGGCGCCGAGCGTGCGCAGCAGGTCCCGTTTGGTCTCCGTGCCGGCGGTGGCGATGACGCGGGCGCCCTGCCGGCGGGCGCACTGGAGGACGGCCAGGCCGACCGCTCCGGCTCCGCCGTGGACGAGTACGGTCTCGCCGGCGGAGAGCCGGGCCTGATGGGTCAGGGTGTGGTGGACGGTCAGGAACGCGACGGGGAAGGTCGCGGCCTCCGTGAAGCCCATTCCGTCAGGGATGCGGACGACCGCGGCGGCCGGAGTCGTCGTGTGGGAGGCGAGGGCGGCGGGCATGAGGCCGAAGACCCGGTCGCCGGGCTTCAGGTCCTCCACTCCCGGCCCCACGGCGTGGACGACGCCGGCCCCGTCGGTGCCCAGCCCGCGGCCGAGGGGGCTGTTCTCGACCGCTTCGGGCGGTAGCAGACCGTTGGCTCGCATGGGGTCGCGGTAGTTCAGGGCCACCGCCCGCAGCTCGACGGCCACTTCGCCCGGGCCGGGTTCGGGAAGGTCCGTCTGCCGCCAGACCAGCCGCCGGTGCAGGCCTGGTTCACGTACCTCCAGGATGAACGGCGTGCGGGCGGGTGCGGCCGGGGACTCGCCCGCCGGGTGCTGCACCTGCCGGGGCACGAACCGGCCCTGTGCGGTCAGGACGATCTCGTCCTCCTGAACGCTCCGGTCGTCACCGCCGGGAGCGAGGAACTCTCCGGCCAGGCGGCGGGCGTCGGTGTCCGCGTCACCGGTGCGGTGGCACGACAGACGCCTGACGCACAGGTCGGGACGCTCGTTGGCGAGGGTGCGGCAGGCCGCCCAGACGGCCGCGTCGACCGGGTGGGAAGGCTGCTCCGGGGCCGGGAAGAGACCGGTCGGACGCGTGACGAGCCACACCTGTGGACTCGTGCCGCCGCTGAGGCCGTCGCAGGCGGCGGCCAGGGCGCGCAGGAGGGCCGCACGGCGGGTGGTCCGCGTGACGGTCTCGTGCGGCCCGGGCTCGGCGAGCAGCAGGACGAGGCGCGGATCGGAGTCCGCGGGCAGGGCCCCGCTCCAGACGGCGGCCTCGTCGGAGGCGGCGATCACGGTGGCCGTCCCGAGCCGGGCGGCCAGTGCCCGTGCGGTCGCCGTCTCGGTGTCGTCCTCGACGGCGATCACCCAGGGGGTGGCGGAAGCCGCTCGGGGCTCTTCGTGGTCCGCGGCGTGGTCGTGGTCGGCCGCGGCGAGGAGGACGGAACGGTCCTCGGGACCGGTCTGCGCCACACCGGAGAAGCCGCACCGGCGCAGCAACGGTGCCCACCGGTCGCGGGGGAGGATGCGGCAGGTGGGGCGCAGGTCGTGGTCGCCGCGCTCCCAGAAGTCGTCCAGGGCGCCGGACCGCAGGGCCTGGAACCGTGAGCTGTGCGGTTCGACGGCCAGCAGGTGCCCTCCGGGGGCCAGTACGGCGTGCAGCCGGCGCAGTGTCACGGCCAGATCGGTGGTGGCGTGCAGCGCGTCGCCCGCGAGGACGAGGTCGAAACCGCCCCGGGGCATGCCCTGGTCCACCAGGTCGGTGTTGGGGTCCAGCGTGCGGTAGTCGACGAAGTCATGGGCGGCGAAACGGTGCTCGGCGCGGGTGAGCCCGCCGCCGGTGGGGGCGGTGCAGGTGTACCGGGTCCGGTCGGCCGGGAGTACGGGCAGTGCCGCGGCCGTCAGAGCGGTGGTGGTGGCCCCGATCTCCAGGACGCGCAGCGGGCGGTCGGCGGGCCAGCGGGCGACGATGTCGCAGAGCAGGGCCTGCGCGGCACGGTGGGCGAAGCGGTGGGCCGGTCCGGTCTCGCTGAGCTGCTCGTACGCGCTGTCCCCGGCGGGCAGGAGCTCGCGCGCGTCGGTCAGGCCCCGCAGCACGTCGGGCAGACGGCGCAGATGGCGGTTGAGGAGCAGTGTCTCGGCGCCGAAGGCGGGATGGTCCTCCACGAGGCCGCGCAGCAGTGCCTCGGACTCCGTCTCGACGCCGGTGAGCTGCCAGGACTCCCCGGCCGGCTGGACGAGACCGTGGTCGGCCAGCAGGGGCATCATCAGCCGCACCAGCCGCCGGTGCCGGGGCTGCAGCCCCCCGGCCACCAGTTCGGCCGTCGAGAAGGGGGCCGTGGGGTCGGCCAGGAGACCTCGCAGCGTCTCGGCCCAGCAGTGGGCGCCGGCCCGTTCGGCGTCGGAGACGAACCGGTCGTGGCCGCTGTCGTCCAGCGCGGCGCGGGCGGCGGTGACGCGCGGCTCGGCCACGCGTGCCACCTCGGCGGGCGCGGGCAGCGGAGACGGCGCAGCGGGCGTGTCCGGGTGGGGCGCTGCCCGCAGAACAGTGCGCTGGACGGTCAGGGGGGTGTGCTCGGTCAGGCGTCCGCGGCGGGTGCGGCAGCCGTCGATCTCGGCGGTGACCGTGCCGTCCACGTCGGCGTAGGTGATGTCCCAGCAGATCTCGTTGACGCTGCGGCTGCGCCGGCGCAGATGCACGACACCGGTGGGCGAGGGGGTGCGCCACACGCGTACGGACCCGAACACGGTCGGCAGGAAGGCGGCGGATTCCGCCTCCGGCCCGGCGAGTGCCACGGTGGCCTGGAGCGGCGCGTCGAGCAGGACCGGGTGGGCGGTGTAGGCGTCGGCGGCGTGCGGCAACCGGTAGGAGACGAGTGCCTCTCCGTCGCCGGCGTCGACGCGGTCGATGAGCTGGAAGGCCGGCCCGCAGTTGAGGCCGATGTCGTGGCACGCCCGGTAGAAGTCCGGGCCGTCGATGCTCCGGTGGCAGCGGGCCCGGAGCGCGTCGACGTCGAGCGGGGGCGGTGCCGTGCCGAGCAGGGTGCGGACCTGGGCGCGTACGACGGGCCGGCACTCCCCGCCGTGTTCCTCGCGGACGCTGACGGTCAGGGAGCCGTCGTCCGGGGTGACCGCGGTCTGCAGGGCGACCGGAGTCGGATCCGGCCACGGCACGGCCAGCGGACGGCCGATCTCGAGATGCCGTACCTCGACCGGGCGGTCCAGCGCCCGCCGTCCGGCGCTCAACGCGATCTCCACGTAGGCGGCGGCCGGCATGAGTACGTCGTCGCCGATCCGGTGGTCGCCCAGCCAGGGCACCAGTTGCGGCTCGACGGAGCCGTGCCAGACGGGGTGCGGGGCGGGCATCCGTTCACCCACCAGGGGGTGGTCCAGCATGCCGCTGCCGGTCGCCCTGATGACCAGGTCCTGCGGGGCGCCGTGCCAGTACCGTTCGTGCTGCCACGCGTAGGCGGGCAGGTCGACCACACGGCCCGGGCGGTGGAAGTGCCGCTGCCAGTCGGTCCCGGTGTCGGTGGCGAGCACGGCGGCGACGGCCGCCGCGGTCTCGCGTACGCCGTCCCCGTCACGGTGCAGGGTGGCCACGCAGGCGGCGCCGGTGCGGCGCAGGTAGGAGCGCAGCACCGGGTGCGGGCCGATCTCGACCAGGACGCCGGCGTGCTCGGCGGTGAGGTGGGCGGCGGCGTCGGCGAACCGGACGGGTTCGCGGACGTTGCGCCACCAGTACCCGGCGTCGAGCTCCGGCCCGTTCAGCGGGGTGCCGGTGACGGTGGAGACGAACGGAATCCGGGCCGGGGCGGGGGCGAGCCCGTCCAGTGCGTCGAGCAGCGGCTCCCTGAGGGGGTCCATGGCACGGCTGTGGAAGGCGTAGTCCAGGTCGAGATCGCGGAAGAAGACGTCTCGGCTGTGCAGCTCGGCGCCCCAGGCGGCCAGTTCCTCGGCGTCACCGGCGACGGTCACGTCGCGCTCGCTGTTGATGCCCGCGATCTCCAGGGCGCCGCCGTAGCGCAGGAGTTCCTCCCGGGCCTGTTCCTCCGGCAGGCCCACGGCGGCCATGCGGCCCCGGCCCGCCGTGGCGCCCTGGGTACGGCTGCGTTCGGCGATCACCAGGGCCGCCTGGTCCAGGGTCAGGATGCCGGCGGCGCAGGCGGCGGCGACCTCTCCGACGCTGTGCCCGGCCACCGCCCGCGGACGCACGCCGTGCGAGGCCAGCAGTGCGGTCAGGCCCACCTGGACGGCGAACAGGGCCGGCTGGGCGATCTCCGTGCGCTGCCAGGTCGGGGCGGAGGGGCGTGCCAGTTCCTTCGCCACCGACCAGCCCAGGTGGGGTGTCAGGGCCGCGTCGGCCTCTTCGACGGCCGTTCGGAAGGCCGGTTCGCGCTCCAGCAGGTCGGCGGCCATGCCCGGCCACTGGGAGGCGTTGCCGGAGAACACGAACGCGGTGCCGTCCCGCTCGCTCGTGCGCACGAGCGCCCCGTGGGCGGGCTCGGCGGCGATCAGCCGGTCGAGCTGCCGGGCGGCGTCCTGCGGGTCGGTGGCCAGCACGGCGGCGCGGTGCGGGTGCGCGGTGCGCCGCACGGTGCTGGTGTGGGCGAGGTCGTAGAACTCCTCGGGCCCGGTGTCCCGCAGCCGCTCCGCCATGCGGGCGGCCATCTGGTTCAGTGCCTTGGGGGACCGGGCGGAGACGACCAGCGGCAGCGGGCGCCCGCTCGGCACGGGCCGCGGTCCGCTCTGCCGGGCGGCGGGCGGCAGGGTGACGATCGCGTGGGCGTTGGCTCCGCCGAAACCGAAGGAGGACACGCCCACGGCGGACCGCTCCCCCAGCGTCAGGGGGACGGGCTCCACGGCGGGGGCCAGTCCGAGGCCGTCGAAGTCGATCGCGGGGTTGAGGGGGAGGGCGTGCAGGGACGCCGGCACCGTGCGATGACGCAGCACCAGGATCGCCTTGAGCAGCCCCGCCATCCCGGAGGCGGGCTCCAGATGACCGAGGTTCGTCTTCACCGAGCCGATCGGCAGCGGGCCGCCGCGGCGGCGACGCCCCAGGGCCCGGCCGATGGCCTCGGCCTCCGCCGGGTCCCCCACCTGGGTGCCGGTGCCGTGTGCCTCGGCGTACACCAGGTCGTCCGCGTCGATCCCGGCCTCCGCGTAGACCGCGTGCAGCAGCGCCTCCTGCGTCTCGGCGCTGGGCACGACCATGCCGGTGCTGCGGCCGTCGGTGTTGTTGCCGGTGGCGGCGAGCACGCAATGGATGCGGTCGTGGTCGGCCACCGCGTCACCGAGGCGTTTGAGGACGAGCACCGCGCCGCCCTCCGCGCGGACGAAGCCGTCGGCGTCGGCCGAGAACGCCGCACAGCGACCGCGCCGGGACAGCATGCCCGCGTACGAGAATCCGGCGAAAGGGTACGGGGTGGACAGCACGTTGACGGCACCGGCCAGGGCGACCCGGGAGGTGCCCTCCCGCAGGGTGCGGCAGGCCCGGTCCAGGGCGACCAGGGCGGAGGAGCAGGCCGTGTCCACGGCCATGCTCGGGCCGCGCAGGTCGAAGGCGTACGACAGCCGGTTCGCCGTGATGGACAGGGTGGCGCCGGGCATGGTGTGCGGACTCGTGTGGTCCTGCATCATCGACAGGGTCACCCCGTAGCCGGGATCGGAGACGCCCACGTACACGCAGGTGTCCGATCCGGCCAGTGACCCGGCGGGCAGGGCGGCGTCGTCCAGGGCCTCCGCGGCCATCTCCAGCAGCAGCCGCTGCTGCGGGTCGATGTGCCGGGCCTCCGCGGGTGCCATGCCGAAGTAGCCGGCGTCGAACGAGGCGACGTCCGTGAGGAATCCGCCGGCGGCGGTGTAACTGCGGCCGGGGCGTACGACTTCCGGGTCGACGATTCTCTCCCTGGGGAACCGGTCGGCGGGCATCTCGCCGACCATGTCCCGCCCGTCGCGCAGTACCGACCACAGGCCGTCCAGATCCGTGATTCCTCCGGGAAGCCGGCAACCGACCCCTACCACGGCCACGGCCCGCTCGAGCTGCTGCATACCAAGTCCCCGCCTTCTCACGCCGATTGCAGGCATTGGTAGCCGAGGAAGGAGCAGCGCGGCGCGAAAAGGCCGGTGCCTACCACTCGTTGTAGTGAATATTGACGTACAAAGAGCTTTTCAGTCCGGTGGTGCGGAGGGGGCGGCTACGGTGACGCGGTGCCCGAAGCCTTCCGTGCCCGTATAGCCGCCGTCTCCGTTCATCTGCCGTCCCGCTACCGGACCATGGACGAAATCCGCACGAAGATCACCGAGACCGGCGGGTACGCGCCACCGCCCGGTCTGCTGGAGGACCTCACCGGGGTCCGTGGAGTCCATGTGCACGAGGACGGCGAGAACGCCTCCGACCTCGCCGTGGCAGCCGCGCGCAAGGCGCTCGCCGAGGCGGAACTGGAGATCGGCGACGTCGATCTGCTGCTGTTCGCCGCGACCGCGCTGGACCTGATCGAACCCGCCACGTCCCACCTCGTGGCAGCCAAACTGGGCGCTTCCTGCCCGGTGTTCGACGTCAAGAACGCCTGCAACAGCGTCCTCAACGCCATGGAGGTGGCCACCTCGTTCATCGAGTCCGGCCGCTACCGCACGGTCCTCATCGCCTGCGGCGAACCCGCGACGCTGGCCACCCGCTGGCACGCCCCCGACCGCCAGGCCCTCCTGAGGGCCCTGCCCGGCTACACGGCGTCGGACGCCGGCGCGGCGATGCTGCTCACCGCCGGCCCCGCGGGCGAACACGACCCCGGCATCCTGTCCCTGCGATTCGTCAGCAACTCCGAGGCGTGGGAGGCCTGCACCGTGGCCGGCGGGGGAAGCATGCACCACCTGTCCGTGCACGACGACCACACCACACTGCGCCTGAACGGGGACCTGCGCCAGGGCGCGCTCGACGCCCTTCCCCAGATCCTGGCCGCCGCCGGGAAGGAACTCGAGGCGGTCTCCCGCAGTGCCTTCGTCGCCTTCCACCAGATCGCCATGCCGCAGTACCGGGAGATGCTCGAGCTGCTCTCCCTGCCCGAGGACCGGTGCATGCCCGCGGTGGCCGAACACGGGAACTGCGCGGCGGCCTCCCTCCCGCTGCAACTGGTCAAGGCACGGGAGGCCGACCGCATAGAGAGCGGGGACCTGGTGACGATGATCGGCCTGGCCAGTGGTTTCAGCTTCGGTCTGGCTCTCGTCCGATGGTGAGCGCACGGGCCGCCCGCCCCCCGGACCGGGCTCTGGAACCCGCCGCCCTGCAACGGCTGTTGCCGGGCTATCCCGCCGCCCGTCACTGGCGGCGCGTACCGGCCACCGGACAGCACTATCTCGACCTCGGCTCAGGGCAACCGGTGCTCTTCCTGCACGGCAACCCGTCGTGGAGCTACGTCTGGCGCAAGCTGCTGCACCGGCTCTCCCCGCACGCCCGCTGCCTGGCACCCGACCTGCCGGGTTTCGGGCTGTCCCGGCACCTGCGGCCCGCGGACGGCGTCCCCGACCCCTACGAGGCGCAGCTGGACGGCCTGGACATCCTCCACCGCCACCTGGTGCGCGACGAGGGGCTGCCCGAGCACGGCTGGACCCTCGTCCTGCACGACTGGGGAGGTCCCCTCGGCGCCGCCTGGGCCCTGCGGCACCCGGGTGCGGTGGCCCGGCTGGTCGTCTGCAACACCGTGGCGTTTCCCTTCCCGGAAGGCTTCCGGCTGCCGTTCTACCTGCGCTGGATCCGCGACCACCGGCCGGTCGCCGAATTCGTCCACCTCACCAACGCGTTCGCCCGTGTCGCCCTGCGCGCCGGGGTCCACCACCCACTGCCGCCGGCCGAGCGCGAGGCCTACCTCCGGCCGTACGCCCACCGCGCGGAACGCCGGGCGGTCACCGACGCCGTCCGGGCGATCCCCCGCGACCCCACGGACCCGGCATGGCGCCTGCTCGAACCTCCCGCCGCGGGGGCGGGCCTGTCGGAACTGCCCCTGCTCATCGGCTGGGGCATGCGCGACCCCGTCTTCACCCCGGTACTGCTGCAGGAGTGGGTCCGCCGCTTCCCCCATGCCGCCGTGCACCGCTTCCCCGAGGCCGGGCATTTCGTGATGGAGGACGCCGCCGCCGAACTGGGCGACCGCGTCCGTGACTTCCTCCAGGGGGCCGCATGACCATGTCCGTTCCCGGATTCGCCGCACACCTGGGTGACCGGCCCGACGCCACCGCTCTCGTCCGATGCCGCAAGGGCGCCTCCCGCGCGACCAGCCGCGGCGACCTGGTGCGGGACTCTCTCGGCCTCGCGGAGGCCCTGCGCGACGCCGGTGTGCGGCCCGGCCACAAAGCGGTCGTGATGACGCGTGACGCCTACGACCTGACCACCCTCTGCTACGCCCTCGGCGCCCTCGGCGCCGTCCCGGTCCTGATCGAGCCGCGCGCCGAGGTGGGCCGCTGCCTGCGGGACGTCGCCCCGGACGTCTTCATCGGTGAACCCCTGGCCCACCTCGGACGCCGCGCCCTGGGGTGGGGCCGGCCACACGTCCGGATCCCCCTGGTCACCGCCGTCGCGCCGCGCCCGCTGGGGCGGCGGCTGATCCTGCGGGAGCCGACCCGCAGCAGCCCGTCGCTGCGGACGCGGGAGCGCGACGGCGACGAGCTGGCCATGATCGCGTTCACCTCCGGCTCCACCGGACGGCCCAAGGGCGCCGAGTACCGCCACGCCACCCTGACCGGGCAACTCGACGCGCTGAGGGCCCTGCTGGACCCGCGGCCCGACGACGTACTCCTCGCCGGATTCCTGCCCATCGCACTGCTCGGCCCGCTGCTGGGGCCGGCCACCGTCGTCCCGGCCGTGAACCATCTCGCTCCGGCCCGCACCCCGCCGGGGGAGCTCGTCGGACCGATCCTGAGACACCGGGTCACCACGATCCTGGCGTCTCCCGCCGTTCTCGCCCTGATCGCCGGCCACTGCGCCCGCCACCGCGTCACCCTGCCGACGGTCCGGCAGATCCTCTCCTTCGGCGCCCCGCTGCGCGTCCGTCTCGCCGACGCCCTGCGCGCCGTCGTCCCGGACGACGCCGAGATCCTCAGCGTCTACGGTGCCACGGAGTGCCTGCCCGTCTCCGCGATCGGCGACCACGACCTGCGGGCCGCCCGCAGCCGTCCACCGGCCGGGCACGCCGGAACCTGCCTGGGCCGGCCGTTGCCCGGCATCCGCGCCCGGATCCTGGACGCCGACGCCGGCGGGCTCGGCGAGATCGCCGTCACCGGCCCCACCGTCAGCCCCGCCTATCACGGGCGTCCCGACGCCGAGGACGCCGCGAAGAGCGTCACCGACCACGGCGTGCTGCACCGTACCGGAGACCTCGGCCGGCTCGACGACGAGGGACGGCTGTGGTTCCTCGGCCGCAAGGCCCACCTGGTCACCGGCACCGGTTTCACGCTGACCACCGAGGACCTCGAGGCCACGGCGGACACCGCACCCGGCATCCGGCGCACCGCGCTCGTCGGGGTCGGCACGGCCGTGTGCCAACTGCCCGTCCTGTGCGTGGAACCCCTGCGGGCCACCCCCCGCGCCACCGCCCTGGCAGCCGTACGCGCGGCCCTGAAGGACCATCCGGACGCGCACCGCGTCGGCGCCGTGCTGCTGCATCGCGGTTTCCCCACCGACCCCCGGCACAACTCCAAGATCGACCGCCTGCGACTGGCCGGCTGGGCCGCCGGGCGGCTGCGCGGGAGGCTCCGATGAAGGTACTGGTCACCGGCGGAAGCGGCTTCCTCGGGCGGGAGATCTGCCGTCGGCTGAGCGCCCGCGGGGTCGTCGTCTCCTCGCTGGGCCGCCGCCCCAGCGACGCGCTGGAGCGGTTGGGCGTCCAGCAGCACCTGGGCGATCTCGCCGACGCCGACGCGGTCTCCCGCGCCGTCGCCGGGTGCGACGCCGTCATCCACAACGGCGCGCTGGCCGGCGTCAGCGGCCCGCCGCGCCCCTACTGGTCCACCAACGTCGTCGGCACCCGCCATGTGATCGCGCAATGCCGCGCCCACGGCGTGCGCACGCTCCTCTACACCTCGACCGCCAGTGTCGCCTTCCGGCCCGGCGGCCTGGAAGGCGTCACCGAGGACCTTCCCCCCGCCCTCCGCCACCTGACCGCCTACCCCGCCACCAAGGCCCGCGCCGAGGCCCTGGTACTGGCCGCGCACGGCCCGGAGCTCGCCACCGTCTCCCTGCGCCCGCACATCATCTGGGGGCCGGGCGACCCGCATTTCGCCCCCGCCCTCGCACGCGCCGTACGGGCCGGCCGGCTGCTGATGCCCGGCGACGGCGGCAACCTCGTCGACACCACCCACATCAGTACCGCCGCCCACGCCCACCTGCTCGCCCTGGACCGCCTGCGGCAGACACCGGCGGTGGGCGGCCGCGCCTACTTCATCAGCCAGGGCGACCCGCGCCCCCTGAGGGAGATCACCGAGCACTTCCTGCGCGCCGCCGGCATCGACGCCCGCTGGTGCGCCGTACCGCCCCGGCTCGCCACCGCGGCGGCCGCCGCCAGCGACACCGTCCTGCGCGCGGTCCGCAGCCCCCGTACCCACGCCCTGAGCCGCTTCCTGGTCGCGGAACTGCTGCATCCGCACCACTTCGACCTCACCGCCGCACGCAGGGACCTGGGCTTCGAGCCGCCGATCGGATTCGAGGCCGGGGTCGCGGAGCTCACCCGGCTCACCCCGCCCGCACCGAAAGACCGCGAGGAGACGCCGTGACGGACACCTACGACGCCGTCCGCTCCATCCTGACCAGCGCCTTCCGTGTCCCGGAGGAGGAGGTCCAGCCGGGACTCACGCTGGAGCAACTGGACCTGGACTCGCTGGCCCTGACGGAACTGGTGCTCATCCTCCACGAGCAGTTCGGCGTGAAGATCGACAACGAGTACGCCTCCCCGGGCACGACCGTCGCCCAGGTCGCCGATCACCTCGACGCGCTGCGCACGGGGACCACGGGTACGGTGACCTCCGAATGAACGAGCCCGTCGCCGTCACCGGCCTCGGTCTGGTCACTCCCGCGGGAGAAGGCACCGACGCCACCTGGGACGCGGTCTGCCGCGGCGCGGGCACCGCGACCCACGATCCGGCGCTGGCCGGCCTGCCCGTGGACTTCTCCTGCCGCGTTCCCCTGTCACCCGAGGACCTGGACCGTCGCGTCGGACGCACTGCCTGGCGCATGTCGCGGAACGCCTCACTGGCGGTGCTCGCCGCCCGCCAGGCGGTCCGCGACGCCGGCTTCGATCCCGGAACGTGGAACGGTGACCGGGTCGCCGTCGTCATCGGCTGCGGACTGGGCGCGGACGCGGTGCGCGAGGAACAGGCGGGGCGCCTGGCGGAACTGGGCGCCGACATGGTCTCCGCGCTCACCATCCCCCAGATCATCCCGAACATGGCGGCCGGAGAGGTCTCCATCGCCCTCGGAGCCCGCGGTCCCGGCCTCGCCCCGGCCACCGCCTGCGCCTCGGGCGCCACCGCAGTCGCCGTGGCCCGCGACCTCCTCGCCACCGGCCAGTGCGACGTCGCGGTGGCCGGAGCCACCGAAGCCGCCGTCACTCCGCTGACGTCCGTCGGGTTCTGGCGCATGGGCGCCCTGTCCCGGCGCGCCGACGCCCCCGCCGGCGCGTCCCGGCCCTTCGCCGCCGACCGCGACGGTTTCGTCCTGGCGGAGGGCGCCGGCGTCCTCGTCCTGGAACGGACCGAGGACGCGACCGCCCGCGGCGCCCGCCCCCGCGCCCTGCTGGCGGGCTGCGGCAGTACTTCGGACGCCCACCACCCCACCGCGCCCGCACCGGACGCCCGGGGCGCGGAGGCGGCCCTGCGCACCGCCCTGGCGGACGCGGGCCTGGCTCCGCGGGACGTCGACCACGTCAACGCCCACGGCACCTCCACGCCGCTGGGCGACGCCGGCGAGGCAGCCCTGATCGCCCGGGTCCTGCCGCACCGCCCCAGTGTCACGGCGCCCAAGGGCGTACTCGGTCACGGCCTGGGGGCGGCGGGCGCCATCGAGGCGGCGCTGACGGTGCTCACCCTCCAGCACCGTACGGTGCCGCCGATCGCGAACCTGGGCGCCCCGGCGTCCGAGTTCGACATCGACTGCGTCACGGCGGAGCCCCGACGTCAGGAGGTCCGTACCGCCGTCAGCCACTCCTTCGGCTTCGGGGGGCACAACGTCGTCCTCGCCCTGACCAGAGCTCCCTGACCGAACCAGGCAGCGGAACATGGGCAGCAGCGCCGTACCGGTCGTCCGTGGCGGCCGCCGGGGCGATCCGGGGGAGCCAACGGGGCCGGGTGACAGCCGTCAAGTCCCTGGTGGCCCCGGACGGTGAGGGCAGCCTCCTGGGTGCAGCGGCCCGTCCCGTAGAAGTGTCCGGGAGCCGTCGAGCGAGATCTCAGTCGAGGAGGGCGGTCGCCTCGACCTCGACGAGAACGTCCGGCTCGAAGAGGTACTCGACACCGATGAGGGAAGCCGGAGGCATGGGAAGACGGAGCCCGATCTCGTCGGCCACGGACTCGACTCCTGCCATGAAGTCGCCGATCTTCTCCGGGCTCCATCCGGTCACGTAGAACGTCAGGCGCAGCACGTCCGCGAACGTCGCCCCCGCGCCCGCCAGGCCGATGGACGTGTTGCGCAGTGCCTGGGCGACCTGACCTGCCAGATCACCGGGTGCGACCGGGGTCCCGTCGGCCCGGCGTGCGATCTGTCCGCTGACGTGGACGTGCTTCGTCCCAGTGCCCACCGCGACGTGGTGGTACGGGGTCGGCTGCAGCATGCCGTCCGGGGTGAAGTACTGAACAGTCATGGCTCTTCTCTCCTCCACTAGGTATCTATAAGCTACTTAGTAGGGAAAGGACACTTCAACGAGACCAGGTTTCGCCATGGATACCGACGCCGAACTCCGCATCGATGCACCGCACCGCGAGCTGCTCGACCAGATCCTCGACAAGTGGTCGCTCGACGTCCTCAACGAACTGTGCGAACGGCCGTGTCGCTTCAACGAACTGCGCCGGGCCATCCCTCAGGTCACACAGAAGTCGCTGACCGCGACGCTTCGGCGACTCGAACGCAACGGCGTGATCGAGCGTGAAGTCGTCTCCACCCGCCCCGTTGCGGTCAGGTATCGCATCACGCCCATCGGCAAGACCCTTCGACACCCCATCGACGTGCTGCTGGAATGGGCCTCGCAGAACATGCCCGCCATCGCAGACGCACGCGAAGCCTTCGACGTGCGGGAAGAGGAATCGGGCCTCTGACCTTCCTGTTGGCCTCTTGGCGGTCCTGCCGGACACGAAGGGCACCATGGGCGCTGCGGGCGTCGCCCCACCCGGCCCACACCCTGCGCACCCTCGACCTCGCCGACGCGGTCACCGCCGAACCGCAGGCACCACCAGGCACTCGCTGAACTGCCTATAGGCAACTCCTATAGCGCCCGCTCATATTTCGTCTTTGCCTCTCAATCCCTCCGGACCTACGGTGAAACAACTCGACAAGGCGAGATGTGCAGCGTGGTTCTCCGAAGTCACCGCTCCGTGCGCCCCCTTGGATTCGAGCGGACCAATGCGTACCTGAGAGGGCAAGCGGAATGACCATGGCCGAGAACGATTCAAGAGTGCGAGAATTCACCGGAAAGCGAGTTCTGGTCACGGGCGGTTCGCGCGGAATCGGCGCGGCAATCGTGAGCCAGTTCCTGGACGCAGGTGCTGAGGTACTCACGACCGCCAGGTCCAGTACGAGCACGGTGCCGAAGGGCGCCGCCTTCGTGGCGGCCGATGTGCGGACACCGGCCGGAGTGAAGGCAGTCGCCGAGGCCGCGCAGGAGGCCTTCGGCGGGGTGGACATCCTGGTCGACAACGCGGGTGGAGCGCGCCCCTTCAAGAACGCCTGGGCCATCCCCGACGAGGAGTGGCAGGACCAACTGGACCTGAACTACCTGGCGTCGGTGCGGCTGGACGCACTGGTGACTCCGGGGATGCGTGAGCGGCGTTCGGGTGCGGTCGTGCACGTCTCCAGCGCGGCCGTCCCCACCTCCGCACCGGCGTTCCTGCACTACACGGCGGCGAAGGCGGCGCTGCAGAACTACAGCCGGGGACTGGCCCTGGAACTGGCCCCGTTCGGGGTCCGGGTCAACGCGGTGTCTCCCGGCAGGACCGCCACCCCCGGCGGCGAGGCGACGCGGGAACACGCGGCAAGCCTGGACGACGGGGCGGGCCAGGACGACACCGCACCTCCGCTGGGGCGCGACGGCCGGCCCGGCGACATCGCCGACGCGGTGCTGTTCCTTGCGTCGGACCGGGCGAGCTGGCTGACCGGAAGGAACCTCACCGTGGACGGCGGCGAGTTCCCCGTGGGGTGACGCCCATGAGGTGCCAGAAGGAGCCGAACGAGGAAATGAAGAAGTGAGGAATTCGGAAATGAACGACACGTACAGCGGCAAGAACGTGGTGATCACGGGCGGCAGCAGCGGCATAGGTTTCGCGACGGCGAAGCTGCTGGTGGACGCCGGAGCACGGGTGCTGATCACCGGCCGTTCCCGGACCGCGCTCGACGCCGCCGCGGAGCGCCTCGGTAAGAACGCGCTGGCTGTCCGGGGCGACGTGGCCTCACTGCCCGACCTGGACGCCCTGGCCGCCCGCGTACGGGACGAACTCGGCACGGTGGATGCGCTGTTCGTCAACGCGGGTGTCACCAACCCCACGCCGTTCGCGTCGACGACCGAGCAGATGTACGACGAATCGTTCGCGATCAACGTCAAGGGAGCCTTCTTCACCGTGCAGAAGCTCGCCCCGCTGCTGAACAGGGGCGCCGGCGTCGTCCTGACCACCTCGGTCGCGAACGTCATGGGCATGCTGGAGTCCAGCGTCTACGCGGCCGGAAAGGCAGCGGTGCGCTCGATGGCCCGCAGCCTCTCCCGCGAGCTCCTTCCCCGGGGAATCCGTGTCAACGCCGTCAGCCCCGGCCCGGTCGACACGGGAATCCTGGAGAACACGATGACCAAAGAGGCCGCGGATCAGTTCAAGGCGGAACGGGTCGCGGAGAACCCCATGGGCCGTTTCGGGACTCCGGAAGAAGTCGCCAGGGCGGTGGCATTCCTGGCCTTCGACGCCACTTACACCACGGGCACCGAGCTGGTGGTGGACGGAGGCGCCACCCAGTTGTGAGCACATCCTGACCCGTTACCGGAAGATCCTGTGTAGTACCGGGACTCCTCACGTAGAAATTCGAGCAGGGCCATTTCCGCCGGATCCCCGGCGGGCCGTACGCGGGGACGGCGGGCATGGAAACGGAGGGGACGACGGGACGCGTGAGGTGCTCGAAACCGGGAGGCGCCGCGGAGGCCGGCACGAGAGTCAAGCGCACCGCCGTCGCCGTCCGGGAGACGCGGGCGACCGTGGTCGGGGCCAGCTCGTTGTCCCGCAGCACGTCCCGCACGCAGTACGCCGTCGAGCGTGCTGCCGTGGCCGAACCTGATCCAGGGCTCCCTCGCGACTTCACTCGGCTCGACCCGGTCCGCGGCGAGCCGTGCCTGCTCGGGACCCAGCACCACGACGAACTCCTCGTCGCCGAGGTGGTGCCCTCGTACAGGCCGAAGCACGCGCCGTCACCCCCCCCTTGGCACCCGCTGCGACGTCGGACGACTGGTTGAGGTTCCTCGACTTCGGCGAGGAACCCGCGCTCAGACCGCTCGCGACCCCGCGGCGCGCCAGCCGAGAAGAATCGTGCGGCACGCCTGTTCGGCGAGCCGTTGCGCCCGCTCGGTCCCCACGGTGTCGAGATATCCCAGTGCGGCCATGCCGTGCAGGGTGCCCCAGAGGATCTCGCAGGCGTCCGATCGGTCGGACAGGGTCACGCCGTGGGCGTGAGACCAGGCTTCCAGCAGTTCGGTGAGCAGGTCGATGGCGGGTACCGCAGCCCGTCGGCGCTCATCCGCGTCGGTCACGGTGCTGTTCATCGCTTGATAGAGGTGAGGGTGCTCGCCGGCGAAGCGAACGTACTGAGCGGCGGCCCGCAGGATGCGTTCGTCGATGTCGGATGCCTCGCCGACCCGCCTCAGCTCGGCGAGCAGCTGGTCGTAACCGCGCACGACCAGCTCCAGCACGAGAGCGTCCTTGTTGGCGAAGTGCTGGTAGACGATCGGCGCCGTGTACTCCATGTCGGCGGCGATACGCCGGATCGTCAGTGCCGCGGCGCCCTCGGACTCGAGAAGGCGCATGGCGGTCTCGACGATGCCGGCGCGGATGTTCGCCCGGTCGCGAGCGCGTCGTGTACTGCTCGGCATGTCCCATCACTTCACTTCGGGTATCGCACCGCACAGTAACGCCCCGCTTGACGGGCGAGCCACCACACCCCTAATCTAACGACGTTAGAAAATATAACGACGTTAGGGAGCTGTGGTGATCTATCACGTCAATCGCATCAAGCTGAAGGCGGATGCCCCGTCGGCGCAGGTGGAGGAGGCGTTGGAGAGCCTGCGCAACCAGGGCCGGCAGGTCTCCTCGGTGAAGTCGTTCGTCGTCGGCCGCGACCACGGCGGCGACTTCGACTGGGGCGCCACCTACGTCGTCGAGGACCTCGACGGCCTCTGGGAGTACCTGACGCATCCCGCGACGCTGAACTCCGACAAGGTCGGCCTGCCCGTGGTCGAGCGACTTGACATCTTCGACATCAGTGACGACGAGGATCCCGAACTGGCCGTGAAGATCGAGGAACTGCACCGACGCCGCAACGAACTGAGCCCTGAAACGCACGAGATGCTGGCCGAGGTGCCCGCCTATCTTGGCGCGGGCCTGGAGAACGATCCCAGGAGCTGACCACCGGTCGGCCCCGGCGGCTTGGCACCCGCTGCCGGGGCCGGCCGCCGAGGGGACCGGGGCGCGGCGACGTGACCCGGCCACCCGACCGGTGGCGCGGTGTCGCACCCGTTACGGGAAGACCGCCGCGATCCGTCCGGCCGGGTTCCAGTTGCAGGCGTCTGCCCCCGATCCGCCCGGTGTTTCGTACGAGAGCCCATGGCCGTGGCCGTCAGGCGGTGAAGCCGCCGTCGATGTTCAGGCTGGAGCCGGTGATGTAGTCGGCGTCAGGCCCGGCGACATAGGACACGAGGGCGCCGACCTCCGCGGCGGTGCCGTAGCGGTCGGTCGCCATGACACCGAGCATGGCCTGCGCGACGGGCCCGTCGGCGGGGTTCGCATCGGTGTCGATCGGTCCGGGCTGGATGTTGTTGATGGTGATCCGCCGTGGTGCCAGTTCTCGCGCGAGGCCACGAGTGAGACTCGCCAGCGCGCCTTTGGTCAACGCGTAGACCGACTGGTCGGGGAACGGCGTGCGGTCGGCGTTGACGCTTCCTATGTTGATGATCCGCCCGCCCGGGCCCATGTGAGCCAGGGACTGGCGGATCGCGACGACGGCGGACCGTACGTTGATCGTGAGCATCGCGTCGATCTCGTCCATCGTCAGGTCGGTGATCGGTGCCACGGAGGCTACGGCGGCGTTGTTCACGAGAATGTCCAGCGCGCCGAATCGCTCGACGGTCCGCGTGACGGCGGCTGCGACGTCCTGTTCGTGCATGCTGTCGGCGCGGATCGGGAATGCTGTACCTCCCGACGCGACGACCGCGGCCGCTACGGCGTCCGCGCGCTCGTCGGACCGGGCGTAGGTGAACGCCACTGCTGCGCCGTCGGCTGCCAGGCGCGCGACGATGCCGGCCCCGACTCCCCGGGAACCTCCGGTCACCAGTGCGGTCCTGCCTGCGAGCGGTTGTGCGGTCATGAGTCTTCCTCTCGGTGATGTGGTGCTGGGTCAGGAGCCCGTGATCACGGGCGTGCAGGGGCGGCGAACCGGGCGCCGCGGATTGCGGGCCGGATCGACGGCTTCCGGTGGTCGTGGTGGGTTCCGGCGTGGACGCGGCGGGGTACGCGAAGACCCACTCGGTGGAGTCCCGTCCACGGTGTCGAAGCCCCCTGGGCGTGGAGCCGGTTCACCGGCGTGAGGGCAGCGGGGAAAGCGCTGGAGACCGACGTCGTCGGAAGGTCGGGGTGCCGGGACGTGAGTGAAGGCGTCGGCGGCTTCGAACCGCGGCGGCCGTTCCCGGCGCAGCTCGTGCTCGGTCTACTCGACCGAGTCGATCGCCGGGATGCGGCCGCGGCGCCGCACACGTGGGTCGTCGGGTCCGGTACGCCCTGAAGAAGCCAGGTGTCGTCCGCGCCGTATCACCACACGAGGGGGCCGTAACGGTCGATGATCCGACCGGTCCCGGCGCTGGGGTTCTCGGTGGCCAGCGTCACGATGGCGTCGGTTCCCTCGGTCACTGTCTGGGTGCCGGTGCGGCCGTTGAGGTCGGTTGCGGTGTAGCCGGGATCGGCGGCGTTGAACCGGATGTCGCCGAACGCCTTCGCGTACTGCGTGGTCAGCATCGTGACGGCGGCCTTGGAGGCCGCGTAGGCGGGGGCGATCACCTTCGACTCGACCCGTTCGGGGTCGTGGGTGAGCGCGACGGACCCCAGGCCGCTGGTGACGTTGACGACGGCGGGAGCACCGGAGGCGCGCAGGAGCGGAAGGAAGGCCGTGGTGACCCGCACGATGCCGGCCACGTTGGTGTCGAGCACCAGAGCGGCCTCCGTCCCGGTCAGCCCTTCGGCGGACACGACGCTACCGGTGATGCCGGCGTTGTTGACCAGAACGTCGATCCGGCCCTCGCGGGCGGTGACGTCGGCGGCCGCGGCCGCAACCGACGCGGCGTCGGTGACATCGATCTGGACGAAGCGGGCACCGATCTCCGCCGCCGCACGGCGCCCGCGATCGACGTCGCGGGCACCGAGGAGCACGGTGTGACCGAGTTCGGTGAGGCGGCGGGCGGTCTCGAAACCGAGGCCCTTGTTGGCGCCGGTGATGAATGTGGTCTTGGGCATGCCCCAACGATTGCCGAGCCCGCCGGGACCAACCAGGGAACGGTTCTCGGTAGGACCGGCAGTACCATGCGGACGAGCACCGAGACATACGACGCCACTCCGGTCGCGGTCTTCGCCGCGGACGGGCAGCTGGTCTGGTGGGACCCCAGGTGGGCGGCGCTGTTCGGTGATCCCACGCGGTTCGGGGCCGAGGAGCGCGACCTGGTGCGGCTGCGCTTCCCGGTCGCCTCGGACCGCGGCCGTCTGACGAGCCGGCCGGTGATCCCGGTCAACGCCGAGGCCGCCGACCAGGCCCTGGTGGCCGACCTGCGCCGGGCCGCGGCCCGGTTCCCCGACGATCCGTGCGTGTCCGAGCTGGTGGCCGGCAGGGTCGCCGGCACCCCCCGGTTCGCCGCGTTCTGGGCCGATGCCGCCGCGGGCCGGCACGCCGAGGACCGCAAGACCGTCCGGCACCCGGACATCGGGGAGGTCCGCGTCGGTCGCGCTGCTTCCCTCGGGGCATCCACCCGCCGGCCGTTCCCGGCTCACCCTCGCGGAGGCCGGCCACGTGCCGGACCTGCCCTCGCACGCCGGCCCCGGCTGGACGGCTCCTGTCCCGAGGGCCCCGGACCGGACGTGCGCACCCAGTCACAGCTTGCCCAGCTCGTCGCGGTGGGCAGGACACTGCTCGTCATCCCCGCTTCCAGCCGCGCCTGACAGCGGCCCGATCACGTGGCGGTGCCCGTGAGCGACGCCCCGGAGATCACGACGGTGCTCGCATGGCCCGCCGCCCGCGACTCACCGGCCGTCGCCGCACTCGCCCGAGCCGCGGCCGGGCTCCGCAACACCACACCCTCTGCGACTCCGCACTGAGCGTGCTCCCACCCGCGGTGCGTCGAAGGCGATCGCACCGATCGCCCGGCTGCCGGTCGCGACCGACACGGGCATGGTGCCGGGTCCGTCCTGGCGCTCCCCGTACGTTCTCGCACGCCCCGGCGCCTTCCCCGATGTGCCGGCAGCACCGCCGCCGGACGCACCGCCTGCCCCACCAGCAAGCTCGCCGCGATCCACCTGGTGCACGAGTATCCCCGACGCCTGCCCGCCGGTATCGCCGGCGATGACGCCGACCCCTTCGCGACCGGCCCCCGCGCCGTCGGCCGAACGGCTCACCGTACGGAGCGGGGAGTTGCGGCAATCACCGCCTGCGCAAGCCTGCCCCTGGGGGAAATCGATCAATTAAGCTGCCCGAACGGCCCTTCCCTGGAGGTGCGGATGCGTCGCCCTGTCGCACGGAATCTGACGGTCCTGGCGGTCTCGGCCGCCGTCGTGGTGTCGGTGGGAGCGGCGGCGCCACCCGCCACGACGGCGCCACCCGCCGCCCAGAGCAGACCCGCAGCCCCGAAGACCCCGGTCGCCGTCGGGTACGGCGGCGCGGTCGCCAGCGTCGATGCCGACGCCTCCGCCGCCGGCATCGAGGTCCTGCGCAAGGGCGGCAACGCCGTCGACGCGGCGGTGGCCACCGCGGCCGCCCTCGGCGTCACCGAGCCCTACTCCGCCGGCATCGGCGGGGGCGGCTACTTCGTCTACTACGACGCCACGTCCCGTACCGTGCGCACCATCGACGGCCGGGAGACCGCGCCGCTGACCGCCGACGAGCACCTCTTCACGGAGAACGGCAAGCCGATCGCCTTCGCCGACGCCGTCAGCAGCGGCCTCGCCGTCGGCACCCCGGGCACGCCCGCCACCTGGCAGGCCGCCCTCGACAAGTGGGGCACCCGGAAACTCGGCTCCGTGCTCAGGCCCGCCGAGCGCCTGGCCCGGCACGGCTTCACCGTCGACGACACCTTCCGCTCCCAGACCGCCGCCAACGAGCAGCGGTTCCGCTACTTCCCTGACACCGCCGAGCTGTTCCTGCCGGGCGGCGAACTCCCCGCCGTCGGCTCCACGTTCAAGAACCCGGACCTGGCGCGCACGTACAAGGAGCTGGCCCGCGAGGGCGTCGGCGCGCTCTACCGCGGCGAACTCGGCGAGGACATCGTCGCCACCGTCAACGAGCCGCCCGTCGACCCGGACTCCGGCTGGAACGCCCGCCCGGGCGACCTGACCGCCAAGGACCTCGCGGCCTACGAGGCCGAGTTCCAGGCGCCCACCAGGACCTCGTACCGAGGCCTGAACGTCTACTCCATCGCGCCCTCCTCCTCCGGCGGCACCACGGTCGGCGAGGCCCTCAACATCCTTGAGCGCACCGACCTCTCCACGGCGAGCAAGGCCCGCTACCTGCACCGTTTCATCGAGGCGAGCCGCATCGCGTTCGCCGACCGGGGGCGCTGGGTCGGCGACCCGGCCTTCGAGGACGTACCGGCGAAGGAACTGCTGTCGCAGCGGTACGCCGACTCGCGTGCATGCCTGATCAAGGACGACGCGGTGCTCACCAGCCCGCTCCCGCCCGGCGACCCGCGGCACCCCGCCCCGTGCGCGGGCGGCGGCACGGCGGCGCCGACGACGTACGAGGGTGAGAGCACCACGCACCTGACGGTGGCCGACAAGTGGGGGAACGTCGTCGCCTACACGCTCACCATCGAGCAGACCGGCGGCAGCGGCATCACCGTGCCCGGCCGCGGCTTCCTGCTCAACAACGAGCTGACGGACTTCTCCTTCGCCCCCGCCAACCCGGCCGTCCACGACCCGAACCTGCCCGGTCCCGGCAAGCGCCCGCGCTCGTCGATCGCGCCGACCATCGTCCTGGACCAGCACCACAGGCCGGTCGTGGCGGTCGGTTCGCCGGGCGGTGCCACCATCATCACCACCGTGCTCCAGACCCTCACCGGCGTCATCGACCGCGGACTCCCGCTCGTCGACGCGATCGCCGCCCCGCGCGCCAGCCAGCGCAACGCCGCGCAGACGGAGCTCGAACCCGAGCTCTACGACAGCGGGCTGCGGGCCGAACTGGAAGCGCTCGGGCACGCGTTCAAGGCCAACCCCGAGATCGGCGCGGCGACCGGTGTGCAGCGGCTGCCGAACGGCAGGTGGCTGGCCGCCGCCGAGAAGGAACGCCGCGGCGGCGGCTCGGCGATGGTGGTCAGCCCCGTCCGGTAGCGCGGGTCACAGCTCGGGGACGGGTCGCTCGGGCGTCCGGAACGCCAGCCGCCCGTCCTCGACGCCGACCGTCACCCGGCCGCCCTCCGCGATGCGGCCGTCGAGGAGCAGCCGGGACAGCTCGTTGTCGACCTCGCGCTGGATGGTGCGGCGCAGCGGGCGGGCCCCGTACTCGGGCTGGTAGCCGCGTTCGGCGATCCAGTCCACGGCCTCGTCGGTGAAGTCGACGGTGATGCCCTGCGCGTGCACCATCCGGCGGGTCTGCTCCAGGAGCAGGCTCGTGATCTGCCGCAGCTGCTCGCCGCTGAGCTGGCGGAAGACGACGATCTCGTCGATGCGGTTGAGGAACTCGGGCCGGAAGTGCTCGCGCAGCGGGCGCAGCACCTGCTCGCGCCGGGCCTCCTCGTCCGCCTCCGAGCCGCCGGCGCCGAAGCCGATGCCCGCGCCGCGCCGGGTGATCACGTCGGAGCCCAGGTTGCTGGTCATCACGACGACCGCGTTGCTGAAGTCCACCGTCCGGCCCTGGGAGTCGGTCAGGCGTCCGTCGTCCAGGACCTGGAGGAGGATGTTGAAGACGTCCGGGTGCGCCTTCTCCACCTCGTCGAGCAGGAGCAGCGAGTACGGGTGCCGGCGCACCACCTCGGTGAGCTGACCGGCCTCCTCGTGCCCGACGTAGCCGGGCGGGGCACCGACCAGGCGGCTGACGGTGTGCCGTTCCTGGTACTCGCTCATGTCGAGCCGGACCATCCGGTCCTCGCTGCCGAACAGTGCCTCGGCCAGCGCGCGGGCCAGCTCGGTCTTGCCGACGCCGGTCGGGCCGAGGAAGAGGAAGCTGCCGATGGGCCGGTCGGGGCTGGAGAGACCGGCGCGGGAGCGCAGTACGGCGTCGGAGACGACCCGTACGGCCTCCTCCTGGCCGACCACCCGCTCGTGCAGGTGGGACTCCAAACCCAGCAGGCGGTCCTTCTCCTCCTGGGTGAGGCTGCTGACCGGGATGCCGGTCTGCCGGGACACCACCTCGGCGATGGACTCGGTGCCGACCACCAGGTTGAGGCCCTCGTCGGCCTTGCCGCCGCCGTCGGCCTCGGTGATCCGCTGCTTCAGTTCGGTGATCCGGTCGCGCAGCTGCATGGCCTGCTCGTACTGCTCGTCCGTGACCGCCTGGTCCTTGTCCCGGATCAGCTGGTCGACCTCGCGCTCCATGGCCCGTACGTCCGTGCCCTTGGTGCGCGCCCGCAGCCGCACGCGGGCGCCCGCCTGGTCGATCAGGTCGATGGCCTTGTCCGGCAGGCGGCGGTCGGTGAGGTAGCGGTCGGACATCTCCACGGCCGCCACCAGCGCCTCGTCGGTGTAGCGGACCTGGTGGTGGGCCTCGTAGCGGTCGCGCAGGCCGCGCAGGATCTCGACGGCGTCCGCGGTGGTGGGCTCGGGGACCAGGATCGGCTGGAAGCGGCGGGCGAGGGCCGCGTCCTTCTCGATCCGGCGGTACTCCTCCAACGTGGTGGCGCCCACGATGTGCAGCTCGCCGCGGGCCAGCGCAGGCTTGAGGATGTTCCCGGCGTCCATCGAGCCGCCCTCGCCGCCACCGCCCGCGCCGACGACGGTGTGCAGCTCGTCGATGAAGATGATCAGCTGGTCGGAGTGGGCGCGGATCTCGCCCACGATGTTGTTCATCCGCTCCTCGAAGTCGCCCCGGTAGCGGGTGCCGGCGACCACGCCGGTCAGGTCCAGCGCGACCACCCGGCGGCCGATCAGCACGTCGGGCACGTCGCCGTCCGTGATGCGCTGCGCCAGCCCCTCCACCACGGCGGTCTTGCCGACGCCCGCGTCACCGATGAGCACCGGGTTGTTCTTGCCGCGGCGGGAGAGCACCTCGACGGTCTGCTCGATCTCCTCCTCGCGCCCGATCACCGGGTCGATCCGGCCCTGCTGGGCCAGGTCGGTGAGGTCGCGGCCGTACTTGTCCAGGGTCGGCGTGTTCGTGGACCGGGGCCCTTCCGGGCGCCCGGCCTTCGCGGCGTCCGGTGCCTCCGTCGGCAGGCCCGAGGGGGCGAACCGGGCCGCGTTCAGGATGTGCCCGGCGGCCGAGTCCGGGTTGGCGGCCAGGGCGCTGAGCACGTGCTCCGGGCCGATGTACCCGGTGCCGGTCGACCGGGCCAGTTCGTGCGCGTCCAGCAGGGCGCGTTTGACGGCCGGGGTCAGGGAGAGCGAGGTCGGTGGCGGGACCTCACCCGGCGGGTGCTGCACCGGGCCGGTCCGCTCGTCGATCTGCGAGGCCATCGCGTCGGGGTCGGCGCCGGCCCGGCTCAGCAGGCCCCGGGTCGGCTCGGTGGAGAGCGCGGCCCGCAGCAGGTGCTCGGTGTCCAGGTCCCGGCTGCCGTGCTCGGCGGCGTACTGTGCGGCGCCGCGCACCAGCTCCCGGGCGGGCTGGCTGAGCAGCCGCCCGATGTCGATCTGCCTCGGCCTGGGCCCGCCGAAGAAGCGTGCCAGGAATTCCGCGAACGGGTCGCCCTCCGGGCCCATGAAGCCGCTGCTCATCGTTTCCGGTCCTCCGCTGCTTCGCTGATCGACGTGCCGGGGCCGGGTAACCCGGGCGGGGTGAGCTCATGCCCAACATGACACGTTCTGTCCCGGCGGGCATGTCCGGGAACCCCGGTCCCCGGCCCGCCTCAGAGGCCGTCGCGCGAGGTGAGCACCCGCGGCCCGGCGTCCGTGACGGCCACCGTGTGCTCCACGTGAGCCGCCCGGGAGCCGTCGTTGGTGCGCAGGGTCCAGCCGTCGGGCGCGCAGTGGTAGTCGTCCCGGCCGCCGCTGATCAGCATGGGCTCGATGGCGATGACCATGCCGTGGCGCAGGGGGAGTCCGCGTCCCGGCCGGCCCTCGTTGGGCACCCCCGGGTCCTCGTGCATGTGCCGGCCGATGCCGTGGCCGCCGAAGTCCTCCATGATGCCGTAGCCGCCCCCTCGGCAGACCGAGCCGATGGCGTGCGCGATGTCGCCGATGCGGTTGCCGACGACGGCCGCCTCGATGCCCGCCGCGAGGGCCCGCTCGGCGGTCTCGATCAGCGCCACGTCCGCCGGGCGGGGGGTGCCGACGACGAAGCTGACCGCCGAGTCGCCCGCCCAGCCGTCGAGTGTCGCGCCGCAGTCGATGGAGACGAGGTCCCCGTCGCGCAGCCGGTAGCCGTCCGGGATGCCGTGCACGATCGCGTCGTTCACCGACGCGCAGACGACGGCCGGGAACGGGGTCTGCGCGAAGGAGGGGCGGTAGCCGAGGAACGGCGAACCGGCGCCCGCCTCCCGCAGTACCTCGTGTGCCACCGCGTCCAGCTCCAGCAGGGACACCCCCACGTCCGCGGCCTGCCGTACGGCGGTCAGGGCGCGCGCGACGACCTGGCCGGCGGCGTGCATGGCGTCGATCGATGTGTCTGTCTTCAGTTCCACCATGCCAATTACTATACCGGTATTTGAATTGGACCCGTTCCGGGGGACCGGTATTACAATGACGGCATGGTGCGCACCCCCCTGACCCCCGAAGAGCGTGAACGCGGCGAGCGGCTCGGGCGGCTGCTCCGCGCGGCCCGCGGCGACCGGAGCATGACGGAGGTCGCGGCCGAGGCCGGCCTCTCCGCCGAGACGCTGCGCAAGATCGAGACCGGCCGGGCGCCCACCCCGGCGTTCTTCACGGTCGTCGCGCTGGCCCGCGCGCTGGGGCTGTCCATGGACGAGTTGGCCGGGCGGTGCTCGCTCGCGGGGGTCTGAGACCGCCCCGTCCGCCCCACCGGCCCCTCCACTCGCCCACAGGGGTGCGAAAACCGATCGACGCCGCGCCTTGACGACGATGGTCTTGGCAAGCCCGCCCGGCCGGGCTTACGTTCGTCCCTCTACGGCCTGCTCTACGGGCGTAGAGGCTCTGACGTCGTGTCGAAGGAGCAGCTCATGGCCAACGTCGTTCGTGCCGCTCTGGTCCAGGCCACCTGGACCGGCGACACCGAGTCCATGGTGGCGAAACACGAGGAGCACGCCCGCGAGGCGGCCCGGCAGGGAGCCCGGGTCATCGGCTTCCAGGAAGTCTTCAACGCCCCCTACTTCTGCCAGGTCCAGGACCCCGCGCACTACCGCTGGGCCGAACCCGTGCCCGACGGACCGACCACCCGCCGGATGCAGGCGCTCGCACGCGAGACCGGCATGGTGATCGTCGCCCCCGTCTTCGAGGTCGAGCAGTCCGGTTTCTACTACAACACCGCGGCGGTGATCGACGCCGACGGCACCGTCCTCGGGACGTACCGCAAGCACCACATCCCGCAGGTCAAGGGATTCTGGGAGAAGTTCTACTTCCGTCCCGGCAACGCCGGCTGGCCCGTCTTCGAGACCGCCGTCGGCCAGGTCGGCGTCTACATCTGCTACGACCGCCACTTCCCGGAGGGCTGGCGGCAGCTCGGTCTCGGCGGCGCCCAGCTCGTCTACAACCCCTCCGCCACCCACCGCGGCCTCTCCTCCCACCTGTGGCGGCTCGAACAGCCCGCGGCGGCCGTCGCCAACGAGTACTTCGTCGCCGCGATCAACCGGGTCGGGCAGGAGGAGTACGGCGACAACGACTTCTACGGGACCTCGTACTTCGTCGACCCGCGCGGTCAGTTCGTCGGGGACCCCGCCAGCGACACCAAGGAGGAACTCGTCGTCCGCGACCTGGACTTCGACCTCATCGAGGAGGTGCGGCAGCAGTGGGCCTTCTACCGCGACCGCCGCCCCGACGCCTACCAGGGACTGGTGCGCCCGTGACCCGCGACCTGTTCGCCCGCCACCGGTCCGTCCTGCCCGACTGGCTCTCCCTCTACTACGAGGACCCGCTGGAGATCACGCACGGCGAGGGACGCCACGTCTGGGACGCCGCCGGCAACAAGTACCTCGACTTCTTCGGCGGCATCCTCACCACGATGACCGCGCACGCCCTGCCCGAGGTGACCAAGGCGATCAGTGAGCAGGCCGGGCGGATCAACCACTCCTCGACCCTCTACCTCAACCGGCCGATGGTCGAACTCGCCGAGCGCATCGCCCAGGTGAGCGGCATCCCGGACGCCCGCGTCTTCTTCACCACCTCGGGCACCGAGGCCAACGACACCGCCCTGCTGCTCGCCACCACCCACCGGCGCTCCAACACGGTCCTGGCGATGCGCAACAGCTACCACGGCCGCTCCTTCGGCGCGGTCGGCATCACCGGCAACCGGAGCTGGTCCCCGACCTCCCTGTCCCCGCTCCAGACGCTCTACGTCCACGGCGGCGTACGCACCCGCGGCCCCTACGCCCACCTGGACGACCGTGCCTTCATCGACGCCTGCGTCGCGGACCTCGAGGACCTCCTCGGCCACACCCGCCCGCCCGCCGCGCTGATCGCCGAGCCGGTCCAGGGCGTCGGCGGCTTCACCTCCCCGCCGGACGGCCTGTTCGCCGCCTTCCGGGACGTGCTGCACGAGCGGGGCATCCTGTGGATCGCCGACGAGGTGCAGACCGGCTGGGGCCGGACCGGCGACCACTTCTGGGGCTGGCAGGCCCACGGGCGCGGCGGACCCCCGGACATCGTGACCTTCGCCAAGGGCATCGGCAACGGCATGTCCATCGGCGGCGTCATCGCCCGCGCCGAGATCATGAACTGCCTGGACGCCCACAGCATCTCCACCTTCGGCGGCACCCAGGTCACCATGGCGGCCGGCCTCGCCAACCTCAACCACCTCCTGGAGCACGACCTCCAGGGCAACGCCCGGCGCGTCGGCGGACTGCTCATCGAGCGGTTGCGGGCCGTCGCCGCCCAGGTTCCGCACGTGCGGGAGGTGCGGGGGCGCGGGCTGATGATCGGCGTGGAGGTGACCCGGCCCGGCACCGACCGGGCCGACCCCGAAGCCGTGTCCGCCGTGCTGGAGGAGGCCCGCGCCGGCGGGCTGCTCATCGGCAAGGGCGGCGGCCACGACACCAGCGCCCTGCGCGTCGCCCCGCCGATGTCCCTCACCGTCGCGGAGGCGGAGGAGGGCGCGGCGATCCTGGAGCGCGCCCTGCGGAGCCTGTGACCACCGCGCGCTGAGCGGAGGGGAACGAACCCGCCACCGGCCCGCCGGCACCGGCCCGGTGCCCGGTGTCCCGGCGGCGGCGCGACGGTGCTCACCACCGGGCGCCGCGCGCCGACGACGCCGACGAGCAGGCCGGGTCCGTCCGCCGCCCGCACCGCGCGCAGCCCGCGACCGACGAACCGGGCCCTGACAGGAGGGATCAGCATGAGCAGCCGTACCGTCATCCGCGGTGGCCTCGTCATCACCGCGTCGGACGAGATCCACGCCGACGTCCTGATCGAGGACGGCCGTGTCGCGGCGCTCGCCGCGACCGGCACCCCGGCCGCCGAGGCCTTCACGGCCGGGCGGAGCGACACGGGGGGCGACCCGCCCGGAGAGTGGGGGAGGGTCGTCGACGCCACCGGCAAGTACGTGATCCCGGGCGGGGTCGACGGACACACCCACATGGAGATGCCCTTCGGCGGCACCTACGCGGCGGACACCTTCGAGACCGGCACCCGGGCCGCCGCCTGGGGCGGCACGACCACGATCGTCGACTTCGCCATCCAGAGCGTCGGCCGCTCCCTGCGCGAGGGCCTGGACGCCTGGCACGCGAAGGCCGAGGGCACCTGCGCGATCGACTACGCCTTCCACATGATCGTCTCCGACGTGAACCAGGAGACGCTCAAGGAGATGGACCTGCTGGTGGAGGAAGGCGTCACCTCCTTCAAGCAGTTCATGGCCTACCCCGGCGTCTTCTACTCGGACGACGGCCAGATCCTGCGCGCCATGCAGCGCGCCGCCGGGAACGGCGGCCTGATCATGATGCACGCCGAGAACGGCATCGCGATCGACGTCCTGGTCGAGCAGGCCCTGGCCCGGGGCGAGACCGACCCGCGCCACCACGGTGAGGTCCGCAAGGCGCTCCTGGAGGCCGAGGCCACCCACCGGGCCATCAAGCTCGCCCAGGTGGCCGGGGCCCCGCTGTACGTCGTGCACGTCTCGGCAGCGGAGGCGCTGGCCGAGCTGGCCCGGGCGCGCGACGACGGACTGAACGTCTTCGGGGAGACCTGCCCGCAGTACCTGTTCCTGTCCACCGACAACCTGGCCGAACCGGGCTTCGAGGGCGCCAAGTACGTGTGCAGCACCCCGCTGCGCCCGCGTGAGCACCAGGCGGCCCTGTGGAAGGGACTGCGGACCAACGACCTCCAGGTCGTCTCCACCGACCACTGCCCCTTCTGCTTCACCGGCCAGAAGGAGCTGGGCCGCGGCGACTTCTCCAGGATCCCCAACGGGATGCCGGGCGTGGAGAACCGCATGGACCTGCTCCACCAGGCCGTCGTCGACGGGCACATCAGCCGCCGCCGCTGGATCGAGATCGCCTGCGCCACCCCGGCCCGCATGTTCGGCCTCTACCCGCGGAAGGGCACCATCGCGCCCGGTGCCGACGCCGACGTGGTCGTCTACGACCCGCACGCCGAGCAGGTCATCTCCGCCGAGACCCATCACATGAACGTCGACTACTCGGCCTACGAGGGCCGGCGCGTCACCGGCCGGGTGGAGACCGTCCTGTCGCGCGGCGAGGTCGTCGTGGACCGGCGGACCTACACCGGCCGCGCCGGCCACGGCATGTACACCCCCCGTTCCACCTGCCAGTACCTCGACCGCTAGGGAGGCCGCCGTGGACTTCGGCATCGTCCTGCAGACCGACCCGCCCGCGTCGGCGGTCGTCGAGCTGATGCGCCGCGCGGAACGCAACGGCTTCCGCTACGGCTGGACCTTCGACTCCGCCGTACTCTGGCAGGAGCCCTTCGTCATCCACAGCCGCATCCTGGAGCACACGCGCGACCTGACCGTCGGGCCCATGGTCACCAACCCGGGCACCAGGACCTGGGAGGTCACCGCCTCCACCTTCGCCACCCTCAACGACATGTACGGCAACCGCACCGTCTGCGGCATCGGCCGCGGCGACTCCGCGATGCGGGTCGCGGGCCGCCGGCCCCACACCCTGGCCGCGCTCGGCCGGGCGATCGACGTCATCCGCGACCTCGCCGAGGGACGCGAGACCGAGATCGAGGGGCAGCCGCTGCGGATCCCGTGGGTGCGGAACGGCAGGCTGCCGGTCTGGATGGCGGCGTACGGGCCGAAGGCCCTGGCCCTGGCCGGGCAGAAGGCCGACGGCTTCATCCTCCAGCTCGCCGACCCGTACCTGACGGAGTGGATGGTGAGGGCGGTACGCACCGCCGCCGCGGACGCCGGCCGGGACCCCGGCTCCGTCACCGTCTGCGTGGCGGCCCCCGCCTACGTCGGTGACGACCTGGCCCACGCCCGCGAGCAGTGCCGCTGGTTCGGCGGCATGGTCGGCAACCACGTCGCCGACCTCGTCTCCCGCTACGGCGAGCACTCCGACGCGGTACCCGAGGCGCTGACCGCGTACATCAAGGAGCGGCACGGCTACGACTACGGCCACCACGGCCGCGCCGGGAACCCGTCCGCCGACTTCGTCCCCGACGAGATCGTCGACCGCTTCTGCCTGCTCGGTCCGCCCCGGGCACACATCGACCGGCTCCGGGCCCTGCGCGACCTGGGTGTCGACCAGTTCGCCGTCTACGCCATGCACGACGCGAAGGAGGCGACCGTCGACGCCTACGGCGCGGAGGTCATCCCGGCACTGCACGCATAGGCCCGGTGTTCACCACGGCTGCGGAGCGGTGAGGGGAGCGACTGTCGGGCCGGGCGGCGGAAGCGCATCGTGCGCAGGGGGTGTCCGCATGTCGCTGAGCCACGGGGCCCTCGTGGGCAGGAGCCTCGAGATGCTGCCGCCTTCCAGGGCCTGCGTCGGCGCCTTCCGCTCGACGGCGATCGTCCCTGAGCCCGACCCGGTGCTGCACCGTTCCGCCCTCACCGTGGTCTGGTTCCGGACCACGGTGGACGTCCCGTCGGGGCGAGGACGCCGACCTTGCGCTTCGCGGTCTTCGCCGGGAGGAGTCGGCCCCGGGACCACGAGCTCCAGCGGTGGACGCCCGTCACAGCCGGGGCGGGGGAAGCGCGCGCCCGCCTCCCCCTGTCGACCCCGTGTCAGTGGGCGATCCAGCCCCGCTTCCGCGCCAGGGCGACGACACACTCGCGGACCTGCTTGATCTGGTCCGCCGTGAGGGTGCCCGACGAGTCGAGCAGGGCTTCCGTGAGTTCGGCGCGGAACCGCGCGGCGTCCGTCGCGCCGTCTCCGCCGGCGCCCCGGACGGCCTGCCGGTCCTCCGGGGTGCCGGCCGGACGGGAGGGCAGCCGAATCGCCGTCGGCTGGTGGACGAGGCGGATCTGCGAGGCCTTGGGGCCCTTGTCGCCCTGCTCGAGGAAGAACTCGACCTCGCGGCCTTCCTGGTAGAGGTACTTCTCGTCGAGCAGGTCGTTCGCGTGCATGAAGACGTCCTCACCCGCGTCCGCGGGTGCGATGAACCCGTAGCCGCGGACCTCGTCAAAACGCACAACCTTGCCTGTCATCAACACAGCACACACCTCCGACATCGGACCACTACAGCAGAGGGGCTTCGCACGGAGCACACCTCGAGAGGGGAACCTACCGTGCCGCGCCGCTCGGCCGGCGGGCGTTTCCGCCCGACCGGCTCGGTGCCGCGGGGCGCAGCGGAACCCGGTACCGGCTCGGCGTGCAGGCAGTCAGCACCGCCGGAGACCGGGAGACCGAGGGTACTGCCCGCCGGGGCGCCGCGGGTGACCGCCGAGGACGAGCGGATGCGCGGCACGGCGCAGGGGATGTACGACGGGCCGCCAGGCCCGGGACGAGGACCGGGCCCCGGGCCGGCGCCGGCCCGGGCGGCAGGGTCAGCCGCCATTGCTCTCCAGGGCCGACACGGCTTCCTTGGCGGCCTTGATGGCCCCCTTGTTGATCTCCTCCGTGCCGGGTGCCTTCCGCGTCTCGAAGTCGCTGCCGTTGTACGTGATGATCACCAGCGCGTTGGCGGCACGGGTCATCACGGTGCCCTCACGCGTCTGCTGCTTGTCCTCGGTGGTGAGGTTCACGACGGAGTAGGCCGCGTCACCGAGACCGGGTACCGGGCCCCCGCCCCCCTTGTCGGCGGTCCGCTCCTCGTACGACTTCCGTGCCGCCTCGTCCGACTCCATCACCTCGAAGGAGACGTCGAGCCAGCGGTAGTCGTACCCCTTGAGCGCGTTCCAGGAGCACGTGCGGCGCACCTGGGTGTCCGTCGACGGAATCTCCTTGCCGTCCGCCTCGGCACCCGGGACGAGCGAGGCGACCGTCTTCCCGGCCAGGCTCTCGCAGGGCGCCGGGGCGGCGGCGTAGGTCTTCGTCACCGCCTCGGTCGCCGGTGCGGAGGCAGACCGGTTCGCGGTGTCGGGCGGGGTCGGGTCCTTCGCGGCCGATGGCGTGTCAGGCCCGGACGACAGTGCCCAGCCCGCCGTGGCGAGCACGGCGACCGGCGCCAGACGAGCGGTCAGGGCGAGCGGCAGGGGAAGAGAACGCACGGCGCACTTCTCGTGGGGGTCGGTGCGGAGACGGTCCGCACTGCGGACGGGACGCCAGTGTCACACGAGACCCCGTGGGGCGGAAGGGCGAACTCGGTGCGTGGCCGCGCGGTGACGCAGACGAACGGGAGGCGCCCGGTCCGGACGGGCGGGCCGCCATGGCCGGGCGGCGCCACCGGTCACACGCCGGGCCCGCACCCGTTACCCCTGCCCGTACCCGGCCGTCGGCGGCGAACGGGCCCGGTGGCTCGCAGCGCGTGGGTGTTCGCCACCGAGCCGGGGACCGGTGGCGGCGCGCGGAGCGCACCAGACACGGACAGCGAGTAGGTGATCGTGTTGCCGGGCTCCACGAAGGCCGGACGGGGAAGACACTGCGAGCCGGCGTGATCACGGGCAAGGGCCTACTCGCCCTGCCGGGTACGAGGCGGCACCCGGCCGGACGCGGCGCCTACGGCACGCGCGCCGTCCACTCCTCGGTCGCGAACTTCGTCCGCACCAATTCCTCCGCACGGGCCATCTCCTCCGCGGTGACTTCGCCGGTGGTCAGCCCGTAGCGGTTGCGGAAGGAGGCGACCATGTTCTCGATGACCTGCTCCCGCGCGAGGCCCGTCTGCCGACGGAGCGGGTCGACGCGCTTCTTGGCGCTCCTGGTGCCCTTGTCGGACATCTTCTCCTTGCCGATGCGGAGCACCTCGAGCATCTTGTCGGCATCGATGTCGTAGGACATCGTCACGTGATGGAGGACGGCTCCAGGACCGCCATCAGGGCCGACCATGCGCTTCTGGGCCGCACCGGCGATCTTGCCGGCCTCGGTGGCGATGTCGTTCAGGGGTTGGTACCAGGCCTTGATGCCCATATCGCCGAGTGCGCCGAGCACCCAGTCGTCGAGGTAGGCGTAGCTGTCTGCGAAGGAGAGGCCCGAGACCAGGGACTCCGGCACGGACAGGGAGTACGTGATCGTACTCATGGGCTCTACGAACATGGCCCCACCACCGGAAATACGGCGAACCACGGTCATCCCGTGCTTCGCGGCCCCTTCGGGGGCCACCTCGTTCCGCAGGGACTGGAAGCTGCCGATCACCACGGAAGGCGAGGCCCACTCCCATACCCGTAGGGTCGGGGCTCGTCGCCCGGCGGCCACCTCGGCAGTGATCACCTCGTCCAGCGCCATGTGCAGGGCCGGTGCCTGCGGCTCCATGTGCACCAGCTGCCAGTCGTAGTCGCTCCACTCGGTCGCGCGGGCCAGAGCGCGCCGGACGGCGATGCCGACGCCCTCCGCTGTCAGCCCGAACATCACGGTCGACTCCGGCAGCGCCGCCGTGATCCGGGCAGCCAGCCCTGCGGCGTCCGTCGATGAGGGTGAACCCTCAAGGGCTGTGTTGATCGAGAGGATCGCTTCGTCCGGCTCCAGGAAGAAGTCCCCGGCGACTCGTACGTTGCGCAGGACACCGTCCTCGACATCCAGATCCACGACGACCAGCTTGCCGCCGGGCACCTTGTACTCGCCATGCACGGCTTCGTTTCCTTCCAGTGCGCTGTACGTGTCCTGAGCCTGCTGCTCCGGCATTCGGACAGATGCGTACATCTTTCGGATTGCACCTTAACCTCGATCTTTCGTGACGGTCCGTCGGTTCTTTCGGCGGGCCGTTTCGGCTGTTCGGGCTGGTGGCAGCCAGGCTGATGGCCCGGCTGTCGCGTCGGGTGGGCGCCGGGTTCCACGGCTCCGGTCGGGGTAATGCTGCTCGCAGGGACGGGAACGTACTGCTCAGCCGGGGTTCGGGAGAGCTTCGAGCCGTGCCAGGGCGTCGGTGATCACGCCGGTCCAGGGTCAGTGGCGGGCGAACCGCAGATAATGGCGTCGAGCGGTCGTGACGATCTGGGCGGCGGCGGAGAGAAGGCGGAACCGGAGACGGCGGGGCTCCCACCTGCGGGTTTCACCGGTCAGAGCGAGCATCGGCATCCAGGCCAGCAGGTCCAGGGCGAGCTGGACGATCTCCAGCCAGATCTGATTCTGCGCAGTGTCGTGCAGGGGCAGGTTGCGCAGGCCGGTGGCCCGCGCGGCCCGGATACGGTCCTCGGCCCGCGCCCGCTGCCGGTGCCGCAGCTCCAGTGCCGCGATCGGCATGACGGTGGTGTTGGTGGCGAAGCAGGTCAGCCGCAGTCCGTCGGCGTCGGTAATCCTCAACTGGGCGCCGGGGTGGGGCCGTTCCTTCCGCACGATCAGCCGCATTCCCTTCGGCCAGCCCTTCAGGCAGTCGCCGGACAGTTCGGCGACCCAGGCGCCGTCGCGGATCTCGCCGCCGGGCTCGATCGCTGCCGCCCACGCGGCGGGCGGGATCTTGAGGGCGGCCTGGTGGACCTGCTCGGTGATGGTCATGCCGACCGAGTACGACAGCCACCGGCCGCGCTGGGCGAGCCAGGCGACGAACTCGTGGGTGCCGCCGCCGGAGTCGGTATGGATCAGCGTCCGGCGTCCACGCCGGTACTTCTTCGGCAGTTACGCCAAAGCGAGTTGAGCCGTGGTGATGTGGTCGGCGGCGGTGTTGCTGCCCGCGTTGCCCGGCCTGAGCAGGCCGGCCACCGGCTCACCGCTCCCGAGGCTTCCGTGGTCGACGAAGGCCATCAGAGGATGGTGTCCGAAGGTCTTCTTCCAGGTCGCGGTGGCGTCCTGCTTCTCGGAGTGGGCCAGCACGAGCACCCCGTCCAGGTCCACGATCACCTGCCCCGCGGCATCCGGCGCCGCAGTGCCGGCCAGCTTCCACACGTGCTCGCGCACGCCGGCCCGAGCGGTCCTGATCGCGGACAGGACCTTCGGCCCGGCTGCGGCGAGGGCGTCCACGAGCCGGGAGACCGTGGGGTCGGAGGCCACCGGCCCGAACACGCCGGGCTCGGCCCGCAACGTCCCGATATCCGCGAGGCAGTCCCCGCCCAGCGCGACCGCGAGGGTCACGTCCAGGAGGATCTTGCCTGGATCGTGCACCGCCCGCGGCCGTCGCCATGGCGCAAGCGCCGCCGATATCGCCTGGTCCAGCCCGGTCTTGCGGACCGTCTCGACCAGCAGCACGGCCCCGGCCTGGGACACCACCCCACGGCCACCGCCCTCGACGCGGACGCGTGGGTAGGACCCGATACGCTTCTTCACCTGAGAAGTGCCTCCGGCGGTAGCAGGAACAAGGACCTCGACAATCATCATTCTTGCTGGTCAGAGGCACTTTTCGCCTACCTGCCCACCCGTCGGACAGCCCGCTTCATGAGAGCGCGAGGCTAAAGGACCACCAGCGGGAACGCGTCGAGGCCGCCCGCACCGCCTGCCACGAGATGACCGCTCTGGCCGACCTCATCCACCGCTTCGCCGTGCTGCTGGATCCCGGCGACGGCAATGCAGCCCTGTTGAGCACCTGGATCACCTCGGCCCAGGCCGAGGATCTGCCCCACCTGCATGCCTTCACCCGGGGACTCGAAAAGGACCGCGCCGCAGTCGACGCCGCCTTCACCCTGCCGCACCACAACGGCGGCACCGAAGGCGTGAACAACAAGACCAAGCTGATCAAGCGCCAGATGTACGGCCGCGCGAGCTTTCCCCTCCTCCGCCACCGCATCCTCCTGGGCTGATCACACCCTCCGTCACCACCGACTACGGAACAAACCCGATCGTTTTACAGTCCCAAATCAGGCAGACGTATTGACGAGTTGAGTTACCATCATTGCTGCGATATGCAAGGAGTTGACTATGCGTGAAATACTTCTCAACTCAATGTAATTGATTAAACGTCAATTATTGACTTAACAACAAAAGCTTTGCGCTGCAACGACTTTGTCTGCCTCAGCGGATGCGCTTTCGCAGAGACGGGCGCACACTGAAGGAGTACGCGGATTCCGGGGGTGTCGTACGCGTATCCCAAGTCGGTACTCGAGGTTGGAGGAAGTGATGGCGGGATCTCCTGTGACGACGAGCGAACGACTCGCTCTGATTACCGGCGATCAGGCAAAATCGGAGTGGGATCGCCTGAACCGAAGCTACTCGCAACTGGGTCAGATGCGAGAGGCTATCCCCGCGATTCTTGGAGCCAGCCTTTCCGAGGCTGACGAGCAGGACCCGATCGGCCTTCGGGGAGACTGGGACCTGAACGGGAAAGTTTACCCTGCGGGAGGTTCCGAGGCTGGCCCGGGAGTGAACGCGGTCAAATCTGGTCTGATTGTCACCAGCGTCAACTACGGAAACAACCTGGTCGCCATGTGCGCGAGCGTGTTGAAGGGCGAACCCGACGGACCGGAGATAGTGGAAGCGTTCACGCTCCAGACCTCGAGTTCGAACTTCCTGGACGACGTCAAGGAGCAGGGCGTCAGTGGCGGGAAACTGCAACCCAGGTCAGGCTTCTGGGACACGCTCTTGGACTGCCTCTCGAGGGACTGCGGGCAGGCGTGCCTCAGCGCCGCCGTCTCATGTCGCAAAGACAACTGGGCTGATTTCCTCGTCTGCCTTGCGGGGCGATGCGGGTTGTGCGTGGTCAAGTGCCACGCATGCGCAGGATGTAAGTGCGCGTACTGGTGTGTCCCAGTCGCTGGATGCTGCGGTCAATGACTTGGGAGGAGGTCACGTGACTACCACTCACTGGCTGGAAATTCCGATTCGTCAGCCGATCCACGAGGGCGCACCGGTGGACACGAAGTACGAAGTCGGCGATGCCGTCGTGGTCTACAACAACGAGTCGGCATACGTCGGACTGGGCGATCGGCGCGCCGCCGAGGCGCTTCTGGTCCATCAGGATGTGCGAGCGCTCGGCGTCCGTGAGGTGGATCGCACGAAGCCTGTTCCAGGGCTCTCCTTGACCTTGAGCGAACTGGAACACCAGGTCGGCCGGCTGCGCAAGCAGTCGTCATCCCGACATGCGACCGGCCTGGGAGATGCGATCGCGTTTCTCACGCGGCGCCTGGGGATCAGAGAATGCGGAAGTTGCGCCCGGCGTCACAAAACTCTGAACGGGATTCGGATATGGGGGTGGTGGAGAGACGGCAAGATCGGAAAATTCACGGTAACCGCGACGGCAATAGCCCGTCAGCGTGACGAGCAGGAGGCAGAAAATGGCAGCATATGACGACGGCCTCAAGGAAAGGGCAGTCAGCAGCACCTTTAGGGATGCGGCCCTCTTCGGGGTCGAGGCGTCCGGTACGACGGTGCTCTTCGGGAAGGCCGCCCTGCGGCTCCCCGTGGCGATATCCGATAATCCCGGAGGCAGGAAGTCCATTCATGACATGCCGCAGAGCGAGCCGACTCTGACGGGTGTCTACGTGGTCGACCTGCAGGTCGTGCGCGAGGTGCTCACGCGGACAGGTGATGCCTCCTACGAGGCAGAGCTCGTGTCCAAGACCGGACAGACCCTCTTCGAGGGCATGGGCAACCTCGAACACATCAACCCTGAAATCGGCTACAGCAGTATCACCTTCAAGGGCAAGTACAAGGAGCTGGCGCCGACGCTCCTCGGCCTCGAGGCTGAGGAACCTGCAGAGTGGACCAGGTTCACCATCGTCTGGAGCGGCATCGCCTGGTGAGTGCCGCCACGCGTGGACAAGCGGCCACCGCGGATCACTGTGAGTTGATTGGGTGGTGGCCGTGGTGAGTTCGGAGTGCCCTCGTCATACCGGCGGGCTGAGGAGATCTTCGAGTACGCCACGCGGCTGCTGGCCAACCCGCTCGCCTCACCCGAGGACCTCGAGGACCTGGATGGCTGGACCCTCCACCGGCTCCGCCACAGCGCTCTCACGGCACGACGCCTACTAGCCTCGATCTTTCTTGATGGGTCGCCGACGGAGTCGGCGGCCCATCTTGTTGCTGGTGGCGGAGGCTGGGCAGGTTGAGGGCCCGAGTGTCGTCTCGGGTGGACGCCGGGTTCCACTGCTCCGGCTGGAGGGTTCTCTCGTAGGGGCGGGTGGATCTGCTGGTCAGCCGGGGTTCGGTAGGAGTGCGAGTCGTTCGAGGGCGGCGGTGATGTGGCTGGTCCAGGGCCAGTGCCCGGCCAGTCGGAGGATGCGCCGGCGGCCGGTGGTGACGGGCTGGCCGGCCGTGGTGAACAGTCGGAGTCGCAGGCGGCGGGGTTCCCAGAGGCGGGCTTTGCCGGTCAGGGCGAGCATCGGCATCCATGCCAGCAGGTCCAGTGCCATCTGCACGATCTCCAGCCAGATCCGGTTCTGGGCGGTGCGCTTCAACGGCAGGTTGCGCAGGCCGGTGGCCCGGGCGGCCCGGATGCGGTCCTCGGCCCTCGCCCGCAGCCGGTGACGGAGCTCGAGCTCGGCGATTGGCCGCCCCGTGGTGTTGGTGGCAAAGCAGGTCAGCCTCATGCCGTCCGCATCCGTGAGCCGCAACTGAGCTCCAGGGTGCGGCCGTTCCTTCCTGACAATCAGCCGTATGCCCTTGGGCCAGCCGTCCAGGACGTCGCCGGTGAGCTCGGCGACCCAGGCCCCGTCCCGGACCTCGCCGTCCGCCTCGACGGCCGCCGTCCAGGCCGAGGCGGGAACCTTGAGCACGTGCTGGTGGATCGCGTCGGTGATCACCATGCCGACCGAGTAGGACAGCCACCGTCCCCGCCGAGCGAGCCAGGCGACGAAGTCGTGGGTGCCGCCCGCGGAGTCGGTGCGGATCAGGGTCCTGCGCCCGCGCCGGTACTTCTTCGGCAGCTGGGCCAGGACGAGTTGGGCGGCGGTGATGTGGTCGGCGACGGTGTTCGAACCCGCGTTTCCCGGCCTGAGCAGGGCCACCACCGGCTCACCGGTGCCGCCCGGTCCGTGGTCCCCGAACCCCATCAGCGGGTGATGGCCGTAGGTCCGCTTCCAGGTTGGGGCGGCGTCCTCCTTGTCGGAGTGCGCGACGACCAGCACCCCGTCGAGGTCGACGGTCACCGTCCCGCCCGCATCAGGCGCATCCCGGCCGGCCAACCGCCAGGCCCGGTCGCGTGCTTCGGCCCGCGCGGAACGGATCGCCGCCCATGCCTTCTCGCCGGAGGCGGCGAGGGTGTCGACGAAGCGGGAGACCGTCGGGTCGGAGGCCACCGGCCCGAACACAGCCGGCTCGGCCCGCAGCATGCCGACATCCGCGAGGCAGTCCCCGCCCAGCGCGACCGCCAGGGCCACGTCCAGCAGGATCTTGCCCGGATCGTGCACCGCCCGGGCCTTCCGCCACGGCGCCAGCGCCGCTGATATCGCGGTGTCCAAGCCGGCCTTGCGGACGGTCTCGACCAGCAGCACGCCCCCGGCCTGCGAGACCACGGCCCGGCCGCCGCCCTCGATGCGGACACGCGGGTACGACCCGATACGCTTCTTCACCTGGAGAGTGCTTCTTCCCTTGCACCGACACGGACCCTAGACAAGTCCCATCGTTGCAGGTCAGGAGCACTCTCCGCTTATTTGATCAAGCCTCGGACACCCCGCTTGGTGAAAGCGCGAGGTTAACGATCGCCCGTGGGGTGGACCAGCGCTTCGTGAGAAGGGAGACGACAAGCCGGTCGGCGGCGGAGAGCCGTCTGCTGCCGGCGCCGGGGCCGCCGTCGGGACGTTTGCCGGGCAGGAAGATCGGCGGGTGCTCGGCACACCAGGCTTGGTCACGGGCGGCGAGATCGTCGAAGGCGGCGGGTTCGAGTCCGGTGAGGCTGGGGTGCCGCAGCCACATGGGAGCCTGTCGCCGATGGGAAAGCGTCCGAACTCGACGCTGGGGACAACTCAGGAGCGAGTGGGTCGGGGCGCAGGGTGTGGTTCCAGGCGCCGTACCGCAACAGCTCCCGCTTACCCCGCGACACCGTGGACTCCGCCACCCCGGCCGCTCCGGCCACCGTTCGGCAGCTCCCTGGGTCAGGGGGTGTTCAGGGCATGTAGGGGTGCCGATTAGGGGTACACCGCCGCTTGGTGCCTCTGCTAGACATGGCGCTGTGAAGGAAACGTGTTCATGCCGCCGCGGCATCGAGCGCGCGATCGCGTCCCGACGTTGAGTGGAAAGTTTCAGTCAGTTGGCAGAAAACATGGCCTCCAGCCGCTGGATCCGCCGCTACCACCCGTCGGAGGGGAGCCAGGTCCGACTGGTCTGTCTGCCGCACGCCGGTGGCTCGGCCTCCTTCTACTTCCCGATGTCTCAGGCGCTCGCTCCGGCGCTGGACGTCCTCTCGGTGCAGTACCCCGGCCGCCAGGACCGCAGGGACGAGCCCGGCATCACCGACATGGCGCGCTATGCCGACGAGTTGGCCGGGGAACTCCTGCCGTGGCTCGACCGGCCGCTGGCCTTCTTCGGGCACAGCATGGGCGCCGTCCTGGCCTTCGAGGTGACGCGGAGACTGGAGCGCGACCACGGTGTCACCCCCGTGCGGATTTTCGCCTCCGGGCGCCGCGCCCCGTCGAGCCACCGCCACGAGACGGTGCACCTGCGCGACGACGACGGCGTCGTAGCGGAGATGCGTGAACTCAGCGGGACCGATTCGAGGATTCTCGGGGACGAGGAGATCCTCCGCATGGTGCTGCCCGCAATTCGCACCGATTACACCGCGATCGAGAACTACCGGGCCGCGCCGGAAGATGTCGTGCACACGCCCATCACGGTGCTGACCGGAGAGGCGGATCCGAGAACGACCCGCGAAGAGGCGGAGTCCTGGGGAAAGCACACGACCAGTGATGTTGAAATTCACTGTTTCCCTGGCGGTCACTTCTTTTTGGCGAACCATCAGGAGCGCATCATGAAAATTGTTTCCGAGAGGTTGACCGCGGACGCTCGGACGAACTGAACCAAGCGCTTCGGCACCATGGGGGATCGCGTCCGACGGGCCGCGAGTTCGAGTGATGCCCCCGCCCGACGGCGGGGGCGGAAAACGGCAGGACACCGGTGTCCTGGCGGACGACCGTATGGGGCAGGGCCGCACAACGGCCGGGCAGTTCGGCCTGGCCCCGCGGTGCGCAGATGACAGGACGGCACGGCACGGACCCACCGGCACGGCACGCAGTCGTCACGTCCTCCGTAGACGTGTGGTAGCGGGAGGGGAAACTCCGTGTCGGCAGAGCTGTTCGAGCGCGAGAAGCAGCTGGGCACCCTGAGCGAACTCCTCGGCAGCGCGATGCGCGGCCGGGGACGGGTCGCCGTGATCAACGGGGCCGTCGCCAGTGGGAAGACCAGTCTTCTGGAGGGATTCACCGACGAGGCGATGTCCGCCGGCGCACTCGTCCTCGAAGCCTCCGGTTCCCGTTCCGAACGCTTCCTCCCCTTCGGAATCCTGCGCAGGATCCTCGACAGCGCCGGCCACCACTCGCCGGAGGTCCACGCCTACGCCACCGAACTGCTCGACGCCGCCTCGGAGGAGACGGCACAGGCCGCGGACGGCACCGAGGCGGGCATGCGCATCATGCCGCACCTGTCCACCGCGGTGCTGCGGCTCGCCCGGAACAGGACCGTCGTCATCGCCGTCGACGACGTCCACCACGGCGACGAGCTCTCCCTGCACTTCTTGCTCTTCCTGGCCCGCCGGGTACGCCAGGCCCGGGTGCTGATCGTGCTCACCGAGGCGGTACGGCTGCGGCCCGCCCAACTCGCCTTCCACGCCGAGCTGCAGCGCCAGCCCAACTGCACCAGCATCCGGCTCCGGCTGCTCACCCCCGAGGGCACGGCCGGCGTCGTCGGCGACCACCTGCCCGAGGCGGCGGCCGGCCGGCTCGCGACCGAGATCCACCGCACGACCGGCGGCAACCCGCTGCTGCTCAAGGCGCTGCTGGAGGACGGCACCCCGGCCGCCCCCGGCGAAACCTTCCAGCAGGCCGTCCTCAACTGCCTGCACCGCGGCGACCCCGAGATGCTGACCGCCGCCCGCGGGGTCGCCGTCCTCGGCGACGGCTGCTCCGCCGTCCAGCTCAGCCAGATCGTCGACCTCCACGTCAAGCCCACCGAGCAGGCGCTGCAGGACCTCGAACGCTGCGGTGTCCTCCACAAGGGCGCCTTCCGCAGCCCCGCCGCCCGCGAAGCCGTCCTGGACGCGGCACCGCCCGCCGCGCTGTCCGCGCTGCACCTGCGGGCCGCCAAGCTGCTCCACCACGAGGGCGCGGCCTCCCTCGACGTGGCCCGGCACCTCGTGGCCGCCCGCAAGAACGTCGAGGAGTGGGCCATCCCCGTCCTCCAGGAGGCCGCGGAGTATGCGCTCGTCGACGACGAGGACGAACTCGCCCAGCACTGCTGGGAACTGGCCGTCGCCTCCTGCCCCGAGGGCCCGCAGCGCGCCGCCCTCAAATCCCGCCTGGTCAGCCTCGTGTGGCGCAGCAGCCCCGCGGCCGCCGAGAACCACCTGCGGCAGCTGTGCCGCGAGCTCGCGGCCGGCCGGCTCGCCGACCGGGACGTGATCCAGGCCGTCTCCGCGCTCGTGTGGATGGGACAGACCGAAGGTGCGGGCGAGGCCCTGCGGCACCAACTGGCCTCCGTGGCCCCCGCCTACGCCCCGGCCAGCCTCACCACCGCCCGGACCTGGCTGACGACGATCAGCCCGGCCCTGACCGCGCTCTTCGCGGACACCGGCACGGACACCGGCCCGTCCGGATCCGTACGGCCCGGCGGCGCGCACACGCCGGTCGCGGGCGGTTTGGCGGCGGCCCCCTACGACTCCGCGGACTGCGCCTACGTCCAGGCCGCCGAGGCCGTCCTGATGACCCTGCGGGAGCGCCGGACCGCTGCCGCCATCGCGGAGGCCACCCAGGTCCTCCAGCGCTACCACCTGGGCGACCGCACCATTCAGCCCCTCGTCATCGCCCTGCTGACGCTTGTCTACGCCGACCGCCTCGACCTGGCGCTCGCATGGTGCGAACGGCTCCTGGGCGAGTGCTCCGCACGCAACGCCCCCACCTGGCACGCCGCGCTCGGCGTCGTCCGCGCCAAGATCGCCCTGCGCCGCGGCGACCTGCCCGGCGCCGCGGCCCAGGCCCGCCAGGCCCTCTCGCGGATCTGCACGCAGAGCTGGGGTGTCGGCATCGCGCTGCCGCTGGCCATCCTCATCGAGACCGAGGTCCAGATGGGCAACCACGAGGAGGCGATGAACCTCCTGGAGCAGCCCGTTCCCGAGGCGATGTTCGCCACCTTCCTCGGTCTGCACTACCTCAGGGCGCGGGGCCGCTGCCACCTGGCCACCGGGCGCTACCACGCCGCGCTCCGCGACTTCCTCACCTGCGGCGAGCTGATGCAGGCATGGGACATGGACGCCGTGGAGCTGGTCCCCTGGCGGCTCGACGCCGCCGAGGCCTGGCTGGCCCTCGGAAACTCCGGACGGGCCCGCGAGTACGCCGCACAGCAGGACCAGCGTGACACCGGACCGGAGGGCAGCCGCTCCCGCGGCGCGCTGCTGCTCATGCTCGCCCGCACCGGAGGCGACCTCGCGTACCGGCTCAAGCGGCTCACCGAGGCCGTCGACATCCTGGAAGGCGGCGAGGACCGGCTGCGGTTCGCCGTGGCGCTCGGCGAACTGGGCCGCGCATACCGGGCGCTCGGCGACTTCCACCGGGCCCGGATCCTCGTCCGCAAGGCCTGGCACGTCGCCAAGTCCTGCGGCGCCGAGCCGCTGTGCCTGCAGTTCATGCCCGGCGGCCAGGCCGGCAGCGAAGCCGCCGAGGCGACCGGCCGCGAGGCCGAACCGCCCAAGGAGACCGAGGTGCTGTCGGAGGCCGAGGCACGGGTGGCGCTGCTGGCGGCACGCGGTCACACCAACCGGGAGATCGCGACCAAGCTGTACGTCACCGTGTCGACGGTCGAGCAGCATCTGACCCGCATCTACCGCAAGCTGCACGTGAAGCGGCGCCGGGACCTCCCCGCCCGGCTGTCCGACCTGAGCCTCCCCGGGGCCGCCTGAGTCCGCGATCGGCCGAGGAGACGGAAGTGGAGCAGACCGGCGAAGTCGGGCTCAGGCCCCCGCGCCACCGTGTCGACCGCCGCGCCCGGGGCTGGTGGACGCTCCAGTCCGCCGTGTTCGCGCTCCCGCTGCCGCTGGTGTTCGGCGCGCTGTACCTCTTCATCCCGCCCGCCCGGTTCGTCTTCGTCTGGCTCTTCCTGGCCTTTCCGGTACCCGGCGTCGCGTACATGGCCGTCATGCCCGTCCGGCGCTACCGGGTCCACCGCTGGGAGGTGACGGACCAGGCTGTCTACGCGGCTTCCGGCTGGCTGTGGCAGACCTGGCGGGTCGTGCCGCTGTTCCGCGTGCAGACGGTGGAGACGCTCCGCGGCCCGATCCAGCAGCTCTTCGGGCTCTCCGGGGTCACCGTCACCACCGCGTCCTCCGCCGAGGGGGTCGTACCCGGGCTCCTCACCCCGTTCCTCGAACGCGACCCGGAACGCGCGGCCGTGGAGCGCGCCAGGGTGGAGTAAGGAGCCGTGGAGCGAGGAGCCGGCGGCCGGTGACGGAAAGGGTTCCGGAAGCCCGTTTCCCCGCGCCGGCGGATACGGCTCCCGGGAATTCCGGCCGCAGTTTCCGTTCTTTCTTGCAATTGCCTCCCCTCTCCGCGCATCCTGGTGCAGTCGCACGTCAAACGGCCGAGCCCAAGAGCAAGTCCACGGCCACCTCCTAGGGGCCCGTAGGGGATTGGTAGGGGTTTCTCGCCCTTCTCCCGCATGCGAGAGTGACCCCTGGTCTTGGGTTCTTGTCCGGGGGTAATGGAGCGTGCGATGGTGAATGAGTCCGGAGAATTCCCGTCCGAGATCCACGCCGTTTCCGAATCCGCTCCGAATGCCTTCCAGGACGCCTTGCCGCAGGCCCTGCCGGACGTCCCGTCGCACGCTCCCGCGGACACTCCGTCATGGCGGGAGCGGCTGAGCCCTCTGACCGACGCCGAGCAGCACGCCGCCCTGCTCGAATGGGTCGTCTCGCTGGTCTCCGCCGCGCTCCGCGACTCCGCACCGGCCGTGCTCGACCCCCAACGGCCCTTCCTGGAACTCGGCTTCGACTCGCTCGCCGCCGTCGACCTGCACGCCCGCCTCACCGCGGGCACGGGCCTGCGCTTGCCCGTCACCCTCGCCTTCGACCACCCCACCCCCGCCGCCCTCACCCGGCACCTTCGCGCCGCGCTCCTCGGCCCGGACGACACCGCCACGACGCCCGTCACCGCCGCCGTCAGCAGCGACGAACCCATCGCCATCGTCGGCATCGGCTGCCGCTTCCCCGGCGGCGTGCAGTCCCCCGAAGCGCTCTGGGACCTCGTGGCCGCCGGCACGGACGCCGTCTCCGCATTCCCCACCGACCGGGGCTGGGACCTCGACGCGCTCTACGACCTCGACCCCGAGCGAGCCGGTACGAGCTACACCCGCGAAGGCGGATTCCTCCACGACGCCGCCCAGTTCGACGCGGCGTTCTTCGGTATATCCCCGCGCGAGGCGCTCGCCATGGACCCGCAGCAGCGACTGCTGCTGGAGACGTCCTGGGAGGCGTTCGACCGGGCGGGCGTCGATCCCGCGGGACTGCGCGGCGGGCAGGTCGGCGTGTTCGTCGGCGCGGAGACCCAGGAGTACGGCCCCCGGCTCCAGGACGCCACCGACGGGTTCGAGGGGTACCTCGTCACCGGGAACGCGGCCAGCGTCGCCTCCGGCCGCATCGCGTACACCTTCGGCTTCGAGGGCCCGACGGTCACCGTCGACACCGCCTGCTCCTCCTCCCTCGCCGCCCTCCACCTCGCCGTCCAGGCCCTGCGCACCGGGGAGTGCGCCATCGCCCTGGCCGGCGGCGTGGCCGTCATGGCGAGCCCCGGCTCCTTCATCGCGTTCAGCCGCCAGCGGGGGCTGGCCCCCGACGGCCGGTGCAAGCCCTTCGCCGCCGCCGCGGACGGCACGGGGTGGGGCGAGGGCGCCGGCATGCTGCTCGTGGAGCGGCTGTCCGACGCCCGCCGCAACGGGCATCCGGTGCTGGCTCTGGTACGGGGCTCCGCCATCAACCAGGACGGCGCCAGCAACGGCCTGACCGCTCCGAGCGGCCCCTCGCAGCAGCGCGTGATCCGCCAGGCCCTCGCCAACGCGGGCCTGGCGGCCGCCGAGGTGGACGCGGTGGAGGCACACGGCACCGGCACGACGCTGGGCGACCCGATCGAGGCCCAGGCCCTGCTCGCGACGTACGGTCAGGGCCGGGCCGACGGCAGCCCGCTGTGGCTCGGCTCCCTGAAGTCGAACATCGGACACACGCAGGCCGCGGCCGGCGTCGCGGGCATCATCAAGATGATCATGGCGATGCGGCAGGGCGTACTGCCGCGGACGCTCCACGTCGACGAGCCCACCCCGCACGTCGACTGGGAGGCCGGAGCCGTCTCCCTGCTCACCGAACCCGTCGACTGGCCCCGTGGCGACCGCCCGCGCCGCGTCGGCGTGTCCTCGTTCGGCATGAGCGGCACCAACGCGCACGCCATCATCGAGGAACCCCCGGCCGAGGACGCGGGAGCCGCCACCACCACCGTGCCTGGTGACGGCAGCGCCGCCTCCGGGTCCGGGGCCGACGATCACGACGGCGCACCGCGCCCGCAGGCACTCCTGCCGTGGGCCCTGTCCGCGAAGACGCCCGAAGCCCTGCGCGCCCAGGCCCGGCGGCTCGCCGACCAGGTGACCGCCGACCCGGAACCCACCCCCGCCGACATCGGCCACTCCCTCGCCACCACCCGCGGGGTCTTCGAACACCGCGCCGTCGCTCTGGGCTTCGACCAGGACGGGCTCCTGCGGGCACTCAACGCCCTCGCCGACGGCACCGACACCCCTGACGCCATCCACGACGAGCCCGCCACCGGCCGGCTCGCGTTCCTGTTCACGGGGCAGGGAAGCCAGCGCCTGGGCATGGGCCGTGAGTTGTACGGCGCTTACCCGGTGTTCGCCGACGCCCTCGACGACGCGTGCTGGCACCTCGACGACCAGCTCGAACACCCGCTGCTCGACGTGCTGTTCGCGGAAGAGGGCACGCCCGCGGCGGCGCTCCTCGACGAGACCGCCTACACCCAGCCCGCGCTGTTCGCGGTCGAGGTGGCGCTGTTCCGGCTGCTGGAGAGCTGGGGGCTGCGCCCGGACCTCGTGGCGGGCCATTCGGTCGGTGAGATCGCGGCCGCCCATGCGGCCGGGGTGTTCTCGCTGGAGGACGCGTGCGCCTTGGTCGCGGCTCGCGGCCGGCTGATGCAGGCGCTGCCCACGAGCGGCGTGATGATCGCGGTGCAGGCGTCGGAGGACGAGGTTCTGCCACTGCTGGACCAGCGCGTGAGCATCGCCGCGGTGAACGGCCCGCGGTCGGTGGTCATCGCCGGTGACGAGAACGCGACGAGGAGCGTCGCCGCGCACTTCACCGCGCAGGGGCACAAGACCAAGCAGCTCGTCGTCAGCCACGCCTTCCACTCGTTCCACATGGACGGCATGCTGGACGAGTTCCGCCGCGTGGCGCAGGTGATCGAGTACGGCACCCCCGCGCTTCCCCTCGTCTCCCTGCTCACCGGCCGCGCCGCCACCGCCGCCGAACTGACCGACCCCGAGCACTGGCTGCGGCACGCCCGCGAGGCCGTACGGTTCCACGACGGCATGCGGACGCTGAAGGACCGCGGCGTCACCACGTACCTCGAACTCGGCCCCGACGCCGTGCTCACCGCGATGGCCCAGGACTGCGTCGACTCCCGGGGCACCGCCTTCGCCGCGGCCCTTCGCTCCGGCCGCCCCGAGGCCACCACCCTGCTCACCGCCGTCGCCCGCGCCCACACCCGCGGCGCGGCGGTGGACTGGAGCCGGCTCTTCACCGGCAGCGGCGCACGGCGCGTCGACCTGCCGACGTACGCCTTCCAGCGCTCCCGCTACTGGATGGACTCGGCACCGGGCACCGGCAACCCGGGCCAGCCGGGTGCTCACACGGGTCACGGCACGGACACCGCCGACCGGGCCTTCTGGGACGCGATCGAGCAGGAGGACGTGACGGGCCTCGCGGCCGCACTCGACCTCGACGACGACCGGCCGCTGAGCGAGCTGGTTCCCGCCTTGTCGGCCTGGCGCCGGAGGCGGCGTACGGAGTCGGAGGCGGACGGCTGGCGGTACCGGGTGGTGTGGAAGCCGCTGGCCGACGCATCGAGCACGCGGTTGTCCGGGGCGTGGTTGGTGGTCGTTCCGGCTGGGGGTGACGTTGACGGGCCGGTGGTGGGTGCGCTGGCGGGGCGTGGTGCGGAGGTGCGGCGGGTCGAGGTTGCGGCCGGTGCGGATCGTGCGGCGCTGGCGGGGCTGGTCGGTGGTGAGTGGGCGGGTGTGGTGTCGCTGCTCGGGCTCGCCGACACCCTGCTGTTGGTGCAAGCTCTGGGTGATGCGGGGGTGGGTGCTCGGCTGTGGTGTCTGACGCGGGGTGCGGTGTCGGTGGGCCGGTCGGATCGGCTGGTGTCGCCGGTGCAGGCGCAGGTGTGGGGTCTGGGCCGGGTGGCTGCTCTGGAGGTTCCTGAGCGGTGGGGTGGTCTGATCGACCTTCCGGAGTCGCTGGATGAGCGTGCGCAGTCCCGTCTGGTGGGTGTGCTGGCGGGAGGTTCCGGTGAGGATCAGGTCGCGGTCCGTTCCTCTGGGGTGTTCGGGCGTCGTCTGGTGCGCGCGGCGTTGCCGGAGGGTGCGGGCTTGTGGTCGCCGTCGGGGACGGTGCTGGTCACGGGTGGTACGGGTGCGTTGGGTGGTCGTGTCGCGCGGTGGTTGGCGGAGGCGGGTGCTGAGCGGCTGGTGCTGACCAGCCGGCGGGGGATGGACGCGCCGGGTGCGGCCGAGCTGGTGGCGGAGCTGGGTGTCGAGGTCTCGGTCGTCGCGTGCGACGCGTCCGATCGTGAGGCGCTGCGGGTCGTGCTGGCCGAGTACGCGGATTCCTTGACCGCCGTCGTGCATACGGCGGGTGTCCTGGACGACGGTGTGCTGGACGGCCTGACCGCGGACCGTCTCGAGAGCGTCCTGCGGGCGAAGGCCACGTCGGCGCTCAACCTGCATGAGCTGACGGTCGAGCTGGGTGTCGAGCTGGACGCGTTCGTGCTGTTCTCGTCGATGAGCGGCACGGTCGGCACGCCTGGCCAGGGCAATTACGCCGCTGCGAACGCCTACTTGGACGCGCTGGCGGAGCAGCGCCGGGCGGACGGTCTGGCGGCGACGTCCATCGCGTGGGGGCCGTGGGCCGAGGGCGGCATGGCCGCCGACGAGGCGACGTCGGCCCGCATGCGCCGGGACGGTGTGCCGCCCATGGCGCCCGAGTCGGCCATGGCGGCACTGGCGCCCATCGTCGCCTCGGGCGAGGCCTCGCTGACCGTCGCAGACATCGACTGGGACCGCTTCGCGCCCTTCATGACCTCCGTCCGGCCGCTCCCGCTGATCGGCGACTTCGTCACGCACGCGGAGACCGTCACGGGCGCCGACGTGGCGGCCACCGCGGCCCGCCGGCTCGCGGGGCTGACGGCGGCAGAGCAGGAGCGTGAGCTGCTCACCCAGGTGCGTACGCACGTCGCGGCAGTCCTCGGTCACGGCGGAGCCGAAGCGGTCGGTGCCGACCGCGCCTTCAAGGAACTGGGCTTCGACTCCCTGACGGCCGTGGAACTGCGCAACCGCCTCGGCGCGGCCACCGACCTGCGACTGCCCACCACCCTCGTCTACGACTACCCGACCTCGGCCTCGCTCGCGGCATTCCTGCGCCACGAGCTGCGGGGCGCGCAGCCGGAGATGGCGGGGCCGGTCGCCACGACGGCGGCCGTGGACGACGATCCGATCGCGATCGTGGCGATGAGCTGCCGCTTCCCGGGCGGCGTGCGAACCCCGGAGGAGCTGTGGAAGCTCCTCGTCGACGGTGCCGACGCGATCGGTGACTTCCCCTCCGATCGCGGATGGGACCTCGCCGGCCTCTACAGCGCCGATCCCGACCGCCCCGGGACCACGTACACCCTGGAGGGCGGATTCCTCCACGACGCAGCCGAGTTCGACGCGGACCTCTTCGGGATCTCACCGCGTGAGGCGCTGGCGATGGATCCGCAGCAACGGCTGCTGCTGGAGACGTCGTGGGAGGCGTTCGAGCGGGCCGGCATCGCCCCGTCGTCGCTGCGCGGCAGCCAGGCGGGCGTCTTCGTCGGCACCAACGGCCAGGACTACCTCACACTCGTCGCGGGCGACACGTACGGCCTGGAAGGACACCTCGGCACCGGCAACGCCGCAAGCGTCGTCTCCGGACGGCTCTCCTACGTCTTCGGTCTCGAAGGGCCCGCGATCACCGTCGACACGGCGTGTTCGTCCTCGCTGGTGGCTCTGCACCTCGCCGTCCAGGCACTGCGGCAGGGTGAGTGCTCCCTCGCGCTGGCCGGTGGCGTGACGGTGATGTCGACCCCTGAGGCCTTCGTGGACTTCAGTCGTCAGCGGGGGCTGGCGGAGGACGGCCGGATCAAGGCGTTCGCGGCTGCTGCCGACGGTACGGGGTGGGGTGAGGGCGTCGGCATGCTGCTGGTGGAGCGGCTGTCGGACGCGCGCCGCAACGGGCACCCGGTGCTGGCTCTGGTGCGGGGTTCGGCGGTGAACCAGGACGGTGCCAGCAACGGCCTGACCGCGCCGAACGGCCCCTCGCAGCAGCGCGTGATCCGGCAGGCCCTGGCGAGCGCCGGGCTGTCGACGGCGGACGTGGACGCGGTGGAGGCGCACGGCACCGGCACGCGGCTGGGCGACCCGATCGAGGCGCAGGCCCTGCTGGCCACCTACGGGCAGGAGCGGTCGCCCGAGCAGCCGCTCCTTCTGGGGTCCGTCAAGTCGAACATCGGGCACACGCAGGCCGCGGCGGGCGTCGCGGGCGTGATCAAGATGGTGCTGGCGATGCAGCACGGGGTGCTGCCCCGGACCCTGCACGTCGACGAGCCGACCCCGCACGTCGACTGGTCCGCCGGCGAGATCGCCCTGCTGACCGAAGCCGTCGACTGGCCCGAGACCGGGCGGCCCCGGCGCGCCGCCGTGTCGTCCTTCGGTCTCAGCGGCACCAACGCCCACACGATCGTCGAACAGGTCCCTGCCGCCGCAGCGGACCGCGGCGACGAGCCCGAGAGCGACGCGGCACCTTCGGTGCTGCCCGTCCTGCCCGTCCTGCTCTCCGCGCAGAGCACGACCGGGCTCCGCGCCCAGGCCGCGCGTCTGGCCGCCCACTTGACGTCGCAGCCTGAAGCATCCACCCTCGACACGGCATTCACGCTGACGACGGCTCGTACCGCCCTGGACACGCGCGCGATCCTGGTCAGCGGTGCCGAGAAGCACGATGGGCTACTCGCCGGGCTCATCCGTCTCGCCGCCGGCGAAGCGCCCTCCGGCCTCGTGCAGGGCACGGTCACGACTGGCGCGCTCGCCTTCCTCTTCACGGGGCAGGGCAGCCAGCGCCTGGGGATGGGCCGGGAACTGTACGAGGCCTACCCCGTGTTCGCGGACGCGTTGGACGCGGTCTGCGCCCACCTGGACGCGCACCTCGATGTGGCCCTGGGCGGTGTGCTGTTCGGTGACGATGCGGAGGCGTTGGACCGGACGGAGTTCGCGCAGCCGGCGTTGTTCGCGGTGGAGGTGGCGCTGTTCCGGCTGCTGGAGTCGTGGGGT
>NZ_JBNGGC010000028.1:0-111578 GCF_049974565.1 Streptomyces sp. WG5 | reverse complement strand
TGACGCAGGATTCCCGCGCTGGAGGCTGCTCCGTAGCCCGGCGGTCCAGGCCGGCGCACCGCCCTGTGGAGCGCGGGGGGGGGGGGGGGCCCCCCCCCCCCGGGGGGGGCGCCCGCCACCACAGCCGTTGACCGGCCGGCTACTTGGCCGCCTCGAGGGCGGCGAGGGCCTGGGCCCAACGGACGTACTTCAGCTCGGCCAGGTCCGCGACGGTCTTGACTCCGAACGCCTCCTGGAGCAGCTCGCCGTCGCGGTCGGAGACCCCCTTCAGCGCTCCCACGGGAGCGGCGAGTATCTCCTGCAGGCTCTTGTCCGCCCACGCCTTGTCCAGCACCTTGTCCAGGTCGATCGAGGCCATGTGTGTCGTCTCCAGAGGTGCGCGGCCCGGGTCGGCCCAGGGCCTGTTTCTACAAACGAGTAGAAGCATAGAGTTGCCTCGGCGGGTGAAGAGCGCCCTGCGGGACGCCTCGCCGGGAAAGGCCGAAATCCGCCCCTGGGCTGACCAGAGGCTGCTTGGCGCGAAGGCCGTTCACTGGTGCTGGTGTGCCGGAAGTGAGGGGACGCATGCCGCAGGTGGCAGCCTGGTTTCAGCCAGAACCGTTCTGCTGTCTGCACCCACAGGTAAGGAGCCGGCGCTTGTCCGCCAGATCGACGGACCCTTCGGGGCTCGGTCCTCGTCCATTGCGCACCCGGTGTGCTGAGCACGGCCCGCGGCGGGGTGGTGAGGGATGAGTGCCGTGGAGGCCTGGCTCGGTGTGCTGGCCGTGTTCGTGCTGACCGCGGGAACCGGCTACTTCGTCGCCCAGGAGTTCGCCTACGTCTCGGCCGACCGGCTCGCCCTCGCCCGCGAGGCCGACGAGGGCGACAAGAAGGCCGGCCGTGCGCTGAAGGTGCTCGAGCGGCTGTCGTTCATGCTCTCGGGCGCCCAGCTCGGCATCACGGTGACCGGACTGGTCGTCGGATTCATCGCCGAGCCGGCCGTCTCCGCGCTGCTGAAGCCGGTGCTGTCCGGTCTCGGTGTTCCCGACGGCGCCGTCACCGGCATCTCGGTGGTGCTCGCGTTCGTGCTCGCCACCGTCGTGCAGATGGTGCTGGGCGAGCTGGCACCGAAGAACCTCGCCATCGCCGTCCCGGAACAGCTGGCCAAGGCACTGGCCGGCTCCACGCTGGCCTACCTGAAGGTGGTCGGCCCGGTGGTGCGCGTCTTCGACGGCGCGGCGAACGGGCTGCTGCGCAAGATCGGTATCGAGCCGGTCGAGGAACTGCACCACGGCGCCACGCTGGAGGAGCTGGGCCACCTGATCGGCGAGTCCCACGACCAGGGACAGCTGCCCCGCCAGACGGCCGAGCTGGTCGACCACGTACTGGAGTTCTCCGAGCGGACGCTGCGCGAAGTGATGGTGCCGCGCGTCGACGCGGTCTTCGTCCGCAAGGACGCCACCGCGGCCGAGGCCATCGAGCTCGTCGGACGGTACGGCCACTCCAATTACCCCGTGCTCGGAGACCACCCGGACGACGTCGCCGGTGTTCTCGGGGTGCGAGAACTGATGGGCCTGGCCGCTGCCCGGCTGACCTCCGGCACGGCCGGTTCGCTGGCCCGGGGGCCGCTGCTCCTGCCGGACACCTTGCCCCTGCCGGCCGCCGTGGAGCGGATGCGGGAGCGGGACGACGAGTTCGCCGTGGTCCTCGACGAGCACGGCGGGGTGGCGGGTGTCGTCACCTACGAGGACGTCGCCGAGGAGCTGGTGGGTGACATCGCCGACGAGTCGGACACCGTCATCGCCATCGCGGTGACGGACGGAGGCGGCTGGCTGGTGGACGCCGGGCGCCGTCTGGACGAGGTGGCCGAGGCCACCGGCATCGAGCTGCCCGAGGAGGACGACTACGACACCGTGGCCGGTCTGATCGTCGACCGGCTCGGCCGCTTCCCCACCATCGGTGACCGGCTCACCGTGGAGCTTCCCACCGGTGGAAGCGTCCTGATCGACGTACGCACCCTGGACCGGCACGTTCCGGAGCGGGTCCGGATCGAGCGGCTGGCCGACGAGGCGGAGGAGCAGGCATGAGTTTCCCGATGGCGCTCTTCGTCACCGTACTGCTGCTCATCGGCAGCGGATTCTTCGTCGCTGCCGAGTTCGCCCTGGTGGCCGCCAAACGGCACCGCATGGAACAGGCGGTCGCCGAAGGGCGGCGCGGCGCCAAGGCCGCACTGGCGGGGATGCGTGAGCTGTCCCTGATGCTGGCCGGCGCCCAGCTCGGCATCACCGTGTGCACGCTGGGCCTCGGCTCGGTCTCCAAGCCCGCGATCTCCCACGAACTCGACCCGCTGCTGCACGAGCTCGGCCTGCCCAGTGCGCTCAGCTACGGCATCGCCTTCGCGGTGGCGATGATCGTGGTCGTCTTCCTGCACATGGTGCTCGGCGAGATGGCGCCCAAATCGTGGGCCATCGCCCACCCCGAGCGCTCCGCGATGCTGCTCGCCCCGGCCTTCCGGGGCGTCGCCACCGCCGTACGCCCGCTCATCCGGGTCCTCAACCGGGTCAGCAACGCGCTCGTCCGGCTCTGCCGGGTGACCCCGCGCGACGAGCTGGCCTCCGTCCACAACCGCGAGCAGCTCACTCACCTGGTGGAGGAGTCCGAACGGCTCGGCCTCATCAACGAGACCGACTCCGCACTGCTCACCCGTTCGCTCACCGAGCCGGAAACCCCGGTGCGCGAGCTCCGGATCCCGGCCGCCGCGATCACCGCGGTCGACGCCGACGCCGACGCGGAACGGATCCTGGCCCTCGCCACCGCCACTGACCGCACTCGGCTCCTGGTCCGCGAGGGCAACGTCGTGCTCGGCTCGGTGCACGCCCGCGACGTCCTGGTCGCCCGCTCCCAAGGCCGGCCCACCACCGCCCGTGCCCTGGCCCGCCCCGTGCCCGAACTCCGTGAGGAGACCACGGTGGCCGAAGCGATCGAACTGCTGCGCCGACGCCGGGCCACCCTCGCGGTGGTCCGCGACGGCTCCGGCGGGCTCGTCGGCATGGTGAGCCTGGACGACCTGCTGGCCCGCTACCTCCAGCCCCGCCCGGCCTGAACAGCCGCCTGATGCCCGAGCGCCCCGGGTCGCCCTGGGGCGCTCGCGCGTATCCCTCCGGACGCGGCCGACGGCTCACCGGCACCACTCGCCCGTCAGAAACTACAGTGCTGTAGAAATCGATTCCGGAGCCGGATCGCCGACGTCCGGACCCTGCCCGCCGGAGCCGATCCGGGCTGGACGCCGCGCACGCGAGGAGACAAGGCAGCAGGATGCCCGAGCACCCAGTTCGCACGGTCCGTACGGCCCTGGCCCTACGATGCCGAGCCGTCACGGAGGCCCGGTGGTTCGCCGCCACCGTGTTCGTCCTGATCCTCGTGAACGCCGCCTTGCTCGGCATCGAGACGTACTCCGGAGTGGCCGCCGACTGGCACCACTGGTTACGCACGGCCGAGCACACCTGCCTCGCCGCCTTCACCCTCGAGGTCCTGCTGCGCATGGCGGCCCACGCCGACCGGCCCCGCGCCTTCTTCAAGGACCCCTGGAACCTGTTCGACCTGGCCGTCGTCCTGTGTGCCTTCCTGCCCTTCCTGCGCGAGAACAGCACCGTCCTGCGGCTGCTGCGCCTGGCCCGCGTGCTGCGCACCGCCCGCTTCCTGCCGCAGCTGCGCGTCATGCTCGTCGCGGTGGCCCGCAGTCTGCCGGGCACCCTGAGTTTCCTGCTCGTCGGGGCTCTGCTGCTGTACGTGTACGCGATGGTGGGCTGGGTCTTCTTCGGCCGGCACGACCCGGAGCACTACGGTTCCCTCGGCCGCGCCGCGCTCACCCTCTTCCTGCTGATGACCCTGGACGGCATCGGGGACGCCGTCCACGCCGGCCTGGACATCTCGCGCTGGAGCCTCCTCTACTACGCCTCCTACGTCCTGCTCGCCTCGTTCGTCCTCGTCAACGTCCTCATCGGCGTCGTCATCACCTCCCTCGACGAAGCCCGCCACATGGACCAGGACGAACCACCGGCCGAGTCGCCACACGCCGACCCGCCGACTGGAGACCACCTGCCCCTGCGCCGACGTATCGATGACGCCCGCCGAGCCCTGGACGCACTGGAGCAGGAACTCACCCGGTCCGTGCCCCACCCACCGGCACCGACCGACCGGTCGACGGTCACCGCCGCCCGGCGGCAGGCATGAGCAGACGGAGCTGCGGTGACGGCACGCGGCTCGATCGTGACGAAGCGGCCCTCACCGTGGTGCCGGGAGCCGGCTGCGGGGTGAGCGCCGAGGACGGAGGCAAACCGGACGCCCTGGGCCGGGGCAGCCGCGCCGTGGCGGTCACGGTCCCCCCACTGGGGCACGTGGGGGCCACACCGCCCCCTCATCCGCCAATGGGCCTGGGCAACAAGCAAGGCCCGGGTCGACGACCTGGGCCTTCTGCACGGAGCGGGGGCTGAGCAGTCCCTCTGACTGCCCGGCGGCCGGTTCAGATCCGGCCGGGGTCGATCTCCGCTGCGAAGGGGGCGGTGACCTTCAGGGTGCCGGCGAACACGTCCCCTTCGCGGTACGTCCTCGTCGCGGGGTCGAGCAGGTACGTATACACCAGCGGTGTGCCCGTCGCGGCCAGCTCGTCCGCCAGTAGAAGCCGATCCCGGCCGTGGCGTACTGGTCCGCCTTCACGATCCGGTCGGTGGTCTCCGAGCCCGATCCCGCTGCACTCGGCGTACTGACTCCCCCGGACCGGGGCGGCTCGAAGACCTCGGTCGCCCCGGCGCTTCCCTTTGCTCCCTTGCCGAGTGAACGGGGCAGGACGGGCCGCGTACCCCTCGGGCGGGACGTGGAACGCGGAGTCCGTGGACGGTGCCGTCGCGGAGCGTAGTGAAGACCGCGTCGACCCGTTCCCCCGCTCGGCTCCGCGATCAGTTGTGCTCCTCGTCGATGGTGACGGCGACCCCGTCCTCGACCTGGACGGCGACAGCGATGCCGCCCTTCTTGGCCGCGGCTTCGAGGTCTTCCTCGGTGCAGGGCGTGACGGTCTCCGCGTCACCGCAGACCCAGCCGGCGCCGTTGATGACGGTGTCGGTGCCGGTGAAGAACGCACGCTCGTTACCGTCGCGGCTGAGGGAGTACTTGCCCGGGGCCATGTACCCGAGCGTGCCGGAGAAGAGCCCCGACCTCTCGCCCTCGCCCGTACCGTTGCCGGCGCCGGTGCCGCTGTCGGTGTGGTCCTCGATGATGCTGACAGCCACTCCGTCCTTGACGTCGACCGTCGCCCCGAACCCCTTCTTGGCCGCGGCTTCGAGCTCCTCCTCGGTGCACGGCGTGGCGGCCTGGCCGTCCGCGTCACCGCAGATCTTGCCCGCACCCTGGATGTCGGTGTCCTCGGAGGTGAAGAACGCCTGCTCCGCGTCGTTCGCGTCCGTGACGGTGTACTTCCCGGGGGCGAGGTAGGAGACCGTGCCGACCCACTTGCCCGACACCGTGCCGCTCTTCGAGCCCTTCTCGCCCGACTGGGACTCACTGCCGGAACCGGCGCCGGTGCCACTCCCGCCGTCGTCGGACTTCCCCTTGGCGGCCGAGTCCGAGGCCGTGGCCCCGGTCGACTTGCCGGCGTCCTCCGTGTCCTCTCCCTGACAGGCGGTCAGCAGCATCGTCGTGGCCACCAGGGCCGCGGCGGCGAGGACGGACTTGCGGCGGTGCGTGCGAAGCATGGCGGGACTCCCCCTGCTGATGGTGATGTGGCCGGGCCGGACTGGTCGTTCCGGCTGGTCTCTGCCGTGTCGATCACCATCCTGAACGGTGCGGCGACCCCGGGGAAAGCGCGGTTACGGTGTCATGACACTCCTGTCGTGAGCACGGGACGCCGCTACAACGTCCACGAGCCCATGCGGCACGGCCGCCTCTTCCGGTGAGAAGGCGGCACCGATCCCTCAGCACTCCGACGACGAGGGACAAGAGGTCGCCGCCGGGCTGGACGCCACCGTGCGGAAGGCGCGGGCCGCTGCCACGGAGAAGGAACCCGGTAGGCCTTCTGGCACGAATCTGGCACGCGGCGAGTGATCGCGGAACACAGCAAAAAGGCCCGGGTCTCTGACCTGGGCCTTCTGCATGGAGCGGGTGACGAGAATCAAACTCGCACTCTCAGCTTAGGGGGCGCAACGCCGCAGGCCGAGCATCCCCTCTGCCCGCGACCCATTCAAATCTGGCCGAGGTCGATCTCCGCCGCGAAGGGGGCGGTGACCTTCAAGACGCCGGCGAACACGTCCCCCTCGCGGTACGTCCTCGTCGCGGGGTCGAGCAGGTACGTATACACCAGCGGTGCACCCGTCGCGGCTTGCTCGATCCGCCAGTAGAAGCCGATCCCGGCCTTGGCGTACTGGTCCGCCTTCACGATCCGGTCGGTGGTTTCCGAGCCCGGCGACACGACCTCGGCCACGAGCAGTACGTGCTCGGGCCGGGTGGGTGTGATGTCGATCGTGTCCGCACGGTAGACGATGACGTCGGGGCGGCGATTGGTCAGCGGGACGTCCTGCAGTCGGACGTCGAAATCAGTGTCGGCGTTCCAGTCCGGGCCTGCGGCGGCGTCCAGGGCATTCGCCAGGAGCCGGGCCAGCCGATTGTGCCGCTTGGACGCGCTGGGACTCACGACGACCATTCCATCCACGATCTCGATGCCGGCGCACTGCTCCTCGGACCACGACTCGTACTCCTCCGCCGTGATCTGCTCGTGCATCCACGCCGGGGCCACCATCTCGGCAGTCATGACACGCCTCCCGGACACTGTGCGGCGGGCCTGGTCCCGCGCGACTCAGCGTACTGCGTTCGCTCGTGCGGCGTTCTGCGCAGAACTCGGCTCGCGGTTGCCTCTCATCAGCCATGCGAACGCTCTGTTGCCCGTGCCGGCAGTTGTGACTCCTCTACAGGAGCGGACGGCCGAACGGAGACTTGCGGCGCTACCGTCCGGTCTTCTGGCTCCGGTAGTAGCGCCTGGTGAGGGCGTGTGTCTGCCGGTGCCGGGCTGATGGGCGGAGCAGGTACCTCGCCTGACAGGCACCCGGAGGACAAGAATGGACGTGGCGGTGTTCGAGCCCGCGTTCCCGGGAGGTGTCGGACAAGCCTTCTGGCACGAATCTGGCACGCGGCGGGTGATCGCCGAGAACAGCAAAAAGGCCCGGGTCGATGACCTGGGCCTTCTTCATGGAGCGGGTGACGAGAATCGAACTCGCACTCTCAGCTTGGGAAGCGACGGCGCTCGCACAGGCTCCATGGCTCTGACCAGCATTGATACCTGACCCTCGAGGCGATCGTGCGTGTCGGAACGCACCGTCGTCGACCGTGGCTTTCCGTTCTCACGGGCATGCGGAGGGCACGGGACCTCGGAAAGCGGTAGGCCGGCGCCACCGGGGAGACGGCTGCACACGGTCCGTCCAGTGCGGGGATCAGCTGTTGGACGGGGCGTTGCGGCCGCACTGCATCCACGGGCGCCTGGCGCCGGGGCCTCTGTCATTCGATCAGAGCCGCGCGGTGCACTCTCCGCCCGCTGTGCTATGTCGAATGGCATACTCGGAGTGTGACTGACGACGACGTTGACTTCCCGCCCGGCGACGGCCCCACCAGCGGTATCTCCGTCACCTTGACCGCCGGAACCCTGCAGGCCATCCGTGAGCGGGTCGGCAAGCGAGGCGTCTCGGCTTACCTGGAGAAGGCGGCCCAGCGGCAGATCGAACGCGACCATCTGGACGAGCTGATCGCAGATTTCGACAAGGTGCACGGTCCGGCCGATCCCGAGGCCGTGGCGGCCAAGCGTGCCCGGCTGACCGGAGGCGCCACGAACGCCGGGGCGGCCGCGTGAGCGGTGTCCTGGTCCTGGACAGCGAGGGCCTGGCGAAGGCCGTACACCGGGATCGGGAAATCCACGAGTGGCTGACGGCGGCTCGCGACGCGGACCTGCCCGTGATCACCTCGGCGGCCGTGTTGGTCGAGGTGATCCATCCCAAGATCAACGATGCCGCACTGAAGTGGACCCTGTCCCGCCTGAGCGTCGAGCCGGTGACCCAAGCCGTCGCGCAATCCGCTGCCGCCTTGCTGCGGGCAGCGGGGCTGCACGGCCATAAGTACGCCATCGACGCCATGCTGTGCGCGACCGCCTTGCAGCATCCTGGCCGGGTGACGATTCTGACTTCGGACGTGGAAGACATCGGGCTGCTCACTGCCGAGCATCCGCGCCTGAGTGCGGAGAAGGTCTGAGCCGCGACGCCTTGTAGAGGCGGTGCTCGCCGTGCGGACTCGGCTCTGGCTCAACGGTCTCCTGCCCGGTCGGCAGGTCGGCAGGTCGGCAGGTCGGCAGGTCGGTGGTGGGCGAGTGGGACCGGTCCGCGGCGGACCTACAGGCGGCTCAGGCGTGGCTGCACGACGTCGTGGTCAACGGGGAGATCAACTACGCCGCGGCGCACAGGGCGGTGCTGCGGAACTGGGGTGCGGCCTGATGGCTGATGAGAGAGACCCGGATGGACAGCGAAACCGAGCCCGCGCGTCAGAGCGGTCCGCAGGCGCACCTCGATGCCGATACGTGGGCGGCGGCTGTGGAGATGTACCGCAACCGATACTCCTTCATCGGTGTCGGCCCGCGCACACATGGGGACTGGCTGCCCGATGTGTCCGCGGTGATGCACCGCGAGGTGGCCGACCCCCGTGGCTGGCGGGGCCGGGATTCTGAGCAGGGAGAAGTGGAACTGGAGGAGGATCCTGGCTTCCCGTTCCGGGTCCCGCCGGCGGATGAGGCAGGGGCCGCGGAGTGGCGCAGCCGGCTGTTCGAGATCCCGCGGTCCGCCGTCGTACGGCTGCTCGTCATGCTGGCGACGGACGGCATGGACGTGTCGCGGCAGTACTGCTTCGACGACCGCAGGACGGGCATGGAAGAACACGCGCAGGTGATCCTGTCGCGCTTCCCGCAGGGCTCGCAGTTCCTCACGAACACCCGATACGACGACGGCCACCCCGACTTCTACAAGAAGGTCACCGGCTGCTGGCCGCTGTCCCAGTACGCCTGGGACTTCGGCCTGCTCGCGGTGTCCCGTGAAGAAGTCGGCCTCATCTGGTCGTTCGACGCAAGCTGAAGTGGAAGCCATGACGGTACATGGCTTGATATCGCTCACGCCGAAACGCGAAGTCTCCATATCCGCGGACTTGGTGACTGGCTAACTGAGGCTACGGAGATGCCTCAAGAGGTAGTCCGACGCCAAAAGAGTGGGGAAAAACGTGCAAATGACAGAGGTTATGAGCGTTCGCCTGTCGGATCGCGAGGGGCGCTCAGCAGTGCACCCCTGGCGCGGGTAAGTCACGATTCGCGTGTAGATATCCTGGGAGATGGATATCCGTTCGAGGAAATGGATCAAAGGTCCCTGGCGGATCTAGACGCAGCTGAACAGAGACTCCTTGACAAAATAGCTGCCGCCGATCCAGAGTCGTTGACCCTTCCTCACTATCGGGGCCTGACCGACGTTAGTTCTCGTAAGATTAGACGGTTGCCAGATCGAATCATGGCTATGGTCCGAACGGCGCGAGACCTCGCTGAGCCCCCTGACGAGCGAGCAGCTGGTGCCGTGCTCGTGAACTTGGGGGACCTCATCTAGTGAAGTTGGCTGCTGTGCGGAGCCCGGGCGCAGCGAGTCAGTCAAGCCTCAGCGGAGCATGTCCCGTCAAACGCAGAGGAAGGGGCGCGAATTCGCCGCAAGCTGTACCTGGCGGAGCAGCCTGGCGTCCCCATGGGGGATGCTTGGGTCGATATCCCTCCGCTGAACTCTCAGGCCGTTGAGTGGTTGGATTATCCGACACAAAAGCCTCTTACATTGCTTGAGCGGATCATCGCTTCGAGTAGTAAGCCTGGCGTTTGGTACTCGATCCGTTTTGTGGTTGCGGAACTTCCATCGATGCAGCGCAAAAGAATGGGCGGCGTTGGACGTCGTTCGAAGGGGGATTGTAAGGTGCAGCTGAACAGACAGGCCGCTCTGACCCTGATCCGCTCAGGCCAGGACGCGTATAGAGCTGGGAAATCCTCTGGCGCCTGCCCGTTTGATCGGTTGGGTGATGCAGAGCAGCAGTTCGGGTACCGCTACTGGATGCGCGGCTGGATCCAGGAGCGTTGCATCGACGAATCCGCTGAAGACGGGTCGGTCCCGACGGTATAAGGGGCCGTCGCCGAAAGATCAGCTATTTTGCGGGCGGTAGTGTTGTTGTCGGTTGTCGGTTGTCGGTTGTCGAGCAGAGACACCGGGCGGTGCTTGCGGTGCTGGCGGGTGCGACGGTGACGGAGGTGGCCGCGTCGCTGGGGGTGTCGCGGCAGACGGTCAGCGGCTGGGAGTGCCGGTATGAGGCCTCCGGCCTGGCCGGGTTGGCGGACCGGTCGCGCAGGCCGGCGTCGTGTCCGCATCAGGCGTCTGCCGAGGTGGAAGCGGTGGTGTGTGAGCTGCGGCGCAAGCACCCGAAGTGTGGTCCGCGGCGGATCGCGTTTGTGCTGGAGCGGTCCGGAACCGTGACGCCGGTGCCGTCGCGGATGACCGTCTATCGGGTCCTGGTCCGGCAAGGGCTGGTGGAGCCGGGGGTTCGGAGGCGGAAGCGGTCGGATCACAAGCGCTGGCAGCGGGACCGTCCGATGCAGCTGTCTGCACCAGGAGGTGAGGCAGCACCTCGCGTGGTTCGCCGAGAAGGAGCCGGACGGTCTGGTCTTCGTCGGTGAGAAGGGCGCACCTTTCCGGCGCACCTCGTTCGGGCGGAAGTGGCGACGGGCCCGCACGGTCGCGGGTCTCCCGGAGGGGTTCCGCTTCTACGATCTCCGGCACACCGGGCACACGCTCTCGACCCGTTCGGGGGCCACCCTCAAGGACACGGTGGTCCGCGCCGGCCAGTCGTCCGAGAAGGCCGCGCTGATCTATCAGCGCTCCGACGAGGAGCGGCAACGTGATGTGGCTTCGGGGCTCGACGACATGGTGCGTGCCGAGCGTGCGAAGAACCACACCGGCGACGACGGTGCGCACCACAAGGACCGTCCCGCCACCGGGTAGCGCGTCCTTATGGTGCGGTTGTGGTGCGCAGCCCGCCCACTGGTCCAGACAACAAAGAACCCCCGGGTCGATGACCTGGGGGTTTCTGTTGGAGCGGGTGACGAGAATCGAACTCGCACTCTCAGCTTGGGAAGCTGATGTTCTACCACTAAACTACACCCGCACAAGACGCCGATCACGGTCGGTGCCTGGACGCTTGCTCACTCTACCTCATCTCCGGCCCCCGGTGTTCGCGCCGTGGGGCCGGTGGGCGTTTCGGCGGGGTGATGCGGCTGCGGGGGGCCGGAGTTGGGGCGTACGGTGGGGGCCTCGGGGCGGTCCGGGAGGGGTCGGAGTGCCGCCTGGAGAGACGTCTCTTTGATCCCGTACTGTGGCTTTTGTCGTCAGGGTAGTAAGCCAGACGCGGCTCTTGGGGAAGGGACTTGAAGGACTTGATGGATCGCACCGTCCTCCGCTGTGCCGATGGGCACGTGTTCACCGCCGCCTCGTTCCCGATGCAGCAGGCCGAGCGACTCGGCCCCGGCCGGCTCGTCCGATGTCCGCGGTGTGCGCGGCTGCGGAGTGCCGTGCCGGTGGGTTCCGGAAAGCGGTAGCCGGCCTCCCGCCGGGGGGACCCCCAGCAGGACTCCAGTAGGACCGGGCGCGCGGCGCGGCGGCGATTGTCGCTGCTCCGCGCGCCTTGCGTATCCTCGGTGCGTGCTTCTCTCAGACAAGGACATCCGGGCCGAGATCGATTCCGGGCGGGTCCGCATCGATCCCTTCGACGACTCCATGGTGCAGCCGTCGAGTATCGACGTGCGCCTCGACCGCTACTTCCGGGTGTTCGAGAATCACCGGTACCCGCACATCGACCCCTCCGTGGAGCAGGCGGACCTGACCCGGCTCGTGGAGCCGGAGGGGGACGAGCCGTTCATCCTGCACCCCGGTGAGTTCGTGCTGGCCAGTACGTACGAGGTCGTCTCACTGCCCGACGATCTCGCCTCGCGGTTGGAGGGGAAGAGCTCGCTCGGGCGGCTCGGGCTCGTCACGCACTCCACCGCCGGGTTCATCGACCCCGGTTTCTCCGGACACGTGACGCTCGAGCTCAGCAATCTCGCGACCCTGCCCATCAAGCTGTGGCCGGGCATGAAGATCGGGCAGCTGTGCATGTTCCGGCTCACGTCGCCGGCCGAGCACCCGTACGGGAGCGAGCGGTACGGGTCCCGTTACCAGGGGCAGCGGGGGCCGACGGCCTCGCGGTCCTTCCTCAACTTCCATCGGACCCAGGTATGAGCAGCGAGAACGCAGGCGGGACACGCGCATGAGTGACGTTCGGGAGAATCTGACCTACGAGCAGTTCGGCGTCGCCGTGCGCGAGCTCGCGCAGGCCGTCGCCGACGACGGGTACGAGCCCGACATAGTGCTCTCCATCGCGCGTGGCGGGGTCTTCGTGGCGGGTGGACTGGCCTACGCCCTCGACTGCAAGAACATCCACCTCGTGAACGTGGAGTTCTACACCGGGGTCGGCACCACGCTCGAGATGCCCGTCATGCTCGCGCCCGTGCCCAACGTCATCGACTTCTCCCGGAAGAAGGTCCTCATCACCGACGACGTCGCCGACACCGGCAAGACGCTCAAGCTGGTGCGGGACTTCTGCCTGGACACCGTCGCCGAGGTCCGCAGCGCCGTGATCTATGAGAAGTCCCACTCGCTCGTCCAGTGCGAGTACGTGTGGAAGCGGACCGACGAGTGGATCAACTTCCCCTGGTCGGTTCAGGAACCTGTCGTGCGGCGGGCCGGGCAGGTGCTCGACGCCTGACGGCCCCCGGAGGGCGCCTGCTCTTCGGAAGGTGCCTGGTCTCCGGAAGTCCGGAAGACGTGCGTAGGGCCCCCGGCGTGTCTCGCCGGGGGCCCTACGTGTGCGGTCTCCGCGTGCCGGCCGGCTCGTCGTGCCGGCCGGCTCGTCAGAAGGTGCCCAGCTTCACGATCGACAGCAGTGCGATCAGCTGGATCGCGGCAGCGCCGAGCGCCTTCGGCCAGGGCAGGTCGTGGGAGCGGCTGACCATCAGGGTCAGCAGGGCGCCGGCCGCGACCCAGGTGGCCCAGCCGAGGATCTGGACGAAGGAGGCGTCGCCGCCGGCGAACATCGCGACGACCAGGCGCGGCGCGTCCGTGATCGACATGATCAGCATGGAGAGGCCGACCGTGGGCTGCCACGCGCCGTCGCCGCCGAGCTGGCGGGCCATGGTGTGGGTGACCACGCCCAGGATGAACGCGCTCAGCACCATCGCCACGGCCGTGGTCAGGACGATCGGGATCGCGTTCGAGAGGGTGGCGTTGATCGCCTCCTCGCGGGCGCCGTCGAAGCCGAAGACCGCCAGCAGGCCGTAGAGGAACGTGACGACGAGCGCGGGGACCCACATCGCGTAGTCCCGCATCTGGAGGAAGGTCTGGTCGGGGGCGAGGACGACCCCCCTCAGCAGGGCCTTCCAGTGCAGGCGGGGACCGACCGGGCCGGGCGCCGGGGCGGCACCGGCGCGGTAGGTCCCGCCCTGGTTGTAGGGGTCGTCGCCGACCGTGAACGCCTGGGTGTGACCCGGATTGTTGGCCGCGTACGGGTCGTACGGGGCCTGGCCCCCCGGCGGGTGGTGCGGGCCGCCCTGGGGGTAGCCGCCGCCGTCGCCGAAGTACTCCGGCTCACCGTGTCCCCCACCGTGGGGCTGGGGCCACGGGCCGCCGGGGCCGGGGCCGCCACCCCCGTACGGCTGCTGCGGGTACGGCTGCCGAGGCGTCGCGGGACCGCCGTACGACGGTCCCTGGGGCGCCTGCTGTCCGTACGGAGGGTTCTGCGGTCGCGCGTGAGGAGCGCCGTTGTCCCGGCCGCGTCCGATCCTGAATCCAGCCACGCCTTCGAACGTACCTGGTCCCGGAGAGTGACGTGCCGGACCCGGCCTTCCGGGGCGGCCTTTGCGGCCGAGCTGTGACATCCCCTACGGGTGTACCCCGAGGGCCCCCGAGGGCCCCGAGGGCTTTCGGCGGGTTGCCCCCGCGGGGTTCCCCCGGGAGGTCGGCGGCGGCGGGCGCGTACGGGCCATGACGCGCGTGTCCGGTGTACGGCGACACCCCCAGGTCCGGACGGAGCCTGGGGGTGTCTGCGAGGGGAAGGGCGCGGGCCGGTTACTTCACCGGCTCGGGCGTCGGCTCGCTCTCGGCCTCCGGCTCGTCCGCCGGGTCGGCCGGGGTCCTGACGGAGTCCAGCAGGAGCTGGGCGACGTCGACGACCTGGATGGACTCCTTGGCCTTGCCGTCGTTCTTCTTGCCGTTGACGGAGTCGGTGAGCATGACGAGGCAGAAGGGGCAGGCGGTGGAGACGATGTCGGGGTTGACGGACAGGGCCTCGTCGACGCGCTCGTTGTTGATGCGCTTGCCGATCCGCTCCTCCATCCACATCCGCGCGCCGCCGGCGCCGCAGCAGAAGCCGCGCTCCTTGTGGCGGTGCATCTCCTCGTTGCGGACGCCCGGGACGGCGGCGATGATCTCGCGCGGCGGCGTGTAGATCTTGTTGTGCCGGCCCAGGTAGCACGGGTCGTGGTACGTGATGATGCCCTCGACCGGGGTCACTGGGAGCAGCCTGCCCTCGTCCACCAGGTGCTGGAGCAGCTGGGTGTGGTGGATGACCTCGTAGTCGCCGCCGAGCTGCGGGTACTCGTTGCCCAGGGTGTTGAGGCAGTGCGGGCAGGTGGCGACGATCTTCTTCGCCGACTTGGGCTTCGCCGACTCGGGCAGGACCTTGCCGTCGTCGTCCATCTCCTCGCCGAAGGCGGCGTTGAGGGACATGACGTTCTCCATGCCGAGCTCCTGGAACAGGGGCTCGTTGCCGAGGCGGCGGGCGGAGTCACCGGTGCACTTCTCGTCGCCGCCCATGATCGCGAACTTGACGCCCGCGATGTGGAGGAGTTCGGCGAAGGCCTTGGTGGTCTTCTTGGCGCGGTCCTCCAGGGCGCCGGCGCAGCCGACCCAGTACAGGTACTCGACCTCGGTGAGGTCCTCGATGTCCTTGCCGACGACCGGGACCTCGAAGTCGAGCTCCTTGAGCCACTCCAGGCGCTGCTTCTTCGCCAGGCCCCAGGGGTTGCCCTTCTTCTCCAGGTTCTTGAGCATCGTGCCCGCCTCGGACGGGAACGCCGACTCGATCATGACCTGGTAGCGGCGCATGTCGACGATGTGGTCGACGTGCTCGATGTCCACCGGGCACTGCTCGACGCAGGCGCCGCAGGTGGTGCAGGACCACAGGACGTCCGGGTCGATGACGCCGTTCTCCTCGAGGGTGCCGACCAGCGGGCGCTCGGCCTCGGCCAGCGCTGCCGCGGGCACGTCCTTCAACGCCTCGGCCGACGCCTTCTCCTCGCCCTCCATGGTCTTGCCGCCGCCGGCCAGCAGGTAGGGGGCCTTGGCGTGCGCGTGGTCGCGCAGGGACATGATCAGGAGCTTGGGGGAGAGGGGCTTGCCCGTGTTCCAGGCGGGGCACTGCGACTGGCAGCGGCCGCACTCGGTGCAGGTGGAGAAGTCGAGCAGGCCCTTCCAGGAGAAGTGCTCGACCTGGGAGACGCCGAAGACGTCGTCGTCGCCGGGGTCGGTGAAGTCGATCGGCTTGCCGCCCGACGTCATCGGCAGCAGCTCGCCCAGCGCGGTGCCGCCCTTCGCGTCGCGCTTGAACCAGATGTTGGGGAAGGCGAGGAAGCGGTGCCAGGCCACGCCCATGTCGGTCTTCAGGGCGACCGTGATCATCCAGATGAAGGAGGTCGCGATCTTCAGGCCGGCGAAGAGGTAGACGAGGTTCTGGAGCGTGGAGACGTCCAGGTCCTGGAGCGCGGAGACGACCGGGTACGAGATGAAGAACGACGCCTCGTAGCCGTCCACGTGGTGGAGGGCGCCCTCCAGGGCGTGCAGCATGAAGATGCAGACGCCGACGATGAGGATGACGGCCTCGACGAAGTACGCCTGGCCGAAGTTGGAACCGGCGAAGCGGGACTTGCGGCCCGGCTTGTTCGGCTTGCTCACCTGGCGGATCGCGATCAGGGCCAGGATGCCGAGCACCGTCATCGTGCCGATGAACTCGACGAAGACGTTGTACGGCGCCCAGTCGCCGATGACCGGCAGGATCCAGTCGGCCTGGAACAGCTGGCCGATCGCGTTGACGATCGTCAGCAGCAGGGAGAAGAAGCCCACCGCCACGAACCAGTGCGCCACCCCGACGACGCCCCAGCGGTTCATCCGGGTGTGGCCGAGGAACTCCCTGACCACGGTGAGGGTGCGCTGCGCGGGGTCATTGGTCCGCGTGCCGGCCGGCACCGGCTGGCCCAGCCGCATCGAGTTGTAGATCTGCAGGACGGCGCGGCCGAACAGTGCGACGCCGACCACGATCAGGACCAGCGACACGATGATCGCGGCGAGTTGCATTTGGGGGCTCCTCGGGCCTGCGAGGTTGCGAGGGTCGTATTACTAAGCGGTAACTTATTCAGTCCGTCTGAGACTACCCCCATCCTCTGCCGCACTGTAGCCGGACGTGCGGTGATCTGCGTCGCTGAGGCAACCCTGACCGGGCCGACGCCGTCCGCGGCCGACGGGGGCGCCCCCCAGGGGCCGGTGGGTGGCACCCCCAGGGTCGGCGGGCACCCCCGGGCCGACGGGTGGGCCCCCGGGCCGACGGGTGGCGTCCCCCGGCCGGCCGACCCCGACGGCAACCCTGGCCCCGGGGTCCGGTCGCCGGGTCCGGTGGTCTCGCTGAGTCGGACGCGCCATTCGTCGCAAATCATGATATTCAGCCTGATTCCGGCATAGGTTGTGCCCGTGCTCTACGGGATCGCTGCAGCCACTGCCTCCTTTCTCCTCGCCACCCTGCTCACCGCGCTGCTGAGGGGGCCGGCCCTGCGCCTCTCCCTCGTCGACCGGCGACGGCAGCGGCCCGTCCCCCTGCTCGGGGGTGCGGCCGTGGTCCTCGTCACCGGGCTGGTCGCGTGGGCCGGGGACCGCGCCGGCGTCGTGCCGCTCGGTGCCGGGGTCGGCCGGCTGCTCGTGGCCGGGGCCGCCGTCGGCGCGCTCGGCCTGGCCGCCGACGTCTGGCGGTTGCGGCTCCGGTGGCTGGTCGCCGGTACGGCTGTCGCGGCGGCGTGCGTGGTGCCGTACGGCGAGACCGGTCCGCTGCCGGGGGCGCTTGCCGTGGGCTGGATGGCGCTGGTCACCGCCGCCTTCCGGGGGCTCGACCACGCCGATGGGGTGGCCGGCACGGTGGGTGTGGTGACCGCCTTCGGTATCGGCGCCTGTGCCGCTGCGGAGCTGATGGACGGGCTGGCGGTCATGCTGAGCGCGCTGGCCGCCGCTCTGGCAGGGTTCCTGCTGCACAACCGGCATCCCGCGCGGATCGCGCTCGGGGCGTGCGGGTCGCTGTTCGCGGGCTTCCTGCTCGCCGGGGCGGCCGTGTTCACCCGGGCGGGGCACGCGCCCGGGGCCGGTGTGGCGGTGCTGTTCGCGCTGACCGCTGTGGCGACCGCCGACGCCGTCCTCGTACTCCTCTCGCGCCGGCTGGCCGGGCGACCCCTGCTGCGCGGCGGGCCCGACCACCTCCCGCACCGGCTGCGGCGGCTCGGGCTCACTCCGCAGGGCGCGGTGGTGGTCCTCGGCGCGGCCGCGTTCTGCGGGGTGCTCGTGGGCGTGCTCGTGCACACCCGCTGGGTGGAGGGGACGGCGGCGCTGTGGCTGGCGGGCTCAGCGGCCGCCGGGGTGGCGGCGCTGCTGCGGGTGCGGGTGTACGAACCGCCGAAGCGGCGCGCGGGGGCGGACACCCGGGTCGCCCGCACGTCACCGCACGGGACTCGCGCGGAGCTCCATGGGTATGCGCAGGAGCAGGCGCGCACACGGGCACAGGCCCGGCCCCGGGCGCGGAGGTGGGCGCGGGCGCGGGGGTGGGCCCGGGTATGGGGCCGGGCGAAGGTCCGGGTGAGGGGTCAGGTGCGAGGGCAGACGCAGGTCCGGATGCGAGAACAGGCGCAGGGCCAGGCGTCGGCCCGGGTGCAGGGCCAGGGGGCGGTCCGGGCGCCGGCCGGGGCGCAGGGGCAGGTGCCCTCCCTCCCGCAGGGCGAGGCGCAGCCCCGGGCGCAGGTGCGGGAGCGTCCCCGGGCGGGGGCGAAGGCGCCGGGGCAGTCCCGGGCGCAGCTCCGGCCGGAGCGGTGGGTGGAGCCCCAGGGGCTCGCCGGGGTGACTGGTGCCCCGGCTCGTGCGCCCTCCCGGGCGTCGATTTTTCCGGTTCGGCAGGCCAGGCGGGCCGAGAAAGACCAGGTCAGCGCGTCGTTGCGCGTAAGGAACGGATAAGAGTTGAGTGAGCCCGACTCACCTCTGTTGACCGCGCGGGGGGTGTCGTGCACACTTGAGCCTGTTCCACTCAAGTCAGCTGGAGGTTATTCACCATGGCACGTGCGGTCGGCATCGACCTGGGCACGACTAACTCCGTCGTCAGCGTTCTGGAGGGCGGCGAGCCCACCGTCATCACCAACGCCGAGGGCGCCAGGACCACGCCGTCCGTCGTCGCCTTCGCCAAGAACGGCGAGGTGCTGGTCGGCGAGGTGGCCAAGCGCCAGGCGGTCACGAACGTCGACAGGACCATCCGCTCGGTCAAGCGCCACATGGGCACCGACTGGAAGGTCAACCTGGACGGCAAGGACTTCAACCCGCAGCAGATCAGCGCCTTCGTGCTGCAGAAGCTGAAGCGGGACGCCGAGTCCTACCTGGGCGAGAAGGTGACCGACGCGGTCATCACCGTCCCGGCGTACTTCAACGACGCCGAGCGCCAGGCCACCAAGGAGGCCGGTGAGATCGCGGGCCTCAACGTCCTGCGCATCGTCAACGAGCCGACCGCCGCCGCGCTGGCGTACGGCCTGGACAAGGACGAGCAGGTCATCCTGGTCTTCGACCTCGGTGGCGGTACGTTCGACGTCTCGCTGCTGGAGATCGGCGACGGTGTCGTCGAGGTGAAGGCCACCAACGGTGACAACAACCTCGGTGGTGACGACTGGGACCAGCGCGTCGTCGACTACCTGGTCAAGCAGTTCCAGTCCGGCCACGGCGTGGACCTCGGCAAGGACAAGATGGCGCTCCAGCGCCTGCGCGAGGCCGCCGAGAAGGCCAAGATCGAGCTGTCCTCGTCCACCGAGACCTCGATCAACCTGCCCTACATCACCGCGTCCGCCGAGGGCCCGCTGCACCTGGACGAGAAGCTCACCCGCGCCCAGTTCCAGCAGCTGACGTCCGACCTGCTGGAGCGCTGCAAGACGCCGTTCCACAACGTCATCAAGGACGCCGGCATCCAGCTGTCCGAGATCGACCACGTCGTCCTCGTCGGCGGCTCCACCCGCATGCCCGCCGTCGCCGAGCTCGTCAAGGAGCTGACCGGCGGCAAGGACGCCAACAAGGGCGTCAACCCGGACGAGGTCGTCGCCATCGGCGCCGCCCTGCAGGCCGGTGTCCTCAAGGGCGAGGTCAAGGACGTCCTGCTCCTCGACGTCACCCCGCTGTCCCTCGGCATCGAGACCAAGGGCGGCATCATGACCAAGCTGATCGAGCGGAACACGACGATCCCGACGAAGCGTTCGGAGATCTTCACCACCGCCGAGGACAACCAGCCCTCCGTGCAGATCCAGGTCTACCAGGGCGAGCGCGAGATCGCGGCGTACAACAAGAAGCTCGGCATGTTCGAGCTGACCGGTCTGCCGCCGGCGCCCCGCGGCGTCCCGCAGATCGAGGTCGCCTTCGACATCGACGCCAACGGCATCATGCACGTCACGGCGAAGGACCTCGGCACCGGCAAGGAGCAGAAGATGACCGTCACCGGCGGCTCCTCGCTGCCGAAGGACGAGGTCGACCGGATGCGCCAGGAGGCCGAGAAGTACGCGGAGGAGGACCACGCCCGCCGCGAGGCCGCCGAGTCCCGCAACCAGGGCGAGCAGCTCGTCTACCAGACGGAGAAGTTCCTCAAGGACAACGAGGACAAGGTCCCGGGCGAGGTCAAGACCGAGGTCGAGGGTGCCGTCGCCGAGCTGAAGGAGAAGCTCAAGGGCGAGGACACCGCCGAGATCCGCACCGCCACCGAGAAGGTCGCCGCCGTCTCGCAGAAGCTGGGCCAGGCCATGTACGCCGACGCCCAGGGCGCGCAGGCCGCCGGTGGCGAGGCCCCGGGCGCGGGTGCCGGTGCCGCCTCCGGTGACAAGGACGACGACGTCGTCGACGCCGAGATCGTGGACGACGAGCGCAAGGACGGTGCCGCGTGACGGAGGAGACCCCGGGTTTCGAGGAGAAGCCCGACGTCCCCTCCGGCGCCACTCCCGACGACGCCGAGCCGAAGGCCGCCTCCGAAGAGGGGGCGGCCCCGGCCGGGGACGCAAGCGAGAACGCGGGCCTGCTGGCCCAGCTGGACCAGTTGCGCACGGCGCTGAACGAGCGCACGTCGGACCTCCAGCGGCTCCAGGCCGAGTACCAGAACTACCGCCGCCGGGTCGAGCGGGACCGCGTCGCGGTCAAGGAGGTCGCCGTCGCGAACCTCCTGTCCGAGCTGCTTCCCGTACTCGACGACATCGGTCGGGCCCGGGAGCACGGCGAACTCGTCGGCGGCTTCAAGTCCGTCGCGGAGTCGCTGGAGACGACCATCGCGAAGATGGGCCTCCAGCAGTTCGGCAAGGAGGGCGAGCCCTTCGACCCGACGATCCACGAGGCCCTGATGCACTCCTACGCACCGGACGTCACCGAGACGACGTGCGTGGCGATCCTGCAGCCCGGGTACCGGATCGGCGAGCGCACCATCCGCCCCGCGCGGGTGGCGGTCGCCGAGCCGCAGCCCGGAGCGCAGACGGTCAAAACGGCCGAGGAGAGCACCGAGGCCGCCGACGGCTCCGACTCCGCGGACAACGCGGGGAACGCCGGCACCAAGGAGAGCGGTGGCCCGGACGAGGGCTGAGCTCGAAGTGACGAAAGAGGCGCGAGAGGAGGGACGTCGGGGATGAGTACCAAGGACTTCATCGAGAAGGACTACTACAAGGTTCTCGGCGTCCCCAAGGACGCCACCGAGGCCGAGATCAAGAAGGCGTACCGGAAACTCGCCCGCGAGAACCACCCGGACGCCAACAAGGGAAACGTCAGGGCGGAGGAGCGCTTCAAGGAGATCTCCGAGGCCAACGACATCCTCGGTGACCCCAAGAAGCGCAAGGAGTACGACGAGGCCCGCGCCCTCTTCGGCAACGGCGGTTTCCGCCCGGGGCCGGGCGCGGGCGGCGGCGGAACGTTCAACTTCGACCTGGGCGACCTCTTCGGGGGCGGCGCCCAGGGCGGAGGCCAGGGCGCCGGCGGCTTCGGCGGCGGGCTCGGTGACGTCTTCGGGGGCCTGTTCAACCGCACCGGCGCCGGTGGCACCGGCACCCGGACCCAGCCGCGGCGCGGCCAGGACATCGAGTCCGAGGTCACGCTGAGCTTCACGGAGGCCATCGAGGGCGCGACGGTCCCGCTGCGGATGTCCTCGCAGGCGCCCTGCAAGGCCTGTTCGGGCACCGGCGACAAGAACGGCACGCCGCGCGTGTGCCCGACCTGCGTCGGCACCGGCCAGGTCGCCCGGGGCTCGGGCGGTGGCTTCTCGCTCACCGACCCGTGCCCGGACTGCAAGGGCCGCGGCCTGATCGCCGAGGACCCCTGCGACGTCTGCAAGGGCTCCGGACGCGCCAAGTCCTCGCGGACGATGCAGGTCCGCATCCCGGCCGGGGTGTCGGACGGGCAGCGCATCCGGCTGCGCGGCAAGGGCACGCCGGGCGAGCGGGGCGGCCCGGCGGGCGACCTGTACGTGGTCGTGCACGTCAAGGAGCACCCCGTCTTCGGGCGCCGGGGCGACAACCTCACCGTCACCGTCCCGGTGACGTACGCAGAGGCCGCCCTCGGCGGCGAGGTCCGGGTCCCGACGCTGGGCGGCCCGCCCGTCACGCTGAAGCTGCCGGCGGGCACCCCGGGCGGCCGCACCATGCGGGCCAGGGGCAAGGGCGCGGTCCGCAAGGACGGCACCCGCGGTGACCTTCTGGTCACCGTCGAGGTGAGTGTTCCGAGGGACCTTTCGGGGAAGGCTCGTGATGCGCTGGAGGCGTATCGCGAGGCGACCGCGGACGAGGACCCGCGGGCGGAGCTGTTCCAGGCCGCGAAGGGAGCTTGACGGGATGGACGGTCGTCGACGCAATCCGTATGAACTGACCGAGGACACCCCGGTCTACGTCATCTCGGTGGCGGCCCAGCTCTCCGGCCTGCACCCGCAGACCCTGCGCCAGTACGACCGCCTCGGCCTGGTCTCCCCGGACCGCACGGCCGGCCGCGGCCGGCGCTACTCGGCCCGCGACATCGAACTGCTCCGCACGGTGCAGCAGCTGTCGCAGGACGAGGGCATCAACCTGGCCGGAATCAAGCGCATCATCGAACTGGAGAACCAGGTCGCCGCGCTCCAGGCCCGCATGGCGGAGCTGCAGGACGCCCTCGACGGCGCGGCGTCGGCGATGCGCCAGCGCGAAGCCGCGGTGCACGCCTCGTACCGCCGCGACCTGGTCCCGTACCAAGAGGTACAGCAGACCAGCGCCCTGGTGGTGTGGCGGCCGAAGCGGCGCGGTCAGTCCTCGGACTGACCGGCCGTACCAGGCAGAACGGCTGTGACGGGCCCGGGAGTTCGACCGAACCTCCGGGCCTGTTCGCAACGGTGATGTCTCATTGGTCTAGTACTTCTTGACGATTTCGTGAAGACAGCGTTGGCTTCCCTCACCTGGGTCACCACAACACCCGTGTGTCGGAAGGTAAGCGCAGTGAACAGCCGTGCCCGTCGTATCGCCATATCCGTGGCCGCGTCCATGATGACCTTCTCGCTGGCCGCCTGCGGTGCGCTGGACGCGTCGGAGAGCAGTGACGCGGCGAGCCCGACCAAGGGCAACGACATCACTGTGGGACTGCTGCTTCCGGAGAAGGAGAACACGCGCTACGAGCAGTTCGACTACCCCTTCTTCAAGGCGAAGATCGCCGACCTCACGCGCGACGAGGGCAACGTCAAGTACGCCAACGCCGAGGCGAGCCCCGCCAAGCAGGCCGCCCAGATGCAGCAGATGATCGACGACAAGGTCGACGTGATCGTCCTGGACGCGGTCGACGCGAAGGCCGTCGGGGACAGCGTGCAGAAGGCCAAGGACGCCGGCATCCCGGTCATCGCCTACGACCGGCTGGCCGAGGGCCCGATCGACGCCTACATCTCCTTCGACAACGAGCTGGTCGGCGAGGTCCAGGGCCGCTCCCTCGTCGAGGCGCTCGGCAGCGACGCGCGCAGCTCCGCCAAGATCGTCATGATGAACGGCTCGCCCACCGATCCGAACGCCAAGCAGTTCAAGGCGGGGGCGCTGGCCCAGCTGAACGGCAAGGTGACGATCGCCCAGTCCTTCGACACCAAGGACTGGAAGGCGCAGAACGCCGAGGCGAACATGATCGAGGCGATCGAGAAGATCGGCAAGAAGAACATCGCGGGCGTCTACTCCGCCAACGACAGCATGGCGGGCGGCATCATCAAGGCCCTGGAGGACGCGGGCGTCACCGACCTGCCGCCGATCACCGGCCAGGACGCGGAACTCGCCGCGGTGCAGCGGATCGTCACCGGCGAGCAGTACATGAGCGTGTACAAGTCCTACCCGCAGGAGGCCGAGAGCGCCGCGGAGATGGCCGTGGCGCGGGTCCAGGGCCGGGACATCCAGTTCGACGCGCTCGCCCGCGACAAGGTCGACAGCCCCACCCACAAGGGCATCCCCGCGCAGCTCGTCCCCGTCGTCGCCCTGACGCGGGAGAACATCGAGCAGACCGTCGTCGCGGACGGCTTCTACAAGGTCTCCGACATCTGCACCGCCAAGTACGCGGAGGACTGCGCGGAGATCGGGCTGAAGTAGTCCCGCGCCGGTCCCGGCACACCGCTCCGGCCCCGGCACACCGCTCCGGTCCCGGCACACCGCGCCGGGCACAGCGGCTGCAACCAGCGTTTTCCGGCCGTCGTTCCCTGCGGAGCCGTGTTGCGGACCCGGTCCCGGCCGCGCATAGTTGCGCTGCGGAAGGAGCCGGAACCGGGGGTGGGATGGGCGATGGCCGGGCACGGGGCGGATGAGCATCCACACGGTGCCGACCGGCTGTGCGCGGCCGGGGACCGCATGTACTCCCGGGCCGTACGGCGCGGCCGGGTGCCGCGCCGGGACGCCGAGCCGGTGCCCTGCCTGCTGGAACTGGCCCTGCTGCACCCCGACCCGGACGACATGGACTGGCTGGTGCCGACCTCCCCGCAGGAGGTCATGACCCGGCTGCTGCGCGGGGTCCACGACGAGGTGAGCGCCAGTCAGCGGCGGGTGGGCTCCGCGGTGGAGGCCTTCGAGCGGTACGCGGGCCTCGGACGGCAGATCCAGACGCCGGCCGCGTCCGGGGGCGCGGCGATCCGGGTCCTCGACGGCCTGGCCCGCATCCAGGCGGCGATGGACGAGGCGACGCAGGCGTGCACGACGGAGGTGCTCACCGTCCAGCCCGGCGGCATCCGGCGTGAGGACGAACTGTCGGAGGGACTGCACCGCGCGCTGGCACTGCGCGGGCGCGGGGTGCGGATGCGGGACCTGTACACGCACGTGGCCCGGCACGGGCAGGGCCTGCTCAACTACCTGGACCTGATGGGCGACACGGTGGAGGCCCGCACCCTGGACGAGGTCGTCGACCGCCTCATCCTCTTCGACCGCACGGTGGCCTTCATCCCCGCCAACACCGACCGCACGATGGCCCTGGAGCTGCGCCACCCCGCCCTGATCGCCTACCTGGTCACGGTCTTCGAACGCCTGTGGCGCCTCGCGATCCCCCTGACCGCCCCCCTCCCCGACACCGGCTTCGAGGGCATCTCCCACCGCGAGCATTCCATCGCGGCGCTCCTGGCGGAGGGGCATCAGGACGCGGTGATCGCGGAACGGCTGGGCATCAGCGTCCGCACGGCCCGTTCCCACATCGCCCGTCTCTCGGAGACCCTGGGCGCGGCCAGCCGGACGCAGCTGGGGGTGCGCATAGCCCAGGTCGGCCTGGACGGCTCCCCGCGGAGCACGCCGCCTCCCGCCGCCGTCAGGGTTCCCGGTCCAGAATCCCCGACCGCCCGATGAGGTAGCCGAGCTGCGCCCGGCTCTCACTGCCGAGGGTGGCGGCGAGTTTGGCGATGTGGACGCGGGCGGTGCGGACGTTCATGCCGAGGCGGTCGGCTATGACGGTGTCGGTGTGCCCTTCGACGAGGAGTGCGGCTATGGCTCGCTGGCGGGGGGTGATGCCGTTGAGGGTGGGCTGGTGGACGGCTTGGGGGTGCATGGGGGTGGCCAGGCGCCAGAGGCGGTCGAACGTAGTGGTGAGATAGGAGACGAGGGCCGGCTGGCGTACCTCCAGCGCGAGGCTGCGGTCCTCGTTGGCGGGGATGAAGGCCACGGCCCGGTCGATGAGGATCAGGCGGTCCGTGACCTCGTCCAGGGTGCGGGCCTGGACGTCACCGCGAAGCTGTTCGTAGCGCGCGAGGATCGGTGGCGCGTGGCGCAGGGTGTGCTGGTAGATGGCCCGGATGCGGCCGCCGCGGTCCAGCAGGTCCTGGTCGCGCCGCAGCGCGGCGTCCCTGTAGCGGGTCTTGGACGGCGCGTAGCTGTTGTGCGGCTGAATGGCCAGGACCTCGGTGGCGGCGTTCATGGCCGCGTCGAGAACGGAGCTGATGTGTTCCTTGTCGCTGTGCACGGTGATCAGGGGGTCGGCCGGCGGGGTGTCGTACCGCCCGCTCACCCGCATCAGCGGTTCGAAGTTCGCGGCCAGTTGCTCGGAACGCCGGCGTTCGTCGGCGACGCGGTCCTCCGAAGCGCGCAGCAGCCGGTGCAGGGCCACGGCGGGTGCCACCGGCTCCAGCCACTCCAGGTCGTCAAGCGCGGGCCGCAGCAGGCCGTGAGCGGTGAGGCAGGGGGCCGGCTGTGCGGCTGACGCGCGCAGCCGTCCTTCCCGCAGGGCCCGGACGTACACCTCCGTCCCCACGGCGCACAGGTCCTCCGGGCCGTGCGCGGGGTGCGGGACGGAGGGGTCGGCCGCCGTCTGCCGGTCGTACGTCTCCTCGGTCACGGATGGCCTTCCCTCACGGCTCCTTGCTGTCCCTGTTCCAGGATCCCCGACTGGGCTATGAGGTAGCCGAGCTGGGCGCGGCTGCCGCTGCCGAGGACCGTCGCCAGTTTCGCGATGTGGGCTCGGCACGTGCGCACGTTCATGCCCAGGCGGCGGGCGATGGCCTCGTCGACGTGTCCTTCCACGAGGAGCTTGGCGATCGAGTGCTGGATGTCGGTGATGCCGTCGGGAGCCGTTTCGTAGGGGGCGCCGGCGGTGAGGGGGACCGCTCGGCTCCAGATGAACTCGAACACCTTGGTCAGGTAGCGGACCAGGCCCGGGTGCCGGATCTCCAGGGCGACCTGCCGGTCGTCCCGGACGGGGATGAAGGCCACGGCCTCGTCGCAGATGATGAGGCGTTCGACCAGTTCGTCGATGGTGCGGTACTCGGCCTTCCCGTTCGGGAACTGGTCCACGTAGGCCAGGCGTTCGGGGCTGTACCGCGCCGTGTGCTGGTAGAGGGTCCGGATCCGCACCCCCCGCTCTATCAGCGTCCTGTCGCGTTCCAGGGCTTCGATGAGCCTGCGCTCGGGGTGCCGTGCGCTCGGCTGGACCGTGAGCATCTCGCTCAGGCACTGGTCGGTGGCCAGGTCGAGGGCGGCGTTGATGCGGTCGAGACCCTCCAGCACGGTGATCGAGTGCGTCGGTGCCGCGCCCTGTGCGCTGATGGCCATGAAGGGCTCGAAGGCCGCGGCCAGCTCGATCGAGGTGCGCCTGCGTTCGGAGATCTCGTACTCGATGGGATTCAGCCGTCGGGCGAGGGCGACCGCGGGGGACACCGGGAGCAGCCAGTTCGCGTCGTCGGGATCGGGGTGGAGGAGCGCGAACTCCATCAGGCAGGGGACGGACTCCGCCTCCCCGCGGGCAATACGTCCGGTCCGCAGGGCGTTCGAGTAGAGGCGTCCGCCCTCCTCACACAGTTCAGTAATGGCATGGGGATGTATCGTTTTGGCCTGATTTGTTGTCAAGTCTCCACCCCCCAGGGTCCTGAACGTGCAGGAACATGATGCACCGATTGTGTGGCCATGACGTGCCTGAATGAGCCATCGTCTTATCCGACGGGGGAAGAGGGGACCTTCAAGTGAGGACGAAGCCGACTATGTCTAAGAGAATGCTTCGCTCGGTGCTTGTCGCCGCCTTCTCCGCCGTTGTGGCCTTCGGAACACTGAGTGGCCTCTCCGTCGAGAAGGGTGACGCTCGAGCGGACAGCGCCTGGTCACTGGCGATGGTGAACGCATCGCCCACCGGCGGGGACGGAGAAGCCACCACGGACGACAGTGCGTGGTCGTGACATGACGACGCCACCCGACGACCGCTCCTTCCGGCGCGAGATGGCCACCGCCTACCGCTCCGGCTGGCACTTCATCGACCTGGTCACCGCGGTCCCCCACCCCGGTGACTCCCTGATGGTGACCGTCTTCGGTGAGCCGGTCGTCGTCACGCTGGACGAGGACGGCGACGTACGGGCGTACCGGTGCCTCCGGCGGCCGCGAGGGGCGCCGCAGCCCGTGCGGTGTGCCATCCGGTACGGAATGATCTTTGTGAACCTGGACCAGAGGGACCACCGGCTCACCCAGCCGGAGGTCCCCGAAGTGAGGACCATCTCGGCCACCCCCCGCAGTGCCTGACGCGATTCCCCCGTCGTAACAGATCGCTCAGGTGCTTCCCCCCGGCAGCGGCGTCACCGTGACCTGAACACGGTGACGCCGCTGTCGTTTGCGTGGACATTTCGCGGTATCACAGGGTTCCGGGACTGGCTGAAAAGGCCCTCGCGTCGCGCCTCCGGCAGTCGTGCGGGACGACCCTGGTGCCACCGGGGGACTCGCGCCCGTTCTCCTTGAGTGGAATAGACTCAACTTTGTGTACGTTGTCTGAGTCAGCACTGGGAGACACGGCCGGACCGCCGACGGCCGACGCGAGGAGGAGAGCCAGAACGTGGACGCCGAGCTGACCAACCGGAGCCGGGACGCGATCAACGCGGCCAGCAACCGGGCCGTGACCGAGGGGAACGCCGACCTCACCCCCGCCCACCTGCTCCTGGCTCTGCTCCAGGGGCAGGACAACGAGAACATCACCGACCTGCTCGTCGCCGTGGAGGCCGACCTCGCGGCCGTGCGCGCCGGAGCCGAGCGCATCGTCGCCGGGCTGCCCAGCGTGACCGGGTCCACGGTCGCGCCGCCGCAGCCCAGCCGTGAGATGCTCGCGGTGGTCGCCGACGCCCAGGCCCGCGCCAAGGATCTCGGGGACGAGTACCTCTCCACCGAGCACCTGCTCCTCGGCATCGCCGCGAAGGGCGGCGCGGCCGGTGAGGTACTGGAGGGGCAGGGTGCCAGTGCGAAGAAGTTGCAGGAGGCCTTCCGCAAGGCGAGGGGAGGGCGCAGGGTGACCACCGCCGACCCCGAGGGCCAGTACAAGGCCCTGGAGAAGTTCGGCACCGACTTCACCGCCGCCGCCCGGGAGGGCAAGCTCGATCCCGTCATCGGACGGGACCAGGAGATCCGGCGCGTCGTGCAGGTGCTGTCCCGCCGCACCAAGAACAACCCCGTCCTCATCGGCGAGCCCGGCGTCGGCAAGACCGCCGTCGTCGAGGGGCTCGCCCAGCGGATCGTCAAGGGGGACGTGCCCGAGTCGCTCAAGAACAAGCGGCTGGTCGCGCTGGACCTCGGCGCGATGGTCGCCGGGGCCAAGTACCGGGGCGAGTTCGAGGAGCGGCTGAAGACCGTCCTCGCCGAGATCAAGGACTCCGACGGGCAGATCATCACCTTCATCGACGAGCTGCACACCGTCGTGGGCGCCGGGGCCGGCGGCGACTCCGCCATGGACGCCGGGAACATGCTCAAGCCCATGCTCGCGCGCGGTGAGCTGCGCATGGTCGGTGCGACCACGCTCGACGAGTACCGGGAGCGGATCGAGAAGGACCCGGCGCTGGAGCGGCGCTTCCAGCAGGTGCTGGTCGCCGAGCCGACCGTCGAGGACTCCATCGCGATCCTGCGCGGGCTCAAGGGGCGGTACGAGGCGCACCACAAGGTGCAGATCGCCGACAGCGCGCTGGTGGCCGCCGCCACGCTGTCCGACCGGTACATCACCTCCCGCTTCCTGCCCGACAAGGCCATCGACCTCGTCGACGAGGCCGCCTCGCGGCTGCGCATGGAGATCGACTCCTCCCCCGTCGAGATCGACGAACTCCAGCGCGCCGTCGACCGGCTGAAGATGGAGGAGCTGGCCATCGGCAAGGAGACCGACGCCGCCTCCCTGGAGCGCCTGGAACGACTGCGCCGCGACCTCGCCGACAAGGAGGAGGAGCTGCGCGGACTCACCGCCCGCTGGGAGAAGGAGAAGCAGTCCCTCAACCGCGTCGGCGAGCTGAAGGAGAAGCTCGACGAACTGCGCGGGCAGGCCGAACGCGCCCAGCGCGACGGCGACTTCGACACCGCCTCCAAGCTCCTGTACGGCGAGATCCCGACCCTGGAGCGCGACCTGGAGGCCGCCTCCGAGGCCGAGGAAGAGGTCGCGAAGGACACCATGGTCAAGGAGGAGGTCGGCGCCGACGACATCGCGGACGTCGTCGCCTCCTGGACCGGCATCCCCGCCGGACGGCTGCTGGAGGGCGAGACGCAGAAGCTGCTGCGGATGGAGGACGAGCTGGGCAAGCGGCTCATCGGGCAGCGGGAGGCCGTGGAGGCCGTCTCCGACGCCGTACGCCGCAGCCGCGCCGGGATCGCCGACCCCGACCGGCCCACCGGCTCCTTCCTCTTCCTCGGCCCCACCGGCGTCGGCAAGACCGAGCTGGCCAAGGCGCTCGCCGACTTCCTCTTCGACGACGAGCGGGCCATGGTCCGCATCGACATGTCGGAGTACAGCGAGAAGCACAGCGTCGCCCGGCTGGTCGGCGCCCCGCCCGGATACGTCGGGTACGAGGAGGGCGGCCAGCTCACCGAGGCCGTGCGGCGCCGGCCGTACACCGTCGTGCTGCTCGACGAGGTGGAGAAGGCGCACCCCGAGGTCTTCGACATCCTGCTCCAGGTCCTGGACGACGGGCGCCTCACCGACGGGCAGGGCCGTACCGTCGACTTCCGCAACACCATCCTGGTCCTCACCTCCAACCTCGGCAGCCAGTATCTGGTCGACCGGACGACCGGTGAGGCGGAGAAGAAGCAGCAGGTCCTGGAGGTGGTCCGGGCGTCCTTCAAGCCGGAGTTCCTCAACCGCCTCGACGACCTCGTGGTCTTCTCGGCGCTGGACAAGGAGGAGCTGAGCCGGATCGCGCGGCTCCAGACCGACGCCCTGGCCCGCCGCCTCGCCGAGCGCCGTCTCACCCTGGAGGTCACCGACGAGGCCCTGGCCTGGCTGGCGGAGGAGGGCAACGACCCGGCGTACGGCGCCCGCCCGCTGCGCCGCCTCGTGCAGACCGCGATCGGCGACCGGCTCGCCCGGGAGATCCTCTCCGGCGAGATCAAGGACGGCGACACGGTCCGCGTGGACCGTGTCGGCGACGACCTGATCGTGGGACCGGCGAGCGGAAAGACGCTGTAGGGCCGGTGCGGCGGACGGGCCCGGCCGGCCCGCCCGTCGCACCGGGCCGACCCGGCCCGTCACCCCTGGCGGGTGGCGGGCCGCCGCGCCTCACACGGCGAACGCGGAGAACCGCACCAGGGCGGCTCCGGCGTCCTCGTCCCCCACGCCGTCCCCCACGCTCACGCGGACGGCGTGGGCGCCCACGCCCTCCGGCAGACCCCGCGTGCGGAGTCCGGATCCGGCCACAGATCCGCGTCGTCGTCCGCGCAGAACGCGGTCCCGGGTCCGGGGGCGTCCGGGGAGGTGTGCGCGAGCCGGTTCCGGACACCCGTGCGCGGCATGCGGAAGGACGCGCTGCCATGAGTGTCCTGGAAACCCCGGAGGGTGCACGTGCCGACCGGCCGGGCGCCGTCCGGCAGGGTGGCCCCGCCGAACGCCGGCGCCTCGGAGCAGGGGACGAGGCCGGACGCCCGGCCGACGCCGTCCCGGTCGTCCGGTCCGGACAGGACGAGGCCCACGAGAACGGCGGGGAGCGGAAGCAGGACCAGCGCCGACAGCGACACGAGCGCCGCGGACTGTCCCCACCCGATCCGCCCCCGCGGCACCCCCTCGCCGCCTCCGGGCCCCGCAGGCGCGTTCCGCGTCCGTCTCGCGCCCGGCCTCTGTCCGCCGCACGTCCACCCGTCCGGCCGGATCATGTCAGCCCAAGGCTGACAGGCCCCCGGCGGGCTTGCCACGCCCCTCCCCGCATGGGGGAGGATGGCCAGATCCGTACGAAGGGAAATTCACGGTGACCATCGACCCGTCCTCGATTCCGAACTTCGGGGGCAAGCAGCCCGAGCCGCAGCCGCAAGAACCGGCGGGCCCCGTCGTCCCGGATCAGGATCTTGTGAAGCAGCTCCTCGACCAGATGGAGCTGAAGTATGTCGTCGACGACGAGGGCGACCTCGCGGCGCCGTGGGAGCAGTTCCGTACGTACTTCATGTTCCGCGGTGAGGGTGACCAGCAGGTCTTCTCGGTGCGGACGTTCTACGACCGGCCCCACCAGATCGACGAGAAGCCGCAGCTGCTGGAGTCGGTCGACGACTGGAACCGGCGCACCCTGTGGCCCAAGGTGTACTCCCACACCCACGACGACGGCACGGTCCGCCTGATCGGCGAGGCCCAGATGCTGATCGGCATGGGTGTCAGCCTGGAGCACTTCGTCACCTCGACGGTCAGCTGGGTCCGGGCCGCCATCGAGTTCGACCGGTGGCTCGTGGAGCAGCTCGGCCTCGAGCAGGAGGTCAACGAGTCGGAGAAGCCGACGGACGAGGACGGCGAATAGTCCGCCCCGTACGCGGGTGAGCCCGGCGCCCCGGCATTCCGGGGAGCCGGGCTCACGTCGTTGCGCCGTGGCTCATCCGGCCAGCGTCTTCAGCCGTCCCACCGCCTCCTCCAGCACCGGCGTACGCTTGCAGAACGCGAACCGGACGAAGGGGGCGCCCGCCGCCCGGTGGTCGTAGAAGACCGCGTTGGGGACGGCGACGACGCCGGCGCGTTCCGGCAGGGCGCGGCAGAAGGCGAAGCCGTCGCTCTCGCCGAGGGGGCGGATGTCGGTGGTGACGAAGTACGTCCCGGCGGGGCGGTAGACACCGAAGCCCGCCTCCGCCAGGCCCGTCGCCAGCAGGTCCCGCTTGGCCCGCATGTCCTCGCGGTAGGCGGCGAAGAACGAGTCGGGCAGCGCGAGGGCCTCGGCGACGGCGTACTGGAAGGGGCCGGAGGCCACGTACGTCAGGTACTGCTTGGCCGAGCGGACCGCCGTGACCAGGGCGGGAACGGCGGTGATCCAGCCGACCTTCCAGCCCGTGAACGAGAACGTCTTGCCGGCCGACCCGATGGTCACCGTGCGGTCGCGCATCCCCGGGAAGCTCGCCAGGGGGATGTGCTCGGCCGTGTCGAAGACCAGGTGCTCGTAGACCTCGTCGGTCACCACCAGCAGGTCCCGTTCCACGGCCAGCTCGGCGATCGCGGCCAGTTCACCGCGGGTCAGGACCGTGCCGGTCGGGTTGTGCGGGGTGTTCAGCAGGAGCAGGCGGGTGCGGTCGGTGACCGCGTCGCGCAGCTCGTCGAGGTCCAGCCGGAAGGCTGCCTGCCCGTCCGCGGAGTGCGGGCGCAGCGTGACGGGCACGCGCGTGCCGCCCGCCATCGCGATGCAGGCCGCGTACGAGTCGTAGTACGGCTCCAGCGCGACGACCTCGTCGCCGGGTTCCAGGAGGGCGAGCAGGGAGGCGGCGATGGCCTCCGTGGCGCCGGCGGTGACGAGGACCTCGGTGTCCGGGTCGTAGGACAGGCCGTACCGGTGGTGCTGGTGCGCGGCGACGGCGGCACGCAGCTCGGGGACGCCGGGGCCCGGCGGGTACTGGTTTCCGCGCCCGTCGCGCAGTGCCCGTACGGCGGCCTCCCGGATCTCCTCGGGACCGTCGGTGTCGGGGAAGCCCTGGCCCAGGTTGATCGCCCCGGTCCGTGCGGCCAGGGCGGACATCTCGGCGAAGATCGTCGTCCCGAACTCGGCGAGCCGGCGGTTGAGGAAGGGGCGTGCGCTGGAGCTCATGGGGGTCATGGCGGTCATCCTGCGCCGAAGCTCTGGAGTTCCTCAACTCACCTTCGGGCTTGGTCACCTGCGGCGTTGTTCCAGGCACCCCCTCTGACCTGCGGGTGGTCAGTCGACGTCTGTCATCGTCGGTCGACGTCGACCCCCCCTCGCACGGTCCAGGGACGGCCCCGTGCCTACATGGGGAGAGGGCCCGCCTTTCGCGAAACCCGTGGTCAGAACGGCCCCGCCGAGCGACTACCGCTACCGCTACGGCTTCGGCAGCTCGGCGACGAACGTTCCGATGCCCGGTTGCATTTGCGCCAGCCCTGCCGCCCGGAGCTCCGTGAGGACACGCCGGGGCGTCAGCTGCGCGATGCCGAACTCGCCCTGAATCGCGAGGACGCCGGGTACTCGCCATCGGCAATCCGTTGCTCGATGACCTCGTACACCTGCTTCCAGCGGGGGAAGTCCGGCTTCCAGTCCATGATCCGAAGCTAGGCAGTGCAAGCCTGATCGGCGAGGCGAGATTGCCTGACTGGCCCAGCTACCCCAGCTACCTGGGCAGGAGCGAGGCATCGTCGCTCCTCCTGGAGCCGGAGTGCTGTCACAGCCACTTGTTAGATTGCCTGGTGGATAGAGACCGGTCAGAGAACCTTCGAGGTCCGCGGTCAAGAGGGGCGGGCACAAAGGCCCCCGGGAGCCACCTCGGGGCTATGTTGCAGGCCGTAGATCCCCGCCCCTCTCATCCTCCGTGAGGCCAGCGGTCGGCACCTCCACTGAACGGCGGTGCCGGGGAAGCCCTCCCAATGTCCCCAGGTGAGCTGCGGCGATCGGCACCCTCAGCGTGGTCCACATGTCCGTGGGCGCACCATGCCTGACAAGGACAAGGTCTGGCCTCATCCTTATCAGATCGATGGTGTCAGACACTGATGTCGATCAGGGGATAGTCCTGACGGGCGTCTGACTCAGAGACGATCATTCGGGTGCGCGCCACCGGTCCCTGTGCCGCGACGGGTTCCCGTGTCATGTGTCTTACGTCGGCGAGGGATGAGACCGAGCAGACCCAGGAGGCCGGCGAGACCCCAAAGACCCCACCCTCCATCGTCATCGTCCTTGTTGTCATCTTCCTGCGCTTGACTCTGGGTGGCCTGCGCGGTGGCTGCCTGGGCCACCACCGGTGTCTGCGCTTCTGCGGTGACCACAGCAGGTCCCGCGAGGAGAGCGGCGGTCAGGAGAGCACCGATAGTCATGCGACGCATAGTTCCTCCTTGGATAACCCATAAGATGGGTCTTGCTCCCAATACGCGTGACTCCGGAGAGGTGCGCAACCCCGGCGGGCGCCACAACTCCTACTGGAGGGCGGTAGAGCTCTTCTGCCGGGCCCTACGCCCAGTAGGAGCCATTCGGTCGAATGGGTGACCTAGTGGAGCGACTCGCCCACCACTCACCCCAGCTTCCATCCCGTCCGCCGTCGACCCACACGCCCCGGACCGCGTCTGCTCGGCTTTGCCTGGGTCGACAGTGGTCGGGATGGGAGCACCCCACGCACACCCCTACGTGCCCGCGGTCGGCGACGGCGCCCCCTCCATCCCGGTGCCGGCCGATCCCCCGCCGGAGGCATCGTCTGTGACCGTGTGCTGCTCTGTGCGGTGCTCGCCTCATGGCCTCCGCTCCTACCCAGCAGTGGGCGCGCGCCGGCGCAGTGCGGGCGGAGCGGGCCGAAGGCAGGAGCGTCGCCCGGAGCGGAGCCGGGAAGCGCGCCCGGCGGAGCGGAGCGCAGCCGGGGCTTGATGCCCGACAGCCGCGAACGCGCTCGACGGGCCACCGACTCCGTGTTCCGGTACGGCCCGGAAGGGGATCACGGCCCACAGACGGCCCAGTGAACCGCCGACGGCCCCTGACTCGCACTCCGGTGCAGGTCAGGGGCCATTTTCGTTGAGGGGCCCTCAGATGTTCCTCAACTCTGCTTTGGGGCGTGGCGGCGAGGGGCATCTCCCGTTCACGCGATGAGCTTCACCAAGCTTCGCCGAGCTCGACCGAGCTTCGCCGAGCTTTACCGAGCTTGATCGGGCTTGACCCAGGTGGCATCGAACCTGGACCGGCTCGCGTCGAACTCCACGTCGAGTGCGACGTCGAGCTCCACGTCGAGCTCCATACAGAGAGCGGGGCGCCCAACGGGGGGTTGCTTCGGGGGACTCCGGGTGCGAGCCCGGTAAGCGGAAGGAGGGTGACGCCATGGTCATCGGCATCATCCTGATCGTGTTCGCCGCCCTGGTGATCGGCGGACTGGTGGCCGGAGCACGGAGCTCCGGCGCGCAGAGCGGTTCGTCCGCGAGCCGGGCACGGGGCCGGCGCTCGGGGTCGTCGGGCGCGGGCGGCGGCGGCAGCAGCAACAGCTGGTGGGCCGACGGGGGAGGCAGCGGGTCGTCCTCCGGCAGGGAAGGCAGCGATTCGTCCTCCGGCGGCCACGACTCAGGCCACTCCTGCGGAGGCGGCTCGTCCTGCGGAGGCGGGTCGTCGTCCTGCGGGGGAGGGGGCGGCGGCGGATGCGGTGGAGGCAGCTGACACGGGGCAGCTGAGCTCCGGCAGGGGGAACCGCATCCCCGACACGGGGCCCGTTCCTGGGACCGGGCCCCGCGCCCATCACAAGCGCCCACCGGGAAACACACCCGGTGGGCGCTGCCACGCACCGGCGCACGCCTCGTAGGCGGGTTGTGCGCCGGGGTTGAACAGTTGAGCTGTGGAGCCCCCTGAGGGATGGAAACGCCGCGAAGTTGGGTAAAAACGCTGTGGCGGCGCCACAGTTCATGATTCCCTCTCCATCACCAACGCAGCTCCTCGGACGACCTGTTGACCCCCCTCCTGACCGGCCGACTGGGCTGAGCGGGCCGTATCCCCGGCAGTGCTCGGGATGCGCAGGCCCCACACCTTCCTCTCCTTGTGTGCTTGCGGAGCCGATCCATGCTCACGACCCTGAAAACCGCCTACACCGACACGCGCGCAGCCGATCTCGCCTGGGCCCTGGGGCGCGAGCCGCTGCCCGCGCTCGCCAGTCTTGATCTCGAACTGACTGGCGCCAAAATGCAGTTGAGACTTCTGGGGGCCTCTCACCAAGTCCTGCTCGAGGAGGAGCAGGGCAGCTGTTCGGAGACGGTGGCCTGCATTCCGGGCAGCAGCACCCCTCTGCCGCTGGGCGTCGCCAAGCGGGTGGGCGACTGGGAGTACGAGTTCGCCGCCCGGGTCGAGGTGCTGACGCCGGGTTCCTTCGCCGGCCGCGCCCAGGAACTGCTGGCCCTGGTCGCCGACCATCCGCACGGGCTGGTCGGCGTCTTCCCCGGCAGCCCGCACGCCTTCACCGCGCTGCTGGCCCAGCGGCACGAAGGGCAGGTGCACTGGCGGACCTGGCACGCCTATCCGCAGGACGGCCACCTTGTGGCGACGCGGACCCGGGTGGGTGTCCGGGTGCCGACGTCGGAGCTCAGTCCGTCCGGGGTGTGAGCGGGTGGGGGCGCCCGGGCGCGCCGCCCGGGCCCGCGCCCGGGCGGGACGAACCTGCGGTGGCCCATGGGAACGCCAGTTCCACACGTGTGGGTGACGAAGTGCAGTGAGGGAGTGACGTAACGTCACTCCGTGATCGAACCGCACGCGCCCGCCCCGCCCGGCTCTCCGCCGTCCTGGGGCGGCCCCGGCGGCTCCCCGGACACCTCCGGCGGGCCCCCGGGCGGTCCCGGGGCGCCGGCGCGGCTGCCCGTACGGCCGGCCACCGGGCGGTTCCTGGTGCTGGCGGGCGTCTTCGTCTGCGCGGCCTGTGGGCTCGTCTACGAGCTCGAACTCGTCGCTCTCGCCTCGTACCTGATCGGCGACTCGGTCACCCAGGCGTCCGTCGTCCTGTCCGTCATGGTCTTCGCCATGGGCCTCGGCTCACTCGCCGCCAAACGGCTGCGCCGGTTCGCGGCGGCCGGCTTCGGCGCGGTCGAGGCCGTCCTCGCGCTCGTCGGCGGCTCCAGTGCGATGGTGCTGTACGCCGTCTTCGCCTGGACCGGTGGCTGGGGCGGCCTGTGGGCGGACGGACCGCGCTTCCTCCTGGTCGCCTTCTCGCTCGCCATCGGGGTGCTGATCGGCGCCGAGGTGCCGTTGCTGATGGAGCTGATCCAGCGCATTCGCCGCCAGGACGCGGGTGGCGCCGTCGCCGACCTGTTCGCCGCGGACTACGTCGGCGCGCTCGTCGGCGGCCTCGCCTTCCCTTTCGTGCTGCTGCCCTTCCTCGGCCAGCTGACCGGCGCGCTGCTCACCGGCATCGTCAACGCGGTCGTCGGCGCCGCCCTGGTCCTCGGCCTGTTCCGGTGGGACATGACCCGCCGGGCCCGCTGGCTGCTGCTGGCCGCCAACGTCGTCGTGCTCGCGTTCCTCGCCGCGGCGACAGTCCTCGCCGACGACTTCGAACGCGCCGCCCGGCACGCCGTGTACGGCCAGGACGTCCGCGTGGCCGTCCAGACCGACGTGCAGGAGGTGGTCCTCACCGGCGACGCCGACGGCCGGCCCCTCGACCTGTTCCTGGACGGCCGGCTGCGGGTCAGCGGCAGCGACGAGCGGCGTTACCACGAGGCGCTGGTGCACCCCGCGATGAGCGGCACGCACACACGCGTGCTGATCCTCGGCGGCGGTGACGGCCTCGCCGCGCGGGAGGTGCTGCGCCACCCGGACGTGCGCCGCGTCGACGTCGTCGAGGTCGACCCCGGGCTGACCCGGCTGGCCCGGCACGACCCGGGCCTGTCCGCGCTGAACGAGCACGCCTTCAGCGATCCGCGCGTCCACGTCATCACGGCGGACGCCTTCCGACGGCTGCGCTCGACGCCCACCGCGATGTACGACGTGGTGATCTCGGACCTGCCCGATCCGGGCATCACGGCCAGCACGAAGCTGTACTCGCAGGAGTTCTACGGCCTGCTCCGGCGGGTGCTCGCCCCTGACGGGCGGCTGGTCGTGCACGCCGGCCCGGTCTCCGCACGCCTCGACGCCTTCTGGACGGTGGAGGCCACGCTCCACGCGGCCGGTCTGCGGGCCGCCCCCTACCGCGTCGACGCCCGCGACACGGGTTTCGCACCGGGCCCCGACCGTACGGCCGCCACCTCGCACGCCCCCCGCGACTGGGGCTTCCTCCTGGCCGCCCGTACGGCCCCCGCCCTGCGCCTCGAGCCGACGGCCCCCCGCCCGCGCACCCTGACGTCCCGGTCCCTGGCCCGGGACGCCCGCGCCGCGTCCCGCACCCGGATCCCCGGCCTGCCGCCGTCGACGCTGGTGCATCCGCGGTACTGAGCGTGCCGGGACCGGGGCGGGCGGGGGTCGGGGCCGGCGCCGACAGTGGCGGGCCCCGGGCGGTCGGCGCGTGGCCCGCCGCCGGGGACCGCCCGGAGGCACGGGGGACAGGGCAGGCCGCGGGTGACTTTGCGCAGCCGGGGGGTGTATCGGGCGCCCGCTGGGTAGGCTGCGCTGACATGGAGCATGAGGTGTTCGTTCCGGTTCCGGCCGAGCGGCTCAGGGACGTGCTGGCCGACCCGGCCCGGGTCGCCCGGGCGGTTCCGGGGCTCCAGCAGGACGCCGGTGCCGAGCCCGTCGCGGGACGGCTGAAGATGCGCGTCGGCAGTCACTCCATCACCTATCGGGGCTCCCTGCGCCTGTCCGTGCGGGAGGACGGGTCGTACGCCGTCGAGGGCGACGCCACCGAGTCGCGCGGCACGGGCACGGTCACGCTCGCTCTCACCCTGCGTGTGCGGGACGCCGACGGCGGTTCCACCCTGGCCTGCGCCGGGACGGCCACCGCGGACGGCCGCGTCACGGAGCTGCCGCGGGAGTCGGTGGCGTCGGCCGCGGCCCGGCTGCTGACCCGGTTCGCGGAGAACCTGGGTACGGCGGCGGCGGAGGAGGGGGCGAAGGAGCGGCCTGCCGCGGAGGCGGAGCCGCGGCACACCCCCGTCCTCGACACCGAGGTTCCCCCGCCTCCCCTCGGGGACGCCGACCCGGGTGAAGGCGCCGGGGGCGCCGGGGGCGCCGACGTCGAGCCGGACGTCCCGGAAGCCCCGTCGGCCCCCGCCGCGCCCGAAACCCCCGCCGCCCCCAAGATCCCTGCCGTTCCCGAAACGCCCGCCGCGCCCGAGCCCCCCGCCGCCCCCGAGCCCCCCGCCGTCCCCGAAACGCCCGCCGCCCCCGAGCCCCCCGCCGAGGCCGCGCACGCGCGCCGCACGATGATCGGCCGCAGCGCCGAGGAGGTGGACCACGCCCCGCCGCGCGGCCGGTACGCCCCCGTCCCCGCGCCCCAGGCGAGCGCGGTCGGTGCTCCCCTGCGCTGGGCCGCCCCCGCGGCGGCACTGATCGTGGCGTCGGCGATCGTGGTGGGCCGCGTGCTGCGCAGGCGCCGCTGAGCCGCCGCGGCCCAGCCGCCGGGCCCCGCCGTGCCGGACGTACCGGGGGTTCCCTTGATCGCCCCAGTAGGCTCGTGGCGTGAGCAACGAACCCATCACGCTGACCGCGGGTGACGCGGAGGCGACCGTGCTGCCGGGCAACGGCGGCCGGATCGGCGGGCTGCGCGTCGGCGGCACGGAACTGCTCCGTCAGGGCGAGCGCTACGGCTGCTTCCCGATGGTCCCCTGGTGCGGCCGGATCCGCGAGGGCCGCTTCCGGGACGGTGCGGTCGTCCATCGGATGCCGCTGAACTCCCCGCCGCACGCCATCCACGGCACCGCCCGCGACGCCGCCTGGCGCACCGCCCGCGTCACCGCGAACGAGGCCGTCATCACGTACGACCTCACCGACCCCTGGCCCTACCCCGGCCGCGTCACCCAGGTGATCGCCCTCGCCGGGGACGCGCTGACGCTGGCGATGTCCGTGGAGACGTACGAGTCGTCCTTCCCGGCGCAGATCGGCTGGCACCCGTGGTTCAACCGGACCCTCGACGGCGCGGACGTGGCGATCGCCTTCGACCCCGCCTGGCAGGAGGAGCGCGGCGACGACCACCTGCCCACCGGCAACCGTGTCGACCCGAAGCCGGGCCCCTGGGACGACTGCTTCGGCATGCCGGACGGCGTCGACGTCACCCTCACCTGGCCGGAGCGGCTGGAGCTGAAGGTGACCAGTCCGGAGCAGTGGGCCGTGGTGTACGACGAGCAGGAGGCCGCCGTCTGCGTGGAGCCGCAGACCGGTCCGCCCAACGGCCTGAACACCCTCCCGCGCCTGGTCACACCCCTGGAGCCGCTGGAGGCCACGACCACCTGGAGCTGGACCCGGCTCTAAGCTGGACGGCATGACGGACGTCAACGAAGTAACGCCGCCAGGCGCACGCGGCGCGCTGCTGCAGCAGATCAAGGACAAGGCCGTGGTGCACGGCAAGGTGACCCTCTCCTCGGGTCTCGAGGCCGACTACTACGTCGACCTGCGCCGCATCACCCTGGACGGTGAGGCCGCCCCGCTGGTCGGGCAGGTGCTGCTGGACCTGACCGCCGACCTGGACTTCGACGCGGTGGGCGGGCTGACCATGGGCGCCGACCCGGTCGCCGCGGCCATGCTGCACGCCGCCGCCGCCCGCGGGAAGCGCCTGGACGCGTTCGTCGTCCGTAAGGCCGCCAAGGCGCACGGGCTGCAGCGCCGCGTCGAGGGCCCGGACATCAAGGGCCGCCGCGTGCTGGTCGTCGAGGACACCTCCACCACCGGCGGTTCCCCGCTCACCGCGGTCGAGGCCGTGCGCGAGGCGGGTGCCGAGGTCGTGGCCGTGGCGACGATCGTCGACCGGGCGACGGGTGCCGCGGAGAAGATCCAGGACGGCGCGGGGGTGCCCTACCTGTACGCGTACGACAAGGACGAGCTGGGCCTGGACTGATGTCCGGCGACCGGGTCCGGCCCTCGGGCCGAGCCCGGTCCCGGCCCGAGGGCCGGGTGGAGGCGGGGCCGAGGTCCACTCGGAGTATCCCGCTTCGTCTGGAAGGATGGGGCCGACGATGACGTCGCCCCCCAGGTCTAGGTCAGGGCCGTAAGCACGTTTCACGCCCACCCACATACAAGGAGCGGACAGATGCCCATCGCAACTCCCGAGGTCTACAACGAGATGCTGGACCGGGCGAAGGCAGGAAAGTTCGCCTACCCGGCCATCAACGTGACCTCTTCCCAGACGCTGCACGCGGCCCTGCGCGGTTTCGCGGAGGCGGAGAGCGACGGCATCGTCCAGATCTCCACCGGCGGTGCCGAGTTCCTGGGCGGCCAGCACAGCAAGGACATGGTGACGGGCGCCGTGGCCCTCGCCGAGTTCGCGCACATCGTGGCCGAGAAGTACGACGTCACCGTCGCCCTGCACACGGACCACTGCCCGAAGGACAAGCTCGACGGCTACGTCCGTCCGCTGCTGGCCGTCTCCGAGGAGCGGGTCAAGGCCGGCCGCAACCCGCTGTTCCAGTCCCACATGTGGGACGGCTCGGCGGAGACGCTGGCCGACAACCTCTCCATCGCCCAGGAGCTGCTGGAGCGCGCCCGCGCCGCGAAGATCATCCTCGAGGTGGAGATCACCCCGACGGGCGGCGAGGAGGACGGCGTCTCCCACGAGATCAACGACTCCCTCTACACGACGGTCGACGACGCGGTCCGCACGGTCGAGGCCCTGGGCCTGGGCGAGAAGGGCCGCTACCTGCTCGCCGCGTCCTTCGGCAACGTGCACGGCGTGTACAAGCCGGGCAACGTCGTGCTCCGCCCCGAGCTGCTCAAGGAGCTGAACGAGGGCATCGCCGGGAAGTACGGCCAGCCGGCCGGCAGCAAGCCGTTCGACTTCGTCTTCCACGGCGGCTCCGGCTCCTCCGCGGAGGAGATCGCGACCGCGCTGGAGAACGGCGTGGTCAAGATGAACATCGACACGGACACCCAGTACGCCTTCACGCGTCCGGTCGTCGACCACATGTTCAGCAACTACGCCGGCGTCCTGAAGGTCGACGGCGAGGTCGGCAACAAGAAGACCTACGACCCGCGCACCTGGGGCAAGCTGGCCGAGGCCGGCATGGCCGCGCGCGTCGTCGAGGCCTGCGGACACCTGCGCTCGGCCGGCCAGAAGATCAAGTAACGGCCGTCGCACGCCGCCCACGGCGGGCCCGGTACCGGCGGATCTCCCCCGCGGTGCCGGGCCCCCGCACGTATGCCGGCGGCATGGCGCAGACTTGTGCTCATGGCCATTCACGAGAACCTCCTCGGGGGACCGCCCCCGACCCACCTCCCCGACGACCCCGGGCCGCGCGAGCTGCTGGCGGGAGGGACCTCTCCCGCCGACGTCGCCGCCAAGTACCCGACGTCCTCGCTGGCCTGGGCACAGCTGGCCGACGAGGCGTTCGAGCGGGGCGGCGTCGTGGAGTCGTACGCGTACGCCCGTACCGGCTACCACCGTGGTCTGGACTCCCTGCGCCGCAGCGGCTGGAAGGGCCACGGCCCGGTGCCCTGGGAGCACGAGCCGAACCGCGGCTTCCTGCGCGCCCTGCACGCCCTCGCCCGCGCCGCCCAGGCGATCGGCGAGAAGGAGGAGTACGAGCGCTGCAGCCAGTTCCTGAAGGACTCCTCCCCGTCGGCGGCCGAGGTACTGGGCTGAACCCGGATCCGGTCGTGTCCCGGCCCGTCTGCCGTGCGCAGGCGGGCCTTGCGGTTTGCTGCGACGATTGCGGAGGATGACGTTGGGGACCGGGGCCCCGTGTCGGTAACGGCAGGGCGGACCGCTACCCGGAGTGCACATCAGGAGACAGCGATGTCCCAGGACGCCCCGAATCTCGATTTCGCGGGCAGCACGCCGTACGAGGACTATGTCAAGGCGGACGTGCTCACCCATCTCCAGCACACCCTCTCCGACGATCCCGGAGAGATGGTCTTCCTGGTCACGACCCAGGTCATGGAGCTGTGGTTCACCGTCATCGTCCACGAGTGGGAGACCGCCGCCCGCGCTCTGCGCGAGGACCGGATCCAGGTGGCGACCGACGCACTGAAGCGCTCGGTGCGGGAGCTGGAGGCGCTGAACGCCTCCTGGACGCCGCTGGGGCAGCTCACCCCGGCCCAGTTCAACTCGTACCGGAGTGCCCTCGGCGAGGGTTCCGGCTTCCAGTCGGCCATGTACCGCCGCCTGGAGTTCCTGCTCGGCGACAAGTCCGCGTCCATGCTCGTCCCGCACCGCGGCGCCCCGCGGGTCCACGCGGAACTGGAGAAGGCGCTGCACGAGCCGAGCCTGTACGACGAGGTGGTCCGGCTGCTCGCCCGGCGCGGGTACGACATTCCGGACGCCGTGCTCCAGCGTGACCTGACCCGGAAGTACGAGGCGGCGCCCGAGGTGGAGGCCGCCTGGACGGCCGTGTACGCGGGTGACCAGAACGGCGAGCTGGCCCGCCTCGGTGAGGCGCTCACCGACGTCGCGGAGCTGGTGTGGCGCTGGCGCAACGACCACCTGGTCGCCACCCGCCGCGCGATGGGCTCCAAGACCGGCACGGGCGGCTCCGCCGGGGTGGCCTGGCTGGAGAAGCGGGCCCGCAACAACGTGTTCCCCGAACTGTGGACGGCGCGGTCGTATGTCTGAACGGACCGAACAGGCTGGAGTGTGCGACGTGTCCGAACTCGAGGGTGAGGCCGGGAAGCTGGACGCCGCCGACGAGCTGGCGGCGCTGCGCGAGAGGTTCGTGCTCGACGACGTGACGTACCTGGACGGCAACTCGCTCGGTGCCCTCCCGGCCGGGGTCCCCGCGCGCGTGGAGGACGTCGTACGCCGTCAGTGGGGCGAGCTGCGCATCCGGTCCTGGGAGGAGAGCGGCTGGTGGACCGCGCCCGAGCGGATCGGCGACCGGATCGCCCCGCTGGTCGGGGCGGCGGCCGGGCAGGTCGTGGTGGGTGACTCCACCAGCGTCAACGTCTTCAAGGCACTCGTCGCCGCCGTACGCATGGCGGGCGAGGACGGTGCGGGCCGGGACGAGATCCTCGTCGACGCCACCACCTTCCCCACGGACGGGTACATCGCCGAGTCGGCGGCCCGGATGACGGGCTGCGCGCTGCGTCCGGTGGCGCCGGCCGAGGTGCCGTCGGCGCTCGGCGACCGCACCGCCGCCGTCCTGCTGAACCACGTCGACTACCGCACGGGCCGGCTGCACGACCTGCCCGCGCTCACGGCCGCGGTGCACGGGGCGGGGGCGTACGTCGTCTGGGACCTGTGCCACAGCGCGGGCGCACTGCCGGTCGGGCTCGACGAGTACGGCGTCGACCTGGCGGTCGGCTGCACGTACAAATACCTCAACGGCGGCCCTGGTTCGCCCGCGTACCTGTATGTGCGCCACGGCCTCCAGGACCGTTTCGACTCCCCGCTGCCGGGCTGGAACTCGCACGCCGAGCCCTTCGGCATGCGGCCCGGGTACGCCCCTGCGGCCGGTGCGTCGCGCGGCCGGGTCGGCACACCGGACATCCTCTCCCTGCTCGCCCTGGAGGCGGCCCTCCAGGTGTGGGACGGGGTGTCGGTGGAGGCGGTGCGGGCCAAGTCCCTGGCGTTGACCGACTTCTTCCTGCGCTGCGTCGGGGAGTACGTCCCGGACGGCCGGGTGGAGTCCCTGACCCCGGCGGCGCACGCCGAGCGGGGCAGCCAGGTCGCGCTGCGCTGTGCCGACGCCGGTGACGTCATGAAGCGGCTGATCGAACGTGGTGTGGTCGGCGACTTCCGCGCCCCGGACGTCCTGCGCTTCGGCTTCACCCCGCTGTACGTCGGCTTCGCGGACGTGGAGCGGGCGGCGCGGGTGCTGGCGGAGACTCTGGTGTGACGGCGGGTGGGGGCCGGGCGGGAGACTCGGCCCTCACCCAGCGTCACATCCCCATGTCGGCGCACGTCACCGGCCTGATACCGTCCCGCCAACGGCCGATTCCATTCCCCGGTCCGCCAACATCGTTTCGCCGTTGAGAGGTTGAGCATGCCGGATGCCGCCGCAGAACCGGGCACCGCTGCCGCGAGGGACGCCGCGGAGGAGAAGTCGGCCTTTTCGCACCCGGCGGTCGACCCCGACAGCACCGCTGTGTACGGCGACCATCCCGACCAGCTGATCGACTTCTACGTGCCGCGTGGAGCGGAGGGCGCGGGGGGTGCCGCTCCCGTCGTGGTGGTGCTGCACGGAGGGTCATGGCGGGCGCCGTACGACCGTCGCCACGTCAGCCCGTTCGCCGATTTCCTGGCCCGTCGGGGTCTCGCCGTCGCCAGTGTGGAGTACCGACGTGGTGCGGAGGGCGGGGGCGAGGACGGGAGTGAGGCCGGGGGCGGCCCCGTCGCGGGGCGCTGGCCCGACACCTTCGACGACGTGGCCGCCGCGCTGGACGCGCTGCCGGCGCTGGTGCGGCAGCATCTCCCGCAGGCCGACGGGCGCCGTGTCGTGCTCACCGGCCACTCGGCCGGCGGCCACCTCGCCCTGTGGGCGGCGGCCCGGCACCTGCTGCCCGCCGATGCCCCCTGGCGCACCGGCCGCCCGGCACCTCTGCGCGGTGTGGTCGCCCTCGCGCCGATCGCCGACTTCGAGGTGGCCGGCAAGCTCGACGTGTGCGGCGGCGCGACGCTTCAACTCCTCGGCGGTGAGGCGCTGTTCGCTGAGCGCAGGCCGTACGCCGACCCGTCCCTGCTGCTGCCGACCGGCATCGCGACGACTCTCGTCCAGGGCCGCGCCGACGTGGACGTTCCGCAGGCGGTCGCCGAGGCGTACGCCGACGCGGCGGCGAGGGCCGGGGAGGTGGTGGGCGTGACGCTGCTGGAGGACGTCGGCCACTATCCGCTGATCGACCCGGCGGCGGACGCGTGTGCGGTGGTGGCGGAGGAGATCGCGCAGCTGGCTTGGTGAGCATGGGGGAGAGCGGGGGGAGAGAGGGGGCGGCACGAAAAGCGTGAACTTTTCGCTGGAAAAGTTCATGGCCCGCTCGGATGAGCGTCTTGGTGTCGTCGGTGCTGCCTCCAGCCCTGGGCCTACCCGTAATACCTGAGAGCTATCCCGCAGGTGAGCTCCCTGGCGGGACGCGGGCTACCCGGCGCGATCCATAACTTCCCCTACAGACAAGCCCGATGGACGGGCGAGCTGGAGGGGAGAGGCCATGGGTCCCGGGACGGCGGTACGTTGGCGGCGGTGCGTGAGCAGATGGCGCCGCACCACCCTCGCCGCGCTCATCTGCGGTGCGGTGGTCCTCCCCCTCTCCGGTGCCGCGCGCCCCGGGATCCCCGCTCCGGCCCCCGCCGTGCTCGCCGCCCCGACGGCCGGCACGCTGGACGAGGCGTACGCCGCCAACCGGGCCAACGCCGCCGAGGCGTCCCGGATGGCCGCCGACCACGGCGACCGGCGCCGCGCGGCGGCGGACCGCTCGATGGCCGACCCGTCCCGGCGCCTGCTCGCCTTCGACGGCCAGGGTGCCGGTCGGGCCACGGAGGTCTTCGGCGACCTGGCCCACGCCGACCACGTCGCCGTCCTCGTCCCCGGCTCCGACACGAGCCTCGACACGTACGACCGGTTCCGTGCCGCCGCGCTCGCCCTGCACCGGCAGCTCGCCGCCGAGGCGCCCGAGGGGACCCGCACGGCGGTCGTGGCCTGGCTGGGCTACGAGACGCCGGGCACCGTCAGCACCGCGGTCGCCACCACCGGCCGTGCCGACCGGGCCGCCCCGAAGCTCCGCGCCCTGGTCGACGACCTGCGCGGCATCACAGGCCCCGGCACCTCCCTCACCCTCCTGTGCCACTCCTACGGCTCGGTCGTCTGCGCCCGCGCCGCCGCCGGCCTGGACGTCGCCGACATAGCCCTGGTCGGCAGCCCCGGCACCGGTGCCGACTCCGCCGCGGGCCTGCACACGAGCGCCCGGATCTGGGCGGCACGGGGCGCCGACGACTGGGTGGAGCACGTGCCGCACCTGAGCGCCGGCCTCTTCGGCACGACCGTCGGCTTCGGCACCGATCCGCTCTCCCCGGACTTCGGCGCCCGGGTCTTCGCGGCCGGCGACGGCGGCCACAGCGACTACTTCGACACCGGATCCGTCTCCCTGACGAACCTGGCCCGGATCGTCCTGGGAGAGACCGCGGAGGTGACCCATGACTGACGCGACGCGACGGACGCCGCCGAGTCCTGCGCACGGCGCGCCGGACCGATGGCGCGGCGCCGCCGGCCGGCGGGGGCTGCGCCGTGCCGCCCTCAGGCGCCGTGCCGCCCTCAGGCAGGGGCTGCGCCGCACCGCACCGGGGCAGGTTCTGAGCCGTGCCGCCCCCGTGCGGGGGCTGCACCGCGCCGCCGTCCGGCTCGACTCCGCCACCCCGGTGGACCGGGACCGGGCCGTCGACGCCCTGCGGGCCCTCGCCATCCTCGGCGTGGTCCTCGGCCACTGGCTGGTGACGGCCCTGGTCGCCGACGGCAACAGCCTGCGCGCGGCCAGTCCGCTGCAGGACATGCCCTGGCTGTCGCCGATCTCCTGGGTCTTCCAGACCCTGGCCGTGTTCTTCCTGGCAGGCGGCCATGTGGCCACCCGGGGCTACGCGGCGGCCCGGTCCCGCGGCACCTCCTACGGCGGGTGGCTGTCCGCCCGGTTGTCCCGGCTGTTCCGCCCGGTCGCGGCCGTCCTCGGCCTGTGGACGGTGGCGGTGGCGCTGCTGCTCCTGACGGGCGCGGAGTTCGTGACGGTCCACACCCTGGTGAAGCTGGCCCTGTCCCCGCTGTGGTTCCTCCTCGTCTTCGCCGCGCTGACCGCGGCGACGCCGCTCCTGATTCGGCTGCACCCGCTGTGGCCGCTGGTCGTCGTCCTCCATGTGGACCTGCTGCGCTTCGGGTTCGGCGCTCCCGCCTGGCTCGGCTGGATCAACCTGGCCGCCGGCTGGCTGGTCCCCTACACCCTCGGCGCCGCCTGGACCCGTGGCGAACTGGACCACCGCCGCGCAGGCCGGGTTCTGCTCGCCGGCGGTGCGGCGGCGACCGCGGGCCTCGTCGCCTGGGCGGGCTATCCGGCGTCGATGGTCGGCGTCCCCGGTGCCGGAATATCGAACCTCAACCCGCCGACGCTGGCCGCGGTCACCTTCGGCCTGGCGCAGTGCGGCCTCGCGCTGCTGCTGCGCGAGCCGCTGCGGCGCGCGATGCGGCGGCCCGTGGCATGGGCGGTGGTCGCGCTGGTCAACCTCTCCGCGATGACGATCTTCCTGTGGCACCAGACCGCGCTGATGGCGACCACGGCCACCGGCCTTCTCCTAGGCCGCCTGCCCGGCCTGCACACGCTCCCCGACGGCCTGGGCTGGGTCGCGGCGCGGCTCGCCTGGCTCCCGGTGTTCGCGCTGGTCCTGGCAGGCTGCTGGGCCGCCTTTCGCTCCTTCGAACGCGGCGGTGGCCGGCGCCGCTCCCGGGTCGTCCGGACGCACCGTCCGCGGCGCCGGACGAGGGCGGCGGGCGCGCGTCATGTCTAGGGTGGTCCGTGTGATGCGACGGGGGATCCGGCAGATGACCACCGGCGGTCGGATCGGACGCATGCTGCGCGTGCTGCACGACGACCTGTGGACCTGGCGGGCGGACCCGCTGCCTCCGTCGGTGTGGCTGCTCTGGTTCCCGCACGGGGTCATCTGTCTGGCCGCCCTGGGCGTGCTGCTCGGCGACGCCGCCCAGCTCGGCACCAACGGCGGTATCGAACCCGAGTTCGCCTTCCTGGTCGCCCTCGGCCAGGCCGGCGCGATGGTGTTCGCACTGTGGCGGCCGGTCCCGGCGTGGTGGCTGTCGATGGCGGCCATGCTGGTAGGGGCCTTCGCCGTGCGGGCCGAGATGGTCGCCGGCGGCGGCCCGTTCACCCGGCCGGGGCCAGGTGTATTCGTCCCGGGCGGCGAGAAGTTCACCTGGCCCTGGACGGCCGCCGGGATCATCGCGCACCTGTTCGTCCTGTTGCTGCTCGCCCTGCGGGTCCGTACCCGGGTGTCCGTGGAGGCGCTGGCCCTGACCGCGCTCGCCACCTACGTCGTGCAGGGCCTGGTGGGCGCGCTGGGCTACCAGCCGACCGGCCAGCTCGCCGTCATCCTGTTCGCGGTCGTCGTGGTGCTGGGAATCGCCCTGCGCGGACGTCGCGAGGCCCGCGCGGAGCTGAAGCAGCAGACCTCGCTGACCGCCGAGGAGAGAGCCCGGCGCACCCTGCTGGAGGAGCGCGGCCGCATCGCGCGCGAGTTGCACGACGTGGTCGCCCACCACATGTCGGTGATCTCCATCCAGGCCCAGGTCGCCCCTCTCCTCGTCGAGAACCCGCCGGACGAACTGAAGGAGAACCTCGCGGGCATCCGGCAGAACGCGCTGGAGGCACTCACCGAGCTGCGCCGGGTGCTGGGCGTGCTGCGTTCCGAGCACCCCGACGCGCTGGAGAGGCCCGACGGGGGCGACACCGTCCCGCACGCCCCGCAGCCCACCCTCGACCGGCTCGGCGCGCTGGTGGAGAACATCCGGGCCGCCGGGCTGACCGTCACCACCGAGACGAGCGGCACGCGCAGACCCCTGCCGCCCGGTGTGGAGCTGTCGGCGTACAGGATCGTGCAGGAGGCCCTGAGCAACGTCCTGCGGCACGCGCCGGGCGCGACTGCCCGAGTCCACCTCACGCACCTTCCGATCGGGCTGCGCGTGGAGGTCTCCAACACCCGGCCGAAGCGGGCCCCGGCACCGTCGGACGGGGCAGGGCACGGCCTTCTCGGCATGCGGGAGCGGGTGGCGATGCTCGACGGCACCCTGACGGCGCAGCCACTGCCGGACGGCGGCTACCAGGTGGCCGCGTTCCTTCCGGCCGACGGCCCCGACCAACCTGCCCACGACTCCGCCCCTGATTCCTCTCCCGCTTCCTCCGCTCCCGCTTCCTCCGCTTCCTCCGCTCCCGACTCCACCGAGGACGACCTCCGATGACGACCAGCAGCAACGGCCGCGTGATCCGCGTGCTGATCGCCGACGATCAGCAGATGGTCCGGCAGGGGTTCACCGTGCTGCTCAACACTCAGCCTGACATCGAGGTGATCGGGCAGGCGGTGGACGGCCTGGACGCCGTGGCCAAGGTCGCCGAGCTGGCCCCGGACGTCGTCCTGATGGACATCCGCATGCCCGAGCTGGGCGGCATCGATGCCACCCGCAGCATCACCGGGGCGACCCCGGACATCAGAGTGCTGGTGCTGACCACCTTCGACCTCGACGAGTACGTGTACGAGGCGCTGCGGGCCGGCGCGTCCGGGTTCCTGCTGAAGGACGCCTCCGCGGACCAGCTCGCCGAGGCGGTCCGGGTCGTGGCGGCCGGGGACGCGCTGCTCGCGCCGGGCATCACCCGGCGGCTGATCGCCGAGTTCTCCCGGCTGGACGAGCGGCCGCGCACCCCGCTGAAGACCCGCGTCGGCGACCTGACCGAGCGGGAGACCGAGGTGCTCGCCCTGATCGCGCAGGGCCTGTCGAACGCGGAGATCGCCCAGCGGCTGGTCGTCGCCGAGCAGACGGTGAAGACGCACGTCGGCCGGATCCTGGTGAAGCTGGGGCTCAGGGACCGGACGCAGGCGGCGGTGTTCGCCTACGAGTCGGGGCTGGTGCGGCCCTCCGGGTACTGAGCGGGGTATGCCCGTAGTACCTGAGACGGATACCGAAGGACCCTTCTCGCTGGTGACGACCGCGGTACTCGGTGACGCCTACCGTTGCGAACGTGACCGAGATGACCCAGACGCGGACCCTCCCTTCCGGGGACGGCGAGCGCAGCCCCGAGTTCCGGCTGGCCATGGATGTCCTGAGCGGGCTGCGCCAGGACCTCTTCCACGACGCCTTCGCCTACCGTCCGCTGCCGCTCATGGGGACGGACGGCCGACTGACCCGGCGGCTCTCCGACAAGCGGCGGTGGTACGCCGCCCGCCTGCCGCAGGCGGTGGTGGTGGCCCTCGCCCTGATCGCGATGTTCGTCAGTTCCGCCGGGGGCCGCATGGACGGGCCGATGGCTCTGCTGAGCGGGCTGGTGTGCGCGGCACCCGTGGTGGCCACACTGGTCCGGCCGGTCGCCGCCTTCTGGATGTCGATGGCGGCGACACCGCTGGTCGCGTTCTTGGACGGCAGCCTGGGGGAGTGGCCGTGGCAGCCCGGCGTCTTCATCTGCCACGTGACGGTGTTGGTGGTCGTGGCGATACGGACCCGGCCGCGCACGGCCGCGTGGATGTGGGCCTTCACCGCCGCCTACGCTTTCTTCGCGGAGACCGTGATCGGCGACGGCCAGTACAACACCTCCGCGCCCATGCTGCTGCTCTCCGCCCTGGCCCTGCTGATGGTCGCGGTCCGGCACGTTCGCCGCGAGGCGCGGCAGGAGGTCACCGCCCAGCAGACGGTCACCGCGCACGAGCGGTCCCGGCGCACCCTGCTGGAGGAGCGCACCACCATCGCCCGCGAGCTGCATGACGTGGTCGCCCATCACATGTCGGTGGTCGCCATCCAGGCGGAGGCCGCGCCCTACCGGGTGGAGAATCCGCCGGAGGAGCTGGAGCGCGCCTTCGCCACCATCCGGGAGAACGCGGTGGCGGCGCTGACCGAGCTGCGCCGGGTCCTCGGAGTCGTCCGCGCGGAGGACTACGAGGCCCCGGACGCCCCGCAGCCCACCCTCGCCGACCTCGACTCCCTGCTGGCCAACGTGCGCGACGCCGGCCTGAGCGTGGACAAGACGGTGACCGGCGCGGTGCGCGAGCTGTCGCCGGGTGTGGAGCTGTCGGCGTACCGGATCGTGCAGGAGGCACTGAGCAACTCGCTGCGGCACGCGCCCGGCGCGACCGCCCGGGTAGAGGTCTCCTACGTGCTGGGCGGCCTCGGCCTCCGCATCGTCAACGGCCCGGTCCCGGAACTCTCCTTGGTGAAGCCCTCGCCCGGCGCGGGCCACGGCATCACCGGCATGCGCGAGCGCGTCTCGATGCTGAACGGCGAGATGACGGCGGGCCCCACCGACGACGGGGGATACGAGGTGGCGGTGTTCCTGCCGGTCACCGCGCAGACCGAAGGTGAAGCATGACGATCCGCGTACTGATCGCCGACGACCAGATGATGGTGCGCGAGGGCTTCTCGGTCCTGCTGAACGCGATGCCGGGCATCGAGGTCGCCGGCGAGGCGGTCAACGGCCGGGAGGCGGTGGCGAAGGTCCGGGAACTGGCCCCGGACGTCGTCCTGATGGACATCCGTATGCCGGAGTTGAACGGCATCGAGGCGACGCGGGAGATCGTCGCGGCGGACGGCGCGGCGAAGGTCCTCGTCCTGACCACCTTCGACCTGGACGAGTACGTGTACCAGGCGTTGCGGGCGGGCGCTTCCGGCTTCCTCCTCAAGGACGCCTCGGCGCGCCAGCTGGCCGACGGCGTCCGGGTGGTGGCCGCCGGCGAGGCCCTCCTCGCCCCCTCGGTCACCAAGCGTCTAATCACCGAGTTCTCGAAGCTGTCCGACGGCCCGCGCCCGACGTCCTCGGCGCAGGGGGCGTACGGCGACCTGACCGAGCGGGAGACGGAGGTGCTGGTCCTGATCGCGCAGGGCCTGTCCAACTCGGAGATCGCCGAGCACCTGATGGTCGCCGAGTCGACGATCAAGACACACGTCAGCCGGATCCTGGTGAAGCTGGGCCTCAGAGACCGCACCCAGGCGGCGGTCTTCGCCTACGAGGCGCGGCTGGTCACGCCGGGCTGACCGGCACCGAGCTCGCACCGTACGCACTTCCGTACATGAGCGCGTCGCTGGATCCTGTGGCGTCGCGGGAGCCCGTGCACCGGCCGGCGAAGGAGCTGCGAGGAACTGGCGCGAGTCCACCTGTTCCAGCGGCGGCGAAGGCAACTCCCGCGTCGAGAGCGCGGAGTCGGCCGCCCGCATGGCCGCCGCGACTCCAGGCCCCCACCCGCGCCGCCTTCTCCGTCCCCGCCCTTTCCGCCCCTGCCCTCTCCGTCCCTGCCCTGTCCTTCGCCGCCTTCGCCGAGTCCGTGAAGCGGCGCTCTCCGCCCGGTAGGTGAGTGACGGGCTTGGGGACATGGAGCTCAGGTCAGGCCGGCCCGGGGAATCGGCTGATGGGTGACTCAGCAGGCCGCCGTGCGGACGGGCACCAGGGCGGTGCTGGTGCGTGGCCGGGCCGGTCGCTCGCGGAGCGGCCGGAGACGAGTCCGGCGAGCGCTGCATGGGTTTCGGCGTAGGTGTCACGGCGTCCGGTGAAGCGCTGGAGCGGGCGCCGGCTCGAAGACGAGTTCGGCAAAGCGGTGGCGTGGCACGCCCGTGAAGGCAGGATGGGACAGGGCGGCACGAATCAAGGCACGCGTCACGTCTACCGATCGTGCTGCCCGGAACCGACACGCCGTCAGCCTCGCTCACCTGCCCCGAGGTCGTGAGCGGGCATCGCATGGGTGATGCACGTCTTCCAGGAAGTGAGGTGCGCATGGCGCCGTACGACGTCAAGCGGGAGCGGAAAGAGTTCTACGCGCCCAAGAACACGGCGTGGGCCATCGTGGACGTTCCCGAGCATCAGTACATAGCCATCGACGGCACGGGGAACCCCAACACGGCGCTCGCCTACACCCGCGCGGTCGGGGCCCTCTACGCGGTTGCCTACACCCTCAAGTTCGCCGGCAAGCGCACGGCGGGCGGTGATTTCGTCGTCGCTCCGCTGGAAGGGTTGTGGTGGGCGGACCGGCCCGAAGCCTTCACCAGCGGAGCCAAGGACACCTGGAACTGGACCATGCTCATCAACATGCCCCCCTGGATCACCGAAGAGATGATCGGGGACGCCACCCAGGCCGCCCTGTCCAAGAAGAAGCTCCCCGCGATCTCCCAGGTCCGACACTTCACCCTGCACGAAGGCCCCAGCGCCCAGGTGCTGCACATCGGCTCCTACGACGACGAGGCACCCCTACTGCACGAACTCCACCACACTTACCTCGCCGCCAACGGCCTGCGGCCATCGGGCCTGCATCACGAGATCTACCTCAGCGACCCCCGCAGGACCGCCCCCGAGAAGCTGAAGACCATCCTGCGTCAGCCGGCCGAACGCCTCGACGGGTAGCGGCATCCCGCCCGCGATGCAATTGCCCCCGAGGTCGTAAGAGGGCGGTCTCCGCCGCGGGGCGCGGGGCGACGGGCCCCGCGGCGGACCGCGGTGGTCAGTGCTCGCGCGCCGCCGCCCTCAGCGTGGACCGCAGGGCGTGGAAGGCGGGCTTGCGGACGAAGTCGTCGGTCATGACCGTCGCGAACCCCTCGCCCTCGAAGAACACGGGAACCCATGAGTACTTGTCGGTGAAGCCCCAGATGGTGAACGAGTTGCAGTCCTCGACGGCCAGGCACGCCGACAGGGCCCGCTGGTAGTAGTCGGCCTGCTGCTTCTGCTGCGCGGCGGTCGGCACCCCGCCGGCCGGCACGTCCATCCGTACGTCCAGCTCGGTGACGGCGGTTTCCAGGCCCAGCGCGTCGAAGCGCTCCAGGTTGGTCTCCAGGTCTCCCGGGAAGCCGTACCGCGTGCTCAGGTGCGCCTGTACGGAGAAGCCGTCCACCGGCACGCCCTGCCGGAGCAGGTCCTGGGTGAGGGCGTAGTAGGCGTCGCTCTTGGCGTTGACGCTCTCGACGCCGTAGTCGTTGAAGAACAGCTTCGCCTTCGGGTCGGCCTCGTGCACCCAGCGGAAGGCGTCCGCGATGATGCCGGGGCCGAGCTCGCGGATCCATATGTTGTCCTGCGTGCGGAGCCTGCCCTGGTCGTCGAAGATCTCGTTCGCGACGTCCCACTGCTGGATCCGGCCGGCGTACCGGCCGACGACGGTGGTGATGTGCTCGCGCAGGATCGCGCGCAGCTCGTCGTCGGAGAAGTCGCCCTGCTCCAGCCACTGCGGGTTCTGGCTGTGCCACAGCAGCGTGTGACCGCGTACGACCTGGTCGTGGCGTTCGGCGAACGTGACGATGGCGTCCGCCGCCGCGAAGTCGTACCGGTCGCGCTCCGGGTGGATGAACTCCCACTTCATCTGGTTCTCGGGGGACACCGAGTTGAACTGGCGCCCGAGGATCTTCCGGTACTTCTTGTCCGAGGTGAACGGGTCCGGGTAGTCCTGCTCCAGGTGGTGGCCGCCGCCCGCCACGGCGGTGCCCACGTAGAAGCCGTCGGGGGCGGCCTCGCGCAGCCGGTCGAACTTGGCGTGGGAGTGCGGTGCGGGGTGTCGGCCGGATGCCGGGTCGGCCGTGGCCACCCCCGCTACCAGCGGCAGCGACAGGGCGGCAGCGGCGAGGGATGCGGTGGCGAAACGAACGGATCGCATGCGGGAGTCTCATTCCGTTGTGCTCCGAAAGTTTCGGAGGTCGTTCCGAAACATTGGTGAAGGAAGCTAAGCCTCCGGGGGCGCGAGGTCAAGACCCGGGGACACGGGCGCCGGGCGGGCACGGTCCGCGCTCCGCGGCCCACGTACGGGCGGACCTCTGGGCACAGGGCCGGTCGAGGTCTTACTGTCCGTCCATGACGGCCGCATCCGACCTCGCCTTCGACCCGTGGGACCCGGCGTTCGTCGCCGACCCGTACCCTGCCTTCGCCGAGCTGCGGGCCCGGGGGCGCGTGCTCTACTACGAGCCGAGCGATCAGTGGCTGGTCCCGCACCACGCGGACGTGTCGGCGCTGCTGCGCGACCGCCGTCTGGGCCGGACGTACCGGCACCGGTTCACGCACGAGGAGTTCGGCCGCACCGCGCCCCCGCCGGAGCAGGAGCCGTTCCACACGCTCAACGACCACGGGATGCTGGATCTGGAGCCGCCGGACCACACCCGTATCCGGCGCCTGGTGTCCAAGGCGTTCACGCCGCGCACGGTGGAGCGGCTGAAGCCGTACGTGCGCGGGCTGGCGGACGACCTGGTGTCCCGGCTGGTGGCGGCGGGCGGCGGCGACCTGCTGCGGGACGTGGCCGAACCGCTCCCGGTCGCCGTGATCGCCGAGATGCTGGGCATCCCGGAGTCCGACCGCGCCCCGCTGCGCCCCTGGTCGGCGGACATCTGCGGGATGTACGAGCTGAACCCGTCCGAGGAGACGGCGGCGAGGGCGGTCCGCGCGTCGCTCGACTTCTCGGACTACCTGCGCGGACTGATCGCGGCCCGTCGCAGCGAGCCCGGCGACGATCTGGTCTCCGGCCTGATCGCGGCCCACGACGAGGACGACGACCGGCTCACCGAGCAGGAGATGATCTCGACCTGCGTGCTGCTCCTGAACGCCGGTCACGAGGCCACGGTGAACGCCACCACCAACGGCTGGCTGGCCCTCTTCCGCAACCCGGACCAACTGGCGGCCCTGCGCGCCGACCACTCCCTCGTCCCGTCCGCCGTCGAGGAGCTGATGCGCTACGACACCCCGCTCCAGCTCTTCGAACGCTGGGTGCTGGACGAGATCGAGATCGACGGGACGACCGTCCCGCGCGGCGCGGAGGTGGCGATGCTGTTCGGCTCCGCCAACCACGACCCGGCGGTCTTCACCGCCCCGGACCGCCTCGACCTCACCCGCCGCGACAACCCCCACATCTCCTTCAGCGCCGGTGTCCACTACTGCATCGGCGCCCCCCTGGCCCGCATCGAGCTGGCGGCGTCCATGACGGCCCTGCTGGAGAAGGCCCCGGCGCTGCGCCTGGCGGCGGAGCCGGAACGGAAGCCGAACTTCGTGATGCGGGGGCTGAGGGAGCTACGAGTGGAGGTCTGAGCGCCGGCGCCGTCCCAGCAGCCAGGCGCCCAGCGCCCAGACCGCGGCCGGCCCGACGGCTCCGCCGAGGAAGACGAAGGGCAGCTCGGTGCAGACGACGCCGAGGTCCATGCCGTTGTTCTCGAAGGCGTAACCGAGGTGCCGCTGGGTGCGGTCCGACGTCCCCCAGGCGAACACCGCCCCCGCGGCACCCACCGCCGACACCAGACACCCACCACACGTCACCGCGTCACGCCGTCGTCCCATGACCGTCAGGACGCCCCGGGCGCCCTGCCCGGTTTCCGGCACCGCCGCCGGGCCCGGGATCACGGGTGAGGCGGGCCGTGGGCTGATCACCGCCCGCTGCGGCACGGCACAGCGGTCACGCCACGTCCCGTCGCCGCAACCCGGCCAGTCCCACCCCCACCAGCACCACGGCGATCGACGTCAGCACCAGCACCGGCGCCCAGTTCATCTCCCCGCCCGGCAACTTCGGCAGGTGCGCGTACGGCGACACCTCCAGCACCCGCCGCGGCACATCCAGCGCCGGCCCGACCCAGCCGAGCAGCAGCACGGCCCCCGCGACGCCCCATGCGGCCACGGCACCGCGCGGCAGCACTCCGTGCAGCAGTACAGCCGCCCCGCCGATCACCCACACCGCCGGCAACTGCACCAGACACGCGCCCAGGATCGCCCCGGCGTCCCGTCCGTACCCGAGCGCGAATCCGGCCCCGGCGAGCAGCATGACGAGTGCCGCGCCCCCGAAGGCGACCGCCAGGTGGCCCGCGGCCCACCGCAGTCGTCCCACCGCGCCCGCGAGCACCGGTTCCGCCCGCCCGGACGTCTCCTCGCCGTGCAGCCGCAGCACCGACGCGACCACGTAGAGCGCGGCGATCAGCCCGAGCATCCCGACCATCGCCGACACGAACGAGTCGGTCAGCCCGGCCTGCCCGCCCATCCGCTCGATGATGTCGCGGGCCTGCTCGTTGTCCCCGACCAGGTCGGCCACGCCTTCGGTCATCGATCCGTAGACGGCCCCGGCGACGAGGAAGCCGACGCTCCAGCCGAGCACGCTGCCCCGCTGCAGGCGCCAGGCCAGCGCACCGGCCGTACGCAGGCGCCCGGCGGCCGGTCCCGGCCGGGCCGGCAGGAAGCTCATGCCGAGGTCCCGGCGTCCGGCCAGCTCGTAGGCGACCGCGGCCTGCACCACCGCCGCACCGGCGATCAGCGGCAGCACCCACCACCGCTCGGCCGCGAAGGCCCGCAGGTTCTCCAGCCAGCCCAGCGGTGACAACCACGTCAGTACGGACGAACCGTCGACCCTCGCCGAGTCGCCCGCCGCGCGCAGCACGAACGCCCCGCCCAGTACCGCCGCCGTCAGCCCCCGGGCCTGCCGCGCGCTCTCGGTCAGCTGGGCGGCGATCGCCGCCATGGTCGCGAAGAGCATCCCGACGCCCGCGATCCCGAGCCCGAGGGCCACCGCGCCGGCCGCCCCCTGCCCGGCCAGCCCGGCGATCACCAGCAGCGCGAGGACACCGTTGGCGACGGCCGCCGTGAGCAGGGCCGCCGTCAGCGGGGCCCGGCGGCCCACCATCCCGGAGGCGACCATGTCCTGCCGGCCGCTCTCCTCCTCGTCACGGGTGTGCCGTACGACGATCAGCAGGCTCGTCACGGCGGCGAGCGCGGCGGCGTACACACCGACGCGCCAGGCCGTGAGCGCGCCGAGGGAGTCGTCGAAGACGGGGCCGACCATCGCGCGCAGCGAGGAGTTCGTCTCCGTCTGCCGCATCAGGTCGGCGCGTTCGGCGGCGGTGCCGTACAGGCCCTCGATGGTGCCGGGCATGGACAGGACCATCAGCGCGTTCACCGCGGTCCATACCGGGATCAGCACCCGGTCGCGGCGCAGGGCGAAGCGCAGCAGCGTGCCGGTGCCGGCGAGCGGCCGCGCGCCGCCCGTCCGTACCCCGAGGGAGGCCGCGGCGCTCATCGGACCGTCACCTCGCCGGCCCCACTGACCCCACCGGTGCCACCGGCCTCGCCGGCCTCACCGGTCCGGTAGTGCCGCAGGAACAGCTCCTCCAGGGTCGGCGGCGTCGACGTCAGCGACCGCACGCCCGACTCGCTCAGCGACCTGAGTACGGCGTCCAGCCCGTCGGTGTCGACCTGCAGCCGGACCCGGTGTCCCCGGACCTCGAGGTCGTGCACGCCGGGCAGCAGCTCCAGCCCGCCCGGGACGCCCGCGAGTTCGGCGCTCACGCTGGTCCGCGTCAGGTGGCGCAGGTCGGCGAGCGAGCCGCTCTCGACGGTCCGCCCCTTGCGGATGATGCTGACCCGGTCGCACAACTCCTCGACCTCGCCGAGGACGTGGGAGGAGAGCAGGATCGTCCGCCCGCGCTCGCGTTCCTCCTCCACGCACCTGCGGAAGACCCCCTCCATCAGCGGATCCAGTCCCGAGGTGGGCTCGTCGAGGATCAGCAGGTCGACCTCGGAGGCGAAGGCGGCCACCAGGGCCACCTTCTGCCGGTTGCCCTTGGAGTAGGTGCGGCCCTTCTTGGTCGGGTCGAGTTCGAACCTCTCGATCAGCTCGGCCCGGCGCCCGGTGTCCAGGCCTCCCCGCAGCCGGCCGTAGAGGTCGATGACCTCGCCGCCGGAGAGGTTGCGCCACAGGGTCACGTCGCCGGGGACGTACGCGATCCGGCGGTGCGCCTCCACCGCGTCCGTCCACGGGTCGCGGCCGAGTACCTGCGCGGCGCCCGCGTCGGCGCGCAGCAGGCCGAGCAGGACGCGGATGGTGGTGGACTTGCCGGCGCCGTTGGGGCCGAGGAAGCCGTGCACCTCGCCGGTCTCGACGGCCAGGTCGAGCCCGTCCAGCGCGTGCGTCCGGCCGAACGACTTGTGGAGCCCGGAGACACTGATGGCCTTCGTCATGGTTCCGAAAGTACGCTTCCTTCAGAAATTTGTGAAGTTAAGGAAGCGTCAGGATGTGAGGGATGATCGAAGGATGAGGGAAGCAACGGAGCCGGCGGAACGGGATCGTGACCCCGAGGCGGTGTCGAAGTTCGTGGAGGGCTTCGCCGCCCAGCTCGTCGAGGCCGGGATGCAGCGCATGCCGGCCCGGGTCTTCGCCGCGCTGCTGGCCTCCGACTCGGGCTCGCTGACCTCGGCGGAACTGGGCGAGCAGCTCCGGGTCAGCCCCGCCGCCGTCTCCGGGGCCGTGCGCTACCTCTCGCAGCAGCACATGGTCTCGCGCGAGCGGGAACCGGGCTCGCGCCGGGAGCGGTACCGGGTGCACAGCGACCAGTGGTACGAGGCGCTCACCAACCGCGAGGCCGTCCTGAAGAGCTGGGGGAGCGCGCTGCGCGAAGGCGTCGCCAGCCTCGGCGCCGAGACCCCGGCGGGGCGCCGCATGGCCGAGACGCTGGCCTTCTTCGAGTTCGTCGACGGGGAGATCGCCGCGATGATGGAGCGCTGGCGCGTGCACCGGGCGGAGCGGTTCGGGCGGGGCTGAGGGGCGGCCGGGGGCGCCGGGAACGGGCACGTCCGCGTGTGCGGCCGACTACGCCGAGGTGCGGCCGGCCCGCACCGCTGGGAGGCGCACCGTGACCGTCATGGCAGAGCGACCGACGATGAGCGGGGCTCGGAGCACCGCGTCGGCGGTGGCCCGTTCCTGTGCGTCTTCCCAGGGACGAGCGGCGTACGGGCCCGGCCTCCACGCCGCACCCGGGCGCGTATGCGAGACGTCCGGCAACCGGCCGGACGGCGAGGCCCTGACCAGCCCTGCCGCCTGGCCAGCCCTCCCCGTGCCGCCTGGCCAGCCCTCCCCGTGCCGTCTGACCAGCCCTCCCCGTGCCGTCTGACCAGCCCTCCCCGTGCCGTCTGGCCAGCCCTCCCCGTGCCGTCTGACCAGCCCTCCCCGTGCCGTCTGGCCAGCCCTCCCCGTGCCGCCTGACCAGCCCTACCTCGTCGGCAGCGTCAGCCCCCACGCCCCCTCCCGCACCGTCCACGTCCGCGTTCCCACCGGCCCCGACACCACCGCGTCGGCCCGGTACCGGAAGTGCGCCCCCGACACGGTCACCGTCCGCCCCCGCGCCGTCAGCGGCGACGCCTCCGCGCCCACCGACAGCGGCCGCACCTCCACCACGGCCACCCCGCCGGCACCCGGCATCAGCGACACCGCCTCGACCGGCTGGTCCAGGTCGACCAGGATCACCCCGTCGACCTCCACCCGCAGCCGCTCCGGACCGGCCGCCCCCAGGGGCGCCGTGATCCTGGCCGGCCGTGAGGACGCCAGCGACCGGACGAGGGACTGGCAGGTCCGCAGCCAGGGGTGAGCCGGCGCTCCCGGCCCCGCCTGCGCACCCCCGTGTGCCGGGACCGGCGGAATCCTCACCGCTCCCAGGACCACCCCGTCACTGTCGTCGACGAGCAGGTCGAGCCGGCGTTCCGCACCGTCCAGCACCGTCCGGGCCGCCGCGACCGCGCCCGACGGCAGACCGAGCGCCCGGGTGAGGCCCAGGACCGCTCCCACCGGCACCACCGACAGCGCGCAGTCCGCCAGCTCCCGCTGCCGGTGCAGCAGGGTGACGGCCCGCAGCAGCGCGCGGTCGTCACCGATCACGACGGGCCGTCGCGAACCCTTTCGCCGCAGTGCCCGGGCGAACTCCTCCGGACCGTCCGGCAGACACACCTTCGTGCTCGCCGCACCCGCGCTGAGCACGTCTTTCGCGATCCGGACGGACTCTCCGTCCGTCCGCCGGGCGACCGGATCGACGACCACCAGGAGCTGATCGGGCACCGCGGAAGATGTTCCGGAAGATGTCGCGGAAGTCGCCACCTCGGCCATGCCTCGCTTCCTCGGGTAGCATCCTTGTGCAAGAGCCCCTTGCGCTATTGCGCCAGGGGCTTCGTCTATTCCGGGGCATCCGGTCCGACGGTTGGCGGCCAACGACGGTCGCGGTGTACGTGGCGGAAACCCACCGCGTACGCCCTCGACCTTGGACATGCCCCGCCCGGAAGGGGTGTACGCGCGTGCCCGCACTTGTGCTGCTCGGTGCTCAGTGGGGTGACGAAGGCAAGGGAAAGGCGACGGACCTGCTCGGTGGTTCCGTCGACTATGTGGTGCGCTACCAAGGCGGCAACAACGCCGGCCACACGGTAGTCGTGGGCGACCAGAAGTACGCCCTCCACCTGCTCCCTTCCGGAATCCTGTCTCCCGGCTGTACGCCGGTCATCGGAAACGGCGTCGTTGTCGACCCGTCGGTCCTGTTCTCCGAGCTGAGCGGGCTGAACGAGCGCGGCGTCGACACGTCCAAGCTCCTGATCAGCGGTAACGCGCACATCATCACGCCGTACAACGTGACCGTCGACAAGGTGACGGAACGCTTCCTCGGCAAGCGCAAGATCGGCACCACCGGCCGCGGCATCGGCCCGACCTACGCCGACAAGATCAACCGTGTGGGCATCCGCGTCCAGGACCTCTACGACGAGTCGATCCTCACCCAGAAGGTCGAGGCGGCGCTCGACGCCAAGAACCAGATGCTCACCAAGCTCTACAACCGCCGTGCGATCGCCACGGGCCAGGTGGTCGAGGAGCTGCTGGGCTACGCGGACAAGCTCCGCCCGTACGTCGCCGACACCGTCCTGGTCCTCAACCAGGCCCTCGACGACGACAAGGTGGTCCTCTTCGAGGGCGGCCAGGGCACGCTGCTCGACATCGACCACGGCACGTACCCCTTCGTCACCTCGTCGAACCCGACCGCGGGCGGTGCCTGCACGGGCGCCGGCGTCGGCCCGACGAAGATCAGCCGGGTCATCGGCATCCTGAAGGCGTACACGACCCGTGTCGGCGCCGGACCGTTCCCGACGGAGTTGTTCGACGAGGACGGCGAGGCGCTGCGCCGCATCGGCGGCGAGCGCGGTGTCACCACCGGCCGTGACCGCCGCTGCGGCTGGTTCGACGCGGTGATCGCCCGTTACGCGACCCGCGTCAACGGCCTCACCGACTTCTTCCTCACCAAGCTCGACGTCCTCACCGGCTGGGAGCAGATCCCGGTCTGCGTGGCGTACGAGATCGACGGCAAGCGCGTCGAGGAGCTGCCGTACTCGCAGTCCGACTTCCACCACGCGAAGCCGGTCTACGAGATGCTGCCGGGCTGGAGCGAGGACATCAGCAAGGCGAAGACCTTCGGCGAGCTGCCGAAGAACGCCCAGGCGTACGTCAAGGCGCTGGAGGAGATGTCCGGCGCTCCGATCTCCGCGATCGGCGTGGGCCCGGGCCGGGACGAGACGATCGAGATCAACTCGTTCCTGTAGGAACGGCGGGTGGACGGCGGCGGCCGGGGTCCGAGCGGGGCCCCGGCCGCCGCCGTCCACCCGACGGATACGCTGGCGGGTGCCAGCAGCGGACGGACAGCGCGGAGCGGATCGGAACATGCGGAAGCCCACCACCCGGATGTGGATCTGGCTGGCCGTCGCGGTCGTCGCCGTCACCGGCGGGCTCCTCTATGTCGACAGTCACCGCGTCTCCGCCGCCCCGCACGCGGACGACGCCCAGTGCGACAAGGTGGTCGACCGCCTCCCCGACGACCTCCCCGGCGCCACGCGCGACTGGGCCCTCGGTGAAGGCGTCGCCTCCTGGGGCGGCCAGAAGGCGGTGTTCCGCTGCGGCGCCGAGGAACTGCCGCCGAACATCAACCTCTGCGTCACCGTCGACGGTGTCGACTGGGTCCTGGACGAGGAGCGGCTCAAGCGCGACGGCGTGAGCGTGCTGCGGACGTACGGGCGCTCCCCGGCCGTCGAGTTCACGTACACCGGGCCGCGCGAGGAGGTGGGCGGCGTCCTCACCGCGCTGGAACCCGCTGTGGAGTGGCTCCCGCAGGACCGCAAGTGCGTCGGGCTCCAGGACGCCGACGTCGTCCTGTAGCCGGTCGGTCCGCTCCGCCCGGGTCTCTCCCAGCCGCGCTGACCGGCCGGTCAGCTGAAGACGATCATCGATCCCTGGGCCAGGCTCCGCGTGGCCCCCGCGTGCAGCCCCAGCCACACATGGCGCTCCCGGGCGAAGGGGCCGGACTCGTACGGTACGGGTGCGGCCGGTTCCTCCAGTTCCGTCGGGGCGAGCGGCGGATGCGGCGGTGCCGGAGGGTTGGCCGGATCGATACCGAGGGCCGGGCCGACGGCCTCCAGTTCCCGGAGCAGGGTGTGCGAGGAGCCCAAGGGGCCGCCGCCTGCGAGGAGTTCATCGCTCGCGAGCGGGTGCGGGAAGTCGACGGGGACGTAGGCGCCCGCGTGGTCGTAGTGCCAGACCAGGTGCGACTGCTGGGCGGTCGTCTCGAACATCTCCAGCAACTGCTCGTAGTCGCCGCCGAGTTCGTCCACCGGCGTCACCGGCAGCCCGCAGACCTGGAGCAGGTAGGCGCGGCGCAGGAAGTGCAGCGCGTCGTAGTCGAATCCGGCCACCGGGGCGACCTCGCCGGAGAGTCCCGGCATGTACTGGTACACCGGCACCGGCGGCAGTCCGGCCTCGGCGAGCACCTTGTCGTATTGCGCGAGTTCCTCGGCGAACGGGTTGTCCGGCGTGTGGCACAAGACGTCGACGAGCGGTACCAGCCACAGGTCACAGGCCAAAAGAGGGCTCCTCACACAGCACGGTGGTCAGCGAAGCGAAGCGTAGTCGGTGGGTGTCGGTACGGGGCGGCGCGGGTTGTGTGCAGATCCCATACCCATCTGGGGCCGGACCACGACACCCCGGGCGTTGGTCATCCCCGGTCATTGCCGGGCGAGTCGCTCGATGAGGGCGAGCGAGTGGGCGTTGTACGCGTCGACGAGCGAGCGCGCCCCCGCGGCGTCGCGGCGGGCGAGGGCGTCGACCAGTTCGGTGTGCCCGGACCACAGGGCGCCGCGCAGATCGCTGAGCCGGCGCAGGTGCTGCACCGTGCACACCCAGCTCTGCACGCGCAGCCGGTGCAGGAAGTCGGAGAGGTAGCGGTTGCCGAAGAGCACGGCCAGCTCGCGCCAGTACCGCAGGTCGTAGCCGATGAGGACGGGCAGGTCGCCGGCCGCGGCGGCGCGCTGCGCCTCCTCGCCGCGCCGCCGGACCCCGGCGAGGGCGGCGACGATCCGCGGGTCGTCGGGGTCCGGGCCGCCCCGGCGGTCGTCGATGAGGACGAGGAACATTCCGTCGGTGACGAGGGAGCGGGCCGCGATCATGCCGCGGAAGTCGTCGACCGAGTACTCGTGTACGCGGAAGCCGCGGTGGTGGTCGGCGTCGAGGAGTCCCTGCGCGGACAGGTCGACCAGGGCCTCGCGCACGGGCGTCGCGGACACCCCGTACTGCTCGGCTATCTCCTTGACCGTGAACTCCTGCCCCGGCTGGAGCCGCCCGGCCAGCACCTCGTCGCGGAGTGCGTCGGCGATCTGCTGGCGCAGGGTGCTGCGCGTGACGGCACCGGTGCCGCTGGGACCGGGCATGGTCGGGCGTCTCCTCGTCGCGTTCGGGGCATGCTCGTACGCGTGTCCACTGCGTACGAGCACGCCACCTTACGCGCTCGGGTTCCCACCCTGCCCGTATGCGGGCAGCTCTTACTCGGTGTACTCGTCCGCCACGGACAGTGCGGTGTCCAGGGCCGCCAGGCCCTCCTTCAGTTCGGCCTCGGAGATGTTGCACGGCGGCACCACGTGGGTCCGGTTCATGTTCACGAACGGCCACACACCGTGCGCCTTGGCCGAGGCGGCGAACGCGGACATCGGGGTGGCGGCCTGCCCGGTCGCGTTGTAGGGGACCAGCGGCTCCCGGGTCTCCCGGTTCCTCACCAGTTCCAGTGCCCAGAACATGCCGGTGCCGCGCACGTCGCCCACGCTCGGGTGGCGTGCGGCCAGCTCCCGCAGGGCCGGCTCGACGACTTCGGCCCCGAGCCGGGCGGCGTGCTCGACGATGCCCTCCTCCGCCATCACGTTGATGGTGGCGACGGCCGCGGCGCAGGCCAGCGGGTGCCCGGAGTAGGTCAGCCCGCCGGGGTAGGGCCGCTCGGCGAACGTCTCGGCGATCCGCGCGGAGATCGCGACACCGCCCAGCGGGACGTAGCCCGAGTTCACGCCCTTGGCGAAGGTCATCAGGTCGGGCACGACGTCGTACAGGTCGGCCGCGAACCACGTGCCGGTCCGCCCGAAGCCGGCCATGACCTCGTCCAGGACGAAGACGATCCCGTACTTGTCGCAGATCTCGCGGACCCCGGCCAGGTAACCGGCCGGCGGCGTCATGATCCCCGCCGTGCCCGGGATCGTCTCCAGGATGACCGCGGCGACGGTCCCCGGCCCCTCGAAGGCGATCGTCGTCTCCAGGTGCTCCAGCGCCCGCGCGCACTCCTGCTCCTCGGTCTCGGCGTAGAAGCGCGAGCGGTACAGGAAGGGTGCCCAGAAGTGCACGGCACCGGCCGTGCCGCTGTCCGAGGCCCAGCGGCGCGGGTCGCCGGTGAGGTTGATCGCCTGCTGGGTGCCGCCGTGGTACGAGCGGTACGCCGACAGCACCTTCGGCCGCCCGGTGTGCAGCCGCGCCATGCGCACGGCGTGCTCCACGGCGTCGGCGCCGGCGTTGGTGAAGAAGATCTTGTCCAGGTCGCCGGGTGTCCGTTCGGCGATCAGCCGGGCCGCCTCCGAGCGCGCCTCGACGGCGAACGCGGGCGCGAAGGTCGTCAGCCGTGCCGCCTGCTCCTGGATCGCGGCGACGACCTTGGGGTGCTGGTAGCCGATGTTGGTGTAGACGAGCCCGCTGGCGAAGTCGAGGTAGCGCTTGCCTTCGTAGTCCCAGAAGTACGACCCCTCGGCGCCGGCGACGGCGAGCGGGTCGATGAGCTCCTGCGCGGACCAGGAGTGGAAGACGTGCGCGCGGTCCGCGGCCTTCACGGCGGCGCCGGCCTGGGGGTTGGGCTGAGGGGTCATGCGGCCGAGGGTAGATGTCCGCGATGCGGAAACGGAATCGGCGTCCTGTCTGCGGTCGGAGCCTTTCCACGACAGGTTGTCGACGTCCATGCGGTCCGTACCGTCGGCCCCACCACCGCCCCCGTCACGAGCATCGGCGGCCTGCGCGTCCAGCCCGGCCTGGCCTGGCCGGCCTGCGCCCCGAGGACAGCTCCCTGCTGATCCTGCCGGGCGCCGATCGGTGGGACACCTCCGCCGACCTCGCCCCCTTCGCCCGTACCGCCCGCGCCGTCCTGGACGCCGGTGTGCCCGTCGCCGCCCTCTGCGGCGCCACCGCCGGGCTGGCCCGGGAGGGCCTGCTCGACGACCACGCGCACCAGTGCCGTCTCCTACGGGTCCGAGGCGGCGCCGGCGGAGGCGGTCGAGGCCCTCGAACGCCTGTCGAAGGTGCTGGGCTCCCTCGGCCCGCCTGTTACGGAACCGTAGAACCGGACCGGCTCACCGAACGGCCGCCCCGCACTATCGTTGTGGTGTTGCTCACGTGGATTCACGTGCGGGGGAAGGCGGCGCGACATGGAGAAGCTCGGGGTCGGGGACCCGCGGCACATCGGCGCTTATCGACTGCTGGGCCGGCTCGGTGCGGGCGGCATGGGCCAGGTCTACCTGGCCCGTTCGGACCGCGGACGCACGGTCGCCGTCAAGCTGGTCCGCGAGGAGCTGGCCGCGCAGGAGGAGTTCCGGGAGCGGTTCCGGCAGGAGGTCGGGTCCGCGCGGCGGGTCGGCGGGTACTGGACGGCACCCGTGCTGGACGCCGACACCGAGGCCGCCGTCCCGTGGGTCGCCACCGGGTACGTCGCGGGCCCCAGCCTCCAGCAGGTCGTGGGGCACGACCACGGCGCTCTGCCGGAGCGCTCGGTGCGGACCCTGGCCGCCGGGCTCGCCCACGCGCTCCAGGACATCCACGCCGCCGGGATCGTGCACCGCGACCTCAAGCCGTCCAACGTGCTCGTCACCATCGACGGCCCCCGGGTCATCGACTTCGGCATCGCACGGGCCCTGGAGACGGTCACCGAGGGCGGGCTGACCCGCACCGGCGCGCTCGTCGGCTCGCCCGGTTTCATGGCGCCCGAGCAGGTGCGCGGCGACCGCGTCACGCCCGCGTGCGACGTCTTCTGCCTCGGCTCGGTCCTCGCCTACGCGGCCACCGGCAAGCTGCCCTTCGGCACCACCGACAGCGGCGTGCACGCGCTGATGTTCCGCATCGCGCAGGAGGAACCCGACCTGGACGGTGTGCCCGAGGGCATCGCCGACCTCGTCCGCGACTGCCTGAGGAAGGACCCCGCCGCACGGCCCGCCCTCGCCGAGGTCCTGGAGCGCACGGGGGCGCACGACACGGTCGCCGACGGCCGTTCCCGTGATCCCTGGCTGCCCGGCGTGCTGGTGGCCCAGCTGGGCCGGCACGCGGTGCTGCTGCTGGACACGGAGGACCCGCAGTCACCGGGCGCGGCCGGGACCGCCGGGGGCGACGACGCGGCGGCCGGCCCGGAGCGGGACGCTCCGGACGCGGACGCTAGCCCGCTCCCGTTCCGGAACCCGCTCCGGCCCCAGGACCGGTTCCCGGGGCCCGAACCGGGCACGACGCCGCCGGACGGCGGCCCGCCGCCACCGCGTGAGCCGGGCAGCGGCACCCCGCTGAACCACCTCCCCACCCTGGTCGCGGGCCAGAGCCCCCCGACTCCTCCGCCCGCCCACGGCCACCCGCAACACCCCCAGCCGCAACACCCCCACCCGCAACCCCACCCCCATCCCCAGCCGCCCGCCCACGGCTACGCCCCGGCACCGGCACCGGCCTGGACCGCGCCTCCCGGGTACCACCCGCCGTACGGCGGCCTCGGCTCGACCCCGCCCTACGGGCCCCCTCCGTACGGCCCGCCCGCCGAGCCGCCCCGAAGAGGCCGGTCCACCGCGCTGCTGATCGTGGTCGCCCTGGTCGTCGCGCTGGGCGCCGGAGGCTCGGTCTACGCCCTGATGAGCGGGGACGGCGACGGCGCGAGCCGGGCCGACGACGACCGCTCGAGCCCCTCGACGGTCGGTGCGTCCCAGAACCCGGGCCCCGGTACGGGCAGCCCGGCGCCGACGACCGGGGACGACCGGCCGGCGGCGCCCACGTCGTCGGCGGCCGAGGACGGCACGATCCCGGCGGCCTACCTGGGCACCTGGGCGACGACCATCGACAACGAGTCCGGCGTCCACCCCCGGCGGCTGACCATCCGGCAGGGCGACGTGGGCGACACGGTCCTGTCCCTCGTCGCCGACGGCCCCGCCGGCAACGGCACCTACCACTGCGTCTTCGAGGCCGACCTGGCCGGTGCCCCGGGCTCCGACGGCCCCCTGGACATCGGCCCGTCCAGGGTGACGGCGGGCCCGGCCACCTCCTGCCGCCCGGGCGACCCCACCCGGGTCACCCTCCTGCCGAACGGCACCCTGGAACGCACCAACACCGGCAACGGCGAAAAGCTGACCTACCGACGCCGGTAGCCGCCCGCCGCCCGCGCAACCGCCTCCCGTCCGCCGTCGCCGCCGGCACACACCCCCGGTCCCTGAGGGCCGGCCGCACCCCTGCTCGCACCGCGACGTCCGTCACCGGGGCTCCGGCGGCCGCTGCCGGGGCATGTTCGGCCGGGGCCCGTTCGACGACACCGAGAACCGTCCCGGCCCCCCTGCCCCCGCTTCCGGGCGTCCCCCTCCGGACGCCCCCGCCTGCAGCTCCAGCGGTGCCGACCCGGTCCGGAAGTCCACCATCCAGTCCGCTGTCTCCGCCCGCACCAGCTCCGTCACGTCCTCGGAGAACCGCCGCAGCACCAGCAGACACCGTTCGGCCGCCTCGCTCGCCGTTCCGTCCGCAGGTCCCAGCACCTCGCGCACGCTCTCCGACGCCCAGTCGAACTGGAGCACCTGAAGCCGCCGCTGCACCGCCTGCGCCGTCGCCACGTCCCGCATCCAGCCGGACGTGAATCCGAAGTACCGGTCCGCGGCCACGCACGCCACCGCGACCAGCAGCGCCAGATACCCCCAGGGCGCGCCCCTGCCCACCGTCCCGGACATGTCCAGCAGCGGCAGCGCCGCCCCGGCGAGAGCCCCGGCCGCGGCCCCGGTCCGCAGCGCGACGGCGCTCCGCCGCTTCCACACCCGGTCCGCCAGGTACCAGGCCGCCGTGTCCAGCGCGCCCCGCTCCACCCACCGGTACAGCTCGTCCAGCCGTTCCGCGGGCAGTGCCCAGTCCCCGAGCGGAAACGCCCGCCCGGTCAGGTCGCCCGGTCGCGGCCCGGCCGCCCCCTCACCACCCCGCCCGTCCTGCGGCGGCCCCTCGGGCTGCATCCCCGGCTGACCCACCCGGCACTCCCTACTGTCGCCGTCCGTGAAGACCCCAAGACGCCCTGAAGACCTCGTGCGCGGAATCCTTCCTACCGCCCAATGGGTGGCGAAGACCCGGGTTCGGCCGCTTTTCCGCCCGGAAGGGGGCGTTAATCAGATATAGGCCTCCCCTCGGCATCACTCGAAAGAGTGCTGGAGCGGGGGCCGCGCGGACCACGTAGGCTCGTGCCGAACGGCAAAAATCCCGCGGTGACCCCGCGGCGACAGCGGCGACAGGAGCTGAACGTGATCCCCGGTGGTGGCCAGCCCAACATGCAGCAGCTGCTTCAGCAGGCCCAGAAGATGCAGCAGGACCTCGCCCGGGCGCAGGAGGAGCTGGCGAGGACCGAGGTCGACGGCCAGGCGGGCGGCGGTCTGGTGAAGGCGACGGTCACCGGCTCCGGCGAGCTGCGCGCCCTGCAGATCGACCCGAAGGCGGTGGACCCGGAGGACACCGAGACCCTCGCCGACCTGGTCGTCGCCGCGGTCCAGGCGGCCAACGAGAACGCGCAGGCCCTCCAGCAGCAGAAGCTGGGTCCGCTCGCCCAGGGCATGGGCGGTGGCAGCGGCATCCCCGGCCTGCCTTTCTGAGTTCGCCTTTCTCAGACCGGCCGAAGCCCTCTACCGTACGTAGTGCAGGAACCTCAGGAAGGACGGCAGTCCGTTGTACGAAGGCGTGGTCCAGGACCTCATCGACGAACTCGGGCGGCTGCCCGGCGTCGGTCCCAAGAGCGCGCAGCGGATCGCCTTCCACATCCTTCAGGCGGAACCGACCGACGTACGGCGGCTGGCCCAGGCCCTCATGGAAGTGAAGGCCAAGGTCCGCTTCTGTGCGACCTGCGGAAACGTCGCGCAGGAGGAGCAGTGCAACATCTGCCGCGACACCCGGCGTGATCCTTCCGTCATCTGTGTCGTGGAGGAGCCGAAGGACGTCGTGGCCATCGAGCGCACCCGCGAGTTCCGCGGGCGCTACCACGTGCTCGGCGGCGCGATCAGCCCGATCGACGGAGTCGGCCCCGACGACCTCCGTATCCGTGAACTGCTCGCCCGCCTCGCGGACGGCACGGTCACGGAGCTGATCCTGGCCACGGACCCGAATCTGGAGGGCGAGGCCACGGCCACGTACCTCGCCCGCATGATCAAGCCCATGGGCCTCAAGGTCACCCGCCTGGCCAGCGGCCTCCCGGTGGGCGGCGACCTGGAATACGCGGACGAGGTGACCCTCGGCCGCGCCTTCGAGGGGAGACGACTCCTAGATGTCTGACGCCACTCTGCACGCGACCAACCAGAACCCCGACGACTTCGCCGTTCAGATCGCGGACCAGATCGAGAGCTTCCTGGTCGCCGTCACCGAGGTCGCCAAGGGCGACGAACCGGACTCGGCGGTCCCCTTCCTCCTCCTGGAGGTCTCCCAGCTCATGCTGGCCGGCGGCCGGCTGGGCGCCCACGAGGACATCGTCCCGGACGAGCGCTACGAGCCCGACCCGGGCCCCGAGCTGGACGTGGACGACCTGCGCGAGAACCTCGCCCGCATCCTCGAACCGATCGACGTCTACTCCGAGGTGTTCGACCCCTACGAGCCGCGCAGGGCCCGGGTCCCGGCCCGTATCTCCGACGACCTCACCGACGTCATCACCGACCTCCGGCACGGCATGGTCCACTACAAGGCGGGCCGCACCACGGAGGCCCTGTGGTGGTGGCAGTTCTCCTACTTCTCCAACTGGGGTTCCACGGCCTCCGCGACCCTGCGCGCCCTCCAGTCCGTCGTCGCCCACGTCCGCCTGAACCAGCCCCTGGAGGAGCTGGACGGCCTGGACACCGACCAGGACCTCGGCGACGAGACCCTGGAGACGGAGGCCGGCCGGGTGATGGTCCAGGAGATCGCGGGCCCGCTGGGGCTGCGGCCGGTCACGTAGCGGAGCCGTCGGCCCCCGCGGCGCGCAGGTCGTCCGCGATCCGCTCGTAGCGGTGCCGCTTCTCCTCGTCCCGGCCCGCGTGCCGACGCGCGCAGTCGAGCGCCCGGGGCGTTGCCTCGGCGCCGTGGCCGAGCAGCCGGCGTACCGCCTCGACGTGCCCGAAGCAGGACGCCCACTCCAAGGCCGTCCTCCCCTTCATGGCCCTGTCCTCGAGGTCCGCGCCACGCTCGGCGAGCAGGTCGACGGTCCCGGTGTGGTTCGAGCTCGCCGCCGTCACCAGCGGCGTGTACGGAATCCTGTCGGCCTGCGCCCGCATGGACACCCCGGAGTCCAGCAGCGCCTCGACGACGGGCGTGTGCCCGAGCGACGCCGCATAGGTCAGCGGAGTGTGGTCGTGGTAGTACCCGGCGTGCAGCGCCGGATCGGCACCGGCCGCGAGGAGCAGCCGTACCACGTCGACGTGGTTCTCCTGCACCGCCAGGTCGAGCGCGGACCGCGCCTGGTCGTTGACGGCGTCCACCGGGACTCCCGAGTCCAGCAGCCGGGCCACCCCTTCCACGTCGCCGGCCTGCGCGGCCCCGGGCAGTTCGTTCGAACGCGGGGCGCGTGGTCCGTTAGAGGGTCTCGACATACGGCGATCATGCGACGCTCGGCGTCAGCGCCGCACGCAATTTCGTCGCGGACACGTACGGCGCGGTCACCGTGGGCGCGCTGTACCAGCGCAGCGGCCAGGTGTTGCCCTCCAGCGCCGGGATGCCGACGTACGTGACGGTTCGGGTACGACCGCCGAAGTGCTGCACACCCAGGGGCCAGTCGTACGCCGCGACTTCACCGGGCGCGAGCAGAAAGTACACCCACCGCCCGCCGCCCGCCTCGCACACGATCGGCCCCGCGTCGTCGCCCGACGCGTCGACCAGCCAGTCGGCGACCAGTTCCCCACGGATGCCGTCGATCCGTACGGCGTCGAAATGCACGCCGGCGAGGTGCAGTCGGTGTCCGGTGGCCGGGACCCAGGAGGGGCGGTGCAGTGTCTCCGTCATGGTCACACGGTGGTGTCGACGGGGCTACGCTCGGTAGTGACTGGGGTGATACACGCCGGGGTGTATCGGTCGGAGGTGCGTGCTGTGTCTCAATCGCCTGTTGCTTGGCGCTACAGCGGTAACCAGATGAAGCGCTGGCGCACCAAGGCCAACGTGAGCAGAGAGCAGTTGGCCGAGGCCGCGAACTACTCGCCGGACACCATCAAGTCGATGGAGCAGGGCGTACGGATGCCGACGTCGCGCGTGCTCGACGTGGCGGACGAGTTGTGCGGGGCGGAGGGGTTGCTGAGCGCGGCGAAGGACTACTTGCAGCGGGAGAAGTTCCCCAAGCGGGCGCAGAATTTCATGGAGCGGGAGCGAGAGGCGATCAGCTACTGGTCCTACGAGGTCGGGTTGATTCCCGGGCTGTTGCAGACCGAGGCGTACGCGCGCGCTCTGATCGAGGGCTACGTGCCGCCACTGGATGAACAGACGTTGGAGCACCGGATCGCCGGAAGGCTGGAAAGGCAGTCCATGCTCACGGACCGCAAGGTGCCAGTGGCTTTCGCCTTCGTCGTCTACGAGGCGGCTCTGCGTTCTCCGCTGGTGGACGACGAACAGCTTCGTCACCTGGTGAGGGCGTCGGAGCTGCGCAACGTCGTCTTGCAGGTGCTTCCCTTCGAACGGTCCATCCCCAGCGCGCTCATGGGGCCTATGGTGCTGCTGGAGACCAGCGACCACGAGCGGTCTGCCTACACGGAGTGCGTATTCATCAGTGATTTGACGGCCGACTCGGCCATTGTCCGGCGCGTGACCGAGCGACTTACCCTGATTCGCGCCCAGGCTCTCAGCCCCACTGAGTCGGCCCACTTCATCGAGCGGATGGCTAATGATCACCATGGTTGACCAGCCGACGTGGTTCAAGTCCAGCTACAGCGATCCCGAAGGCGCGAACTGTCTCGAAGTCACGTTCTCTCCGAGCCTCCGCGTCCGCGACTCCAAGACAGCGCCCACCGGCCCCGAACTCCACGTCTCCGCACCGGCCTGGTCGGCCTTCATCGCCGCAGTTCAGCCCGGAGCTTGAGCCTCGGGATCCGAGCTCTTCCCCTGGTTTCCTGGTCTGGTTGAAATACCCAACCAACCAAGTCTGTACGTGAGTTGACGCGCCGTACCTCGTAAGGGTGACGGTCTGTGATCAGCTTGCGTCGCTGTGTAAAGCCGCTCTAGGTTCGCGGCATATGACCGGCAAATGAGTCGGTCCCGGCGGTGCGCCAACACCAATCCGGGACCTGACCTACGGAACGAATCGAGGGTTCGACCGTGGCTTACGCCAACCCTAGTCCCGCCTTGCCCTCCCCGTCCCACCCCATGGCCAATCCGGGCTACGGAAAACACCTCGCGGGCGACGAAGACCCGCACGCGGACCCGGACTTTGCACACCTGAGCCCGCGTGAGGCGGAGATCGCCGTCTTCGTGGACCACCTCGACGACGGTCACGCGATGGGCCACAAGGTGCTCGCGGCACAGCACCCCCGCTACGGCCAGCAGGCGGTGCGCACGTCGCTCAACCGCCTCGCCGACGCCGGCCACCTGCGCTGGATCAGGGAGCACATCACCGTCGAGGACAACACCATGCGGTGGGTCACGCGGACGTACTGGTCGCGTACGCGCAGGTCGGGCGCGTGGTGGGAGGAGTTCGCGCGGGAGCGCAAGGGCCGGATCGTGCCCGGTGACCTCCGCCCCGGTCTGGCCCGCACCGACGAGCCCGAGCAGCCCGAACCGGAGGCCGACCCGCAGGCAGGGCCCAAGCCCGGGCCCAAGCCCGGGTCCGAGCCCGACTCCGAGGCCTCCACCTCGTACCTCACCCTCGCCGGAATCCGCGAGGCGGACCCCCGTATGTCCCTGTCCGAATCCGACTGCCGGTCCCTCGCCTCGCTGGCGGGGGAGTGGCTGTCGCGCGGTGCGACGCCCGGGGACATCACCCGCGCGGTGACCGAGGGCCTTCCCGTGACCGTGAACAACCCGGGCGGACTCGCCCGCAACCGACTGGAGAACAAGATGCCCCCGAAGAAGGCGAAGATCCGCCAGAAGGCCGCCCCGCGCCGGGCCCGCGTGACCCGGGCGGTCATGGCCTGCATGGACTGCGACGCGGACGAGCGGACCACGGAGATCAAGGGCGGCATGTGCCCCGACTGCCGCGCCGGGTTCGAGGCGGCCGTGGCCGCCGAGGAGGCAGGTCTGCTGGACGTCGGCTACGTGCCGGACACGTTCCTGGCCGTCCCCGACGCGGTGTACGAGGTCGTGGACGTCCCCCGCCGAGCGGCGGAGGTGCGCTCGGCGGCCGGCCTGCCGCCGAGGGCGGAGCGGGCGCTGTGAGCGTGCAGGAGGCGCCGGTCGGGGCACCATGGTGCCGAGGAGGCGACGCCATGAGCCCTAGGCCTAGGACCGAGCACCGGCCCCAGATGTCAGTCGAGGAGTTCGAGGAGTTCGAACGCCATGCCCCGGAGTCCGTGTGGCTGGAGTTCATTCGCGGAAAGGTCGTGGTCAAGCCCATGGCGGACGGCAACCACCGCGAGATGATCGCGTGGCTGCAACGGGTGTGCGTGCAGCAGCGGCCGGACCTGTGGCTGCACGCGGAGAGTGGGCTGCAGACGGAGAAGTACCGAAAGGGACGAGCCCGCGCGGACGGTGTGCTGGTGCGGGTGGGTGGCTTGAAGGGCCACGGTGAATGGTCCGAGGCTGAGGGAGCTCTCATGGCCGTTGAGGTCACGTCGTACGACTCCGACACCAACCAGCGCGACCGAGTCGAGAAGCCCGACGCATACGCCGCCGCCGGTATCCCCGTGTATCTCCTCGTCGACCGGGACGACTGCTCGGTCACGGTGTTCACCGAGCCGAAGGACGGCCGCTACCGCAAGCAGGCGAACAGCGCCTTCGGCGCCCCCGTGCACCTCCCCTCCCCCGTCGACATCACTCTCGACACCGAGTCCCTCGAAGAGCTCGCCGACTGACCCGTCCCGCTTGTGAACGTGTGACACACCGCACTTTCCCGAGTGACCCGCGTCGCGATGGGCATGAGCCAGCCTGAGCGAGTACCCGGGTCTCACCATGCGATACCGCAGGGGGGAAATCCGGACGCTCGGTAAAATGAGCCGACCGCAGTACATATACGTACGTGCGGAAAGAGACTGATTGAGCGAGGAGCGCACGTGGGCCTTGTCGTGCAGAAGTACGGAGGCTCCTCCGTAGCCGATGCCGAGGGCATCAAGCGCGTCGCCAAGCGGATCGTGGAAGCGAAGAAGAACGGCAACCAGGTGGTCGCCGTAGTTTCCGCGATGGGCGACACGACGGACGAGCTGATCGATCTCGCCGAGCAGGTATCGCCGATCCCTGCCGGGCGCGAACTCGACATGCTGCTGACCGCCGGAGAGCGTATCTCCATGGCGCTGCTGGCCATGGCGATCAAAAACCTGGGCCACGAGGCCCAGTCGTTCACCGGCAGCCAGGCCGGAGTCATCACCGACTCGGTCCACAACAAGGCCCGGATCATCGACGTGACGCCGGGCCGCATCCGCACCTCGGTGGACGAGGGCAACGTCGCCATCGTGGCCGGCTTCCAGGGCGTCAGCCAGGACAGCAAGGACATCACCACGCTGGGGCGCGGCGGGTCCGACACCACCGCCGTCGCCCTCGCCGCCGCGCTCGACGCGGACGTCTGTGAGATCTACACCGACGTCGACGGCGTGTTCACCGCCGACCCGCGCGTGGTGAAGAAGGCGAAGAAGATCGACTGGATCTCCTTCGAGGACATGCTGGAGCTCGCGGCCTCCGGTTCCAAGGTGCTCCTCCACCGCTGTGTGGAGTACGCCCGCCGGTACAACATCCCGATCCACGTCCGGTCCAGCTTCAGCGGACTGCAGGGCACGTGGGTCAGCAGCGAGCCGATCAAGCAAGGGGAAAAGCACGTGGAGCAGGCCATGATCTCCGGTGTCGCGCACGACACCTCCGAGGCCAAGGTCACCGTCGTCGGTGTCCCGGACAAGCCGGGCGAGGCCGCCGCGATCTTCCGGGCGATCGCCGACGCCCAGGTCAACATCGACATGGTCGTGCAGAACGTGTCCGCGGCATCCACCGGCCTCACGGACATCTCCTTCACCCTGCCGAAGGCCGAGGGCCGCAAGGCCATCGACGCGCTGGAGAAGAACCGCTCCGGCATCGGCTTCGACTCGCTCCGCTACGACGACCAGATCGGCAAGATCTCCCTGGTCGGCGCGGGCATGAAGAGCAACCCGGGCGTCACCGCCGACTTCTTCACCGCGCTCTCCGAGGCCGGGGTGAACATCGAGCTCATCTCGACCTCCGAGATCCGCATCTCGGTCGTCACCCGCAAGGACGACGTGAACGAGGCCGTCCGCGCCGTGCACACCGCCTTCGGACTGGACTCCGACAGCGACGAGGCCGTGGTCTACGGAGGCACCGGGCGCTGATGGTCGACATCGCGGGTGCCGGGCGCACCGGGCGGCCGACCCTGGCCGTCGTCGGAGCGACCGGCGCCGTCGGTGCGGTCATGCTCCAGATCCTGTCCCAGCACGCGGACGTCTGGGGCGACATCCGCCTGATCGCCTCCCCGCGCTCGGCCGGCCGCAAGCTGGCCGTGCGCGGTGAGGAGGTCGAGGTGGTGGCGCTCAACGAGGAGGCCTTCGACGGGGTCGACGTCGCCATGTTCGACGTGCCCGACGAGGTCGCCGCGCAGTGGGCGCCGGTCGCCGCCGCCAAGGGCGCGGTGGTGGTCGACAACTCCGGCGCGTTCCGGATGGACCCGGACGTGCCGCTCGTCGTGCCCGAGGTCAATCCGCACGCGGTGCGGATGCGGCCGCGCGGCATCGTCGCCAACCCCAACTGCACGACGCTGTCCATGATCGTGGCGCTGGGTGCGCTGCACGCCGAGTTCGGGCTGCGCGAGCTGGTCGTCTCCTCGTACCAGGCGGTGAGCGGTGCCGGACGGGAAGGCGTCGAGACGCTGCGCCGGCAGCTGTCCCTGGTGGCCGGCACCGGGCTGGGCACCAGCCCCGGTGACGTGCGGCGGGCCGTCGGCGACGACACCGGGCCGTTCCCGGAACCGGTCGCGCTGAACGTCGTACCGTGGGCCGGCTCGCTGAAGGACGACGGCTGGTCCTCGGAGGAGATGAAGGTGCGGGACGAGACCCGCAAGATCCTCGGGCTGCCGGCCCTCCCCGTCGCCGTGACGTGCGTCCGGGTGCCGGTGGTCACCACTCACTCCCTGACCGTGCACGCCCGTTTCGAGAACGAGGTCACCGTCGACAAGGCCCGGGAGATCCTGGCCACCGCGCCCGGGGTCGTCCTCTTCGACAACCCGGCCGCGGGGGAGTTCCCGACCCCCGCCGACGTGGTCGGCACCGACCCGACCTGGGTCGGCCGGGTGCGGCGGGCCCTGGACGACCCGACGGCGCTCGAACTCTTCGTCTGCGGGGACAACCTGCGCAAGGGCGCCGCGCTGAACACCGCGCAGATCGCGGAGCTGGTGGCGGCCGAGTTCGTCTGACCACAGGACGGCCGGTGGAGCGCCGGGTGGGAAACGCCGTACGGGAAGCCGCCGGTGGGAAGCCGGCGCTGGGAAACCGGCGCTGGGAAACCGCCGGGTGGAAAAAGCAGGGTGAAGAACTCTGGCCGCTGTGGACTTCGTTTGTAGGATCCATGAACGAGATGTGATCCGGAAATCGGTCCGGACTACTTGTACCCGGCACCTGTGGCATCAGAGGATTTCCTCCCCGCCCTCCGCAACCGTGCGAAGGGCGGGGAGCGTCTTTGCGGTCACCCATTCAGGGCGCGGTGCCGCGTGGTCGGCGTGGGGACGCCGAGGACGGGCGTGGGGACGCTCGTTCACATGGGACATAGGGGAAGAGCGGGACGATGAGGGCCTATGACGCACCGTCTGCCGGGTGGCCGCCCGGCAGACGCGGGAACGTGACGCCCGGCACGTACAACCCTCATGGGGGTGGGCGTGTCCAACTGGCGTGGCAGAGGTACTCGATTTCCCCGCGGCGACGCGTGGCCCCGCTGTGCGGCCACCCGTCCGGCCCGTCCGTCCCCGTGTGGCCGGTCCGGCCGGTGGCATGCCGGTGATCGCGCCGATGCCCGCAGCGCGGCCGGCCCGCATTCCGAACCAGCGCGACGGCGCGGACGGGGACACGGTGGCGGCGGGTACCACCGTCGACCACCTCACCGAGACGTACCGGACGCACTACCGGTCGCTGCTCGGCCTCGCCGCGCTCCTCCTCGACGACACCGCCTCCTGCGAGGACGTCGTCCAGGAGGCCTTCATCCGCGTCCACTCGGCGCGCAAACGCGTCCGTGACCCGGAGAAGACCCTGGCGTACCTGCGTCAGACCGTCGTCAACCTCTCGCGCTCGGCGTTGCGCCGCCGCATCCTCGGCCTCAAGCTGCTCTCCAAGCCCATGCCGGACATGGCGAGCGCGGAGGAGGGCGCCTACGACCAGCTGGAGCGCGACTCCCTGATCAAGGCGATGAAGGGACTGCAGCGCCGCCAGCGCGAGGTGCTCGTCCTGCGCTACTTCGCCGACATGACCGAGGCGCAGGTCGCCGAGACGCTCGGGATATCCCTGGGCTCGGTCAAGGCGTACGGATCACGCGGCATCGCGGCGCTCAGGGTGGCCATGGAGGCACCGGCATGAGCGACGGCGACGACGAACGGCGCGCCGCCCGCGACGAGCACGGGCCCCGGGAAGGGACCGCACCGACCGGACCCGCCGAGCCGCCGTCCGGGCCGGCCGGACCCGCCGGGCAAGAACCCTCGAAGTACACGCACGCTGGGAACGGAACTGTGAACAACGGCCCCGCCGAACAGGGCCCCGACACTCAGGGGCCTGACAGGCTCGACGGCCTCGGCTCCGACGAGCTGGCCCTGCGCAGGATGCTCCACCAGGCCGTCCAGGACGTGAAGCCGAGCGACGGCACCCTGGACCACCTGCGCCGCGCGGTCCCCGCACGGCGGGCCCGCAAGCGCCAGGCCGTCGTCGGTATGGCCGCCGCCGCACTCTTCATCGGCACGGCGGTCCCGGCCCTCGTGCACGTCTCGAACGCCACCGGGCCGGGGGCCGACCCGTCCGTCGCGGGACACGCCTCACAGGCCCAGGGCGGTACCAGCCAGGGCAAGGACCCGGCCGGCGGGCAGAGCGGCATCGCCGGCTCCGCGGGCACGGCCGAGGGCAAGGAGAAGAGCGGCCCCGAGGACAAGCCCACGGACAGGGCGAGCGGTGCCGCGACGGGCTCCGCCCCCGGCACCGGCCCCTCCGCCAGCGCCGCCGCCGACATCCCCACATGCACGGCGAAGCAGCTCGGCGCGGCCGTCGCGAGCAGCGCCGCCCCCGACTCGACGGGTGTGGTCTACGGCTCCTTCCGCGTCACCAACGTCTCCGCGGACGGCTGCACCGTCGCCGGCCCCGGCAGCGTGGTCGCCACCGCGCAGGGCGCGGCGGACGCCGCCGACATCGGCACGGCACGGCATGTCGCGGGGGACGCCGCGGCGGGACTGCCCGACCCGTCCCTGGAGAACGCCGCACTGACACTGCCGTCCGGCTCCGCGTACGAGGTGCAGTTCGCCTGGGTGCCCTCGGAGACCTGTCCCACCACCGGCGGCACCACGGGAGGCGGCACCGGCGGACCCACGCCCGACCCCTCGCCCACCCAGCCCACGGCCGCCACGGGCGGCACCCCCACCGGCGCCGACGACACCGGCACCACGACCCAGCTGGTCACCGAGGACGGCCCGGCCGAGGGAAGCGTGTCGGTGACGTACACCCCGGAGGGCGGCTCGGGCTCGGCGACGGCCACCGTGTCCAACGCCTGTGCGGGAACGGTGTACTGGACGGGCGTGCTGGCGGCTACGGAGTAGGGCGCCCGGCCTGCACCCCCACGCCCGGCCTGTGGCGCGCCGGCGGGACCGCGCTCCGGCTCCGCGGCGCGGCCGGTGTCAGACGCCGGACGGGCTGCGGTGCGGCTCCGACTCCGACTCCGGCTTCGGGTCCAGTTCATCCTCCGGGGCCAGGCCGAGTTCCGCGTCGCGGGCGAGTTCGACCTCCCGGCGCAGCAGCCGGAACCACATGAAGATCACGAAGCCGACGAAGGCGAACCACTCGGCGGTGTAGCCGAGGTTCTGGAACGCCTTCAGGTCCAGCCCCGTGCCCTGCGGCGCGCTCACGGGCACGGCCCGCATCCCGGAGTCGCCCTCGTTGAGCGTGACCCACGCGTCGTACACGTCGTACGGCACGAGGTTCAGCAGCGTCGCCGCACTGATCGCGCCGGTCTGCCCGGCCGGCCACCCGGAACGTCCGCTGACACCGTTGCTGCCGGGCGACTCGGCCGCCTGCAGCGCTCCGGTGACGGTGACCTCGCCGGTGGGCGGGGCCGGGGCCTTCGCCGGGTCGGGCTCGCCGGGCAGCCAGCCGCGCACGACCGGCAGCGCCTCACCCGAGTCGGTGCGCAGCAGCGTGAGGACGTAGAAGCCGTCCCGGTCGTCCAGCTTCCGCTCCGGGACGAGCAGCTGGTCGGCGTACCGGCCGCTCACGGTGGTCTGCTCGCCGACCGTCGCCTTGTCCACCGGCAGCATCTGGGCCAGCGGGCGGGCCGCCTCGCGGCGGGCCGGGTCCTGTTCGGTGGTCGTGGTCGCGTGGTCCTGCACCCGGTCCTCGAACCGGCCGAGCTGCCACGAACCCATGAAGATGCAGAAGGGGATGGCCAGGACGACGAAGACGTTGATCCCCCACCATCGGGGCGTCAGCAGAAACCGGTACACGCCCCCCACGGTACGGGGCGCGGCCCCGCGACCCGGCCGCGGGGCTGTGGAAAAGCGTCGGAGCGGGCCGGGGCGGGCGAAGTTTTCCACAGGCTGGGGATCTGGTCCGCACGTCACCACCGGGTCGGGGCAGTATGGGGCCATGACTGAGAGCAACGGGTCCGCGTCGTCGGACCAGCGGCGGGGACGGAACGGCCGGCAGGACGAGAGCACCGAGCACATGCCCGACTGGGAGAGGCGGTTCCGGGCGCCCCGGGTGTCGCTGCCCGACTGGGCCGAGGACGCCCCGGACCACTCCCTGTTCGTGTCGAACGCGACGGGGACGTACGAGCTGTACGCCTGGGACCGCTCGACCGGCGAGCAGCGCCAGGTGACGGACCGGCCCAACGGCACTACGGACGGGGTGCTCTCACCCGACGGTGACTGGATCTGGTGGTTCGACGACAAGGACGGCGACGAGTTCGGCGTCTGGCGCCGGCAGCCCTTCCCCGGCGGCGAGGACGAGCTGGCCGTACCGGGCCTCGACCCCTCCTACCCGGCGGGCCTCGCCCTCGGCCGGGACGGGCGTACGGCGGTGATCGGCCGCTCGACCGACGAGGACGGTACGACGATCCACCTCGCGTACGCGGGCGGGCCCCCGGCGGAGATCTACCGGCACCGCGAGTCCGCGGGCGTCGGCGACCTCTCCCACGACGGCACGCTGATCGCGATCGAACACACCGAGCACGGCGACGCCATGCACTCGGCGCTGCGCGTCCTGCGCCCCGACGGCACGACGGTCGCCGAGCTGGACGACACGAAGGGCGGCGAGGAGGAGCTGGGCCTGGAGGTGCTCGGCTTCGCGCCGGTCGACGGGGACACCCGCCTGCTCATCGGCCACCAGCGCCGGGGCCGCTGGGAGCCCCTGGTGTGGGACGTGGCGACGGGCGAGCAGACCGACCTCGCCCTGGAGCTGCCCGGCGACGTCAGCGCCGAGTGGTACCCGGACGGCAGCGGCCTGCTGATCGTGCACGGCTTCGAGGCCCGCAGCGAGCTGTTCCGCTACGACCTGGCCGAACGCGAGCTGGTGGAGATCGAGACCCCGGCCGGCACCGTCTCCGGGGCGACGGCCCGCCCGGACGGCAGCGTGGAGTACCTGTGGTCCTCGGCCGCCGAGCCGTCGGCGGTGCGCTCGACGACCGGCCGGGTCGTCCTGGACCCGCCCGGCATGAAGTCACCCGGCTCGGTACCGGTGGAGGACGTGTGGGTGGAAGGGCCGGGCGGCCGCATCCACGCCCTGGTCCAGAAGCCCGCCGGCACGACCGGACCACTCCCGACGGTCTTCGACATCCACGGCGGCCCCACCTGGCACGACAGCGACTCCTTCGCCGCCGGCCCCGCCGCCTGGGTCGACCACGGGTACGCGGTGGTCCGCGTCAACTACCGTGGTTCCACCGGGTACGGCCGCGCGTGGACCGACGCCCTCAAGCACCGGGTGGGTCTCATCGAGCTGGAGGACATCGCGGCGGTGCGCGAGTGGGCGGTCACCTCCGGCCTCGCGGACCCCGCCCGCCTGATCCTCACCGGCGGTTCCTGGGGCGGCTACCTCACCCTCCTCGGCATCGGCACCCAGCCCGAGGCGTGGACGCTGGGCATCGCCGCCGTCCCCGTCGCCGACTACGTCACCGCGTACCACGACGAGATGGAGGGCCTGAAGGCCCTCGACCGCACCCTGCTCGGCGGCACCCCCGAAGAGGTCCCCGACCGCTTCGAGGCGTCCTCCCCGCTGACCTACGTCGACCAGGTCAAGGCCCCGGTCTACATCTCGGCGGGGGTCAACGACCCGCGCTGCCCGATCCGCCAGGTCGAGAACTACGTCAAGCGCCTGGAGTCCAGGAACGCGGTCCACGAGGTGTACCGGTACGACGCGGGGCACGGGTCACTGGTGGTGGAGGAGCGGATCAAGCAGGTCCGGCTGGAACTGGACTTCGCGGCGAGGCACTTGCCCCAGAGCTAGTTCCAGATGCTCGGTCGGCCGAAGCCGTCCGTGGGGCTGCCGGCCGGCCGAGTGGGTGGCGGGTGGACAGGGGCCGGGGGCCCGGGGGGTCCGACCTCCCGGACCCCCGAGGGAGGGGCGGGGCCGGGACGGAGCCCTGGCGCGGGCGTAGAGGGTCTACGCCCGTAGGGGGCAGCGCCCCTACACGTCCGTCCGCTGCCGCGTCCGCCGCCCCAGCAGCTCCGCCAACCCCCGCCGCGTGGCCGCCAGCACCACCCGGTCCTCGGCCCGCAGCACGTACGTGTCGGGCAGCTCCCACACCAGCCCCGTGTCCGCCGCGCCGCGCTCACCGGAGACCTCCAGCGCCAGCACCCGCCACGCCCCCGCGCGGAACGCCTCACCGACCGTCTTCCCCTCCAGCTGCGGATGCCCGGCCACTTCCACCGCCGCGAACAGCAGCACCCGCCGCTCGACGGGGATCGCCCCGAGGATCTGGCGGCCCATCATCGCCCCGGCGAACGCGGGCGCGGACAGGTGGGTCACACTGCGGCTCCGGGTGAGCGCGTCCGGATGCGCGGCCCGCAGGGTGCGGTACACGGCGGTCGCGAAGTCGTCGTCGTACAGGCGCAGCACCACCCGCAGTCCGGACCGTACGGAGCGGGCGTACAGCACGGCTTCCAGGTTGGTGGTGTCCACGCTGGTCAGGGCGAGCAGGGAGTGCGCGCGGTGGATCTTCGCGGCCTCCAGGACGCCCTCCTGGGTGACGTCCCCGAGCACCACCGGCACCCGCAGCCGCCGCGCGGTCGCCATGCCCCGCGCCTCGGGGTCGGCCTCGACGCACACCACGGGGATGTCCATCTCCCGCAACCGGGTCAGCACGCGCGTGCCGATCTTGCCGAGACCGAGCAGGACGACGTGCCCGCCGAGCCCGCGCGGCGGCTTCCGCACCGTCGAGGCGTTGCGGAAGGTCCCGAGGGCCTCGAGCACGGCGGCCAGCAGTACCGGCAGCAACAGCAGTCCGACGAAGCCGGAGAGCAGCTGGAGGATCTGGCGGCCGGTGTCGTCGTTGTGCGCGGGCTCGTTGATGGAGAAGAGATCGAGCAGGGTCACGTACGTGGCGTGCAGCGGATGGTCCCCGGTGACCAGCATCAGCGCCACCGCGAGCGCGACCACGCAGGCCCCCAGGCCCGCCAGCGACCACCGCAGCCGCCGCGAGAACAGCTCGCCGAACGGGGGCACGCCGGCACGCGCGGTGGGCAGTGGGGGACCGGAGTACGAGACCTGCTCCAGGGCGACGGTGCCGCGCCCGGTGGCCGCCTCCACCGCCGCCGCGTCGGGCAGCAGCTGCGGGCCCTGATCGCCACTGCCCTCCGAACCGTCCGCACCGGCCGGGTCGTTGCTCGTCGCGGAGAGCAGCGCGAGGGTGCACAGACCGGGATCGGCCACCTCGCCGGGACGGGGCGGCTGCCGTTCCACCGCGCGCAGCAGCAGCCCGTCCGTCTCGACGACCTTGCTGGTGCCGACGAGCGCGGTCGCGGCCAGCGCGGGGGCGGCCGTGTCGGCGTCGGACAGCACGGTCGTGGAGGTTCCGGCACCGTCGAGCCCCGGGGACCGAGCGTCGCCGGTCGCCAGCGCGGCGCTCTGGTCGAGGAGTTCCTCGATGTGCCGGCCGAGCCGCCGGTTGTACAGGCGCAGGACCAGGCGCAGCCGGGGGTTGAGGCGGCGGGCGGTCAGGGCGGCGCGGATGTTGGTCTCGTCGTCGTCGTACACGAGGGCCAGCGCGGCGGCCCGGTCCACGCCGGCCTCCGCGAGTACGGCGTCGGTCGGCTCGGCGGCCTCCAGTTCGCGGCCGGTGCCGTTCGGCTCGCCGCCGGCCGGGTCCGCGTTGCCCGACCGGTTGACGGCCGCGCTGACCATGCCCCGCAGCACCGCCGAGGCCGCGCGGGCCCGCCCGACCACCGGCTGCCGCACCTGGCTCCCGGAGGGCGGGACGACGAGGGTGACCTGTTCGCGGTACACGCCGCGCAGTTCGGCGGCCAGCCGGTGGGCCAGTCCGTCGTCGCCGCACACCACCATGTGCGCGTACGCGTCACCCTGCGGAACCTGGTGCGGAACGCTCCCCGTTCGAGTCCCCATTTGAAAGAGGACAGTACCGGCGCCGGGTGCGGTTCCAGGAGTCCCCGAGGAGATGGGAGAGAAGCGAAGGGCGGCATTAAAGACGCGTAAAGATTGCCGGAACACGGCAATGACGCGATCCTCCGGCGCGTGTGACGATTCGTTTCACCGAAGCTCAGCGACGGGCGAGAGGGGGACGGCACGGATGGCCTGGTTTCTCGGGCTGGGTGTCACGGGGGTCGTGCTGCTCGCCCTGTCGCTGGTCTTCGACGGACTGCTGGAAGGCGCGTTCGACACAGCGTTGGACGGCGTCCTGGAGGGGTGGCTGTCACTGCCGGTCGTCGCCGGGTTCGTGGCGATGACCGGCTTCGGCGGCGCCATCGCCCTCGGCACCGGCTGGACCGGCCCCGCGGGGGCCGCCGGCGCCGGCGCGGTCGCCGGAGCGGGGGCCGGCTGGCTGACGTACCGCTTCAGCCGAGCGCTGATGCGCGACCGGACGGCGGTCACACCCCGTGCGGACGACCTGCTCGGCACGTCCGGCAAGGTGGTCACCGCGATTCCCGCGGACGGTTTCGGTGAGGTGCTGCTCCGGCTCGCCGGCCAGCCGCTGAAGTGCGCGGCGCGCAGTGCGGAGCCGGTGGCGCGCGGCGCCGAGGTGTGGGTCGAGGCGGTGCCGACCGGTACGTCGGTCGTGGTGCGGCCGGTGGACCGCTGAGTGGGCCCCGCCCTTCTCTGCTCCGTCGTCCCAGTTCCCTCCGATCGGTTCCCTCCTCTGGGTTCCTTCCTCTCCGTTCCTTCTTTCCGTGCTCTGTGATTCGGGGGCGTTGCCATGAGTCCTGTCGTCATCGCGGTGCTGGGAGTCGTCGTACTCCTGGTGCTGCTCGCGCTGGTGGTGGTCAGCCGCTACAAGGTGGCCGGCCCGAGTGAGGCGTTCATCGTCACGGGACGGCGCGGCAAGAAGTCCACCGATCCGGAGACGGGCCGTGTGTTCACCGACAACAGCGGCCAGAAGGTCGTCGTCGGCGGCGGTGTGTTCGTCGTGCCGTTCGTGCAGCAGCGGTTCACGCTCGACCTCTCCTCGCGGCACATCCCGGTCGCCGTGCGTGGCGCGGTGACCCTGCGCGGGGTGAAGGCCAACCTGGAAGGCGTCGCGATCGTCAAGGTCGGCGGCACGGAGGACGCGATCCGCGCGGCGGCGCAGCGGTTCCTGATGCAGCAGGACGGCATCGTCGGCTTCACCCAGGAGGTGCTGTCCGGCGCGCTGCGCGCGATCGTCGGCCGGATGTCCGTGGAGGACGTCATCCGGGACCGGGCCGCGTTCGCCGGGCAGGTCGCCGAGGAGGCGGAGGCGAGCCTGTCCGGGCAGGGCCTGGTGCTGGACGCCTTCCAGATCCAGGACATCACCACCGAAGGCTCCTACCTGGAGGACCTCGGCCGTCCCGAGGCGGCGCGGGCCCGGCAGGAGGCCGACATCGCCGAGGCCGTGGCCCGGCGGGCCGCCGAGCAGGCGCGGCTGAAGGCCGAGGAGGAGATCGCGGTCGCGCAGCGGACCCTCTACCTGAAGCAGGCCGAGATCAAGGCCGAGACCGATCAGGCGTCGGCCCGTGCCAACGCGGCGGGACCTCTCGCCGAGGCGGCCCGTGAACAGGACATCCTCGCCGAGCAGGAGAAGGTCGCCGAGCGGCAGGCCGCGTTGAAGGACCGGCAGCTGGACACCGAGGTGCGCAAGCCCGCCGACGCCCAGCGGTACGCCGCCGAGCAGGAGTCGGAGGCCCGCCGGGTGGCGCGGGTGAAGCAGGCGGAGGCCGAGCGGGCGGCCGAGATCGCCGCCGCCCAGGCCGAGGCCGAGCGGGCCCGGCTCACCGGTGAGGGCGAGAAGCAGCGGCGTGGCGCGCTGGCCGAGGCGGAGGCCGTCGAGGGCCTCAGGCAGGGTGAGGCCGAGCGTTCCCGGCGTGCGGCGATCGCGGAGGCCGTACGGCTGGAGGGCGAGGCGGAGGCCGCGGCGATCGGCGCCAAGGGCGCGGCGGAGGCCGAGGCGATGCGGCAGAAGGCCGACGCGTTCGGGCGGTACGGCGACGCGGCCGTGCTCCAGATGCTGGTCGAGGTGCTGCCGCAGGTGGTGGCCAAGGCGGCCGAGCCGCTCGCGGCCGTGGACAAGATGACGGTCATCTCGACGGACGGCGCGAGCCGGCTGTCGCGCACGGTCGCCGACAACGTGGCGCAGGGCATGGAACTCCTGGGATCCACCACGGGCGTCGACCTGGCGGCCCTGCTGAAGAACATCACCGGGCAGGACGCGAAGGCGACGGACGGGCCGCCGGAGCAGGCGGCCGGGCCGGAGCAGGCGGACCGGGCGGACCGGCCGGGCCCGCAGCTCAACGGCAAGGTGGAGATCACGGGCTGACCGCCGGGCTGACCGCCGGGAGGGCCGCCGTGCGGGCTGGCCCCCGTGCGGGCTGGTCCCCGGGCGGGCGCCGGTCCCCGCGTGGGCCGGACCGCTCAGATCTCCTGGGCGGGCCAGCCCAGCAGCCGGGCCCCGATGACCGCGGTCTGCAGGGTGTAGCGGTGCACCGGGTCGGCGGGGTTGGCCCCGGTCAGCTGGTGGATGCGGTCCAGCCGGTAGGTCAGGGCCCGGACGCTGAGCGCCAGCCGCCGGGCCGCCGCGGCCGCGGTGCAGCCGGTGTCGAAGTACGCCTCCAGGGTCCGCAGCAGCGGCTCGGCACCACCGCGGGCCTCGCGCAGCGGACCCAGCACGCTCAGCACGAGGTCGGCCATGGCCTGCCGGTCGCGGGTGAGTACCGGGTAGACGAGCAGGTCGGCGGCGTGCAGCACGGGCTCGTCGAGTTCCAGCCGCTCGGCGAGCTCCAGGGTGCTCAGCGCCTCCTCGTAGCTGTGCACCACGCCGCCCGCGCCGGTCTGGGGGCGTCCGATGGCCACCCGGCTGCCGTCCGTGGCGGCGTACGCCTGCTTGGCGAAGAAGGTGAGGACGTCGTCCTGGTCACCGGGCGCGATGCAGATGAGCTGCCCGTTCTTGGTGGTGATCAGGATGCGGCGGTCGCCGAAGCGGGAGATCAGCGCGGTCTCGACGAGCCGGGTGACCAGGGCGGTGTCGTCGTACGCCTCCGGCCCCTCCGCCACCGCGACCGCGTGGGCGCGGGAGAGGACGAGTCCGAAACGCTCGGCCCGTTCGGCGAGCCGGCCCAGATCGCTGCGCCCGTAGAGCAAGTCGTCGATGAACTCACGCCGTGCCGCCTCCTCCTGCCGTACAGCGAGACGCTGGGCACGTTCGTATCCCTCGGCGAAGGCGTCGACGGCCTGGGCGACGGCGGCGAGCACACTGTCCGCGACGCCGGTGGTGGAGGCCGCCGTACCGCCGGGCCAGGACGCGCGCGTGGCGTCCAGGTGCAGCCGTACGAGACTGCGCAGACTGTGTCCCGCCTCCGCGGCCTGCTCACCGTAGAGCCGCCGTTCCTCCAGCTCGCCCCGATTGAGCCGGCGCCCTGTGTCGGCGACCTCCGCGAGGATCTCGGAGTACCCGGTCAGGTACGTCTCCTGCCGATCGGCCAACTGGTCCGTCACCCCGCGCCTCCCCCTGCCGTTCACGCCCCGTGCGCGGTGTCCGGCAACGTGAGAGTAGTCAAGGCTGCCGGAAACCGGCAACGCGTCAAGGCCTGTTCAGCGGCTGCCCTCCGTCGGTCGTCCACTCACCCGGCCACCGGCCACCGGCTACCGGCCACCGGTCACCGGCGCCGGCCCACTCGTGCACCGGTCACCGGCGCCGGCCGCTCGGCACCGGCTGTCGGCGCAGGCAGCCGACCGCCGGCGCACCGGCTGCCGGCCTCACGGCCGCTGATACGGCTGCTGCTGCGACTGCCCGTACGTCTGGCCGCCCTGACCTCCCTGGCCGCCGCTCACAGCCTGCGTCTGGAGCTGTTCCGCCTGCTCCTTGGTCACCTTCTGCTCGGCGCCGCAGAAGGTGCACTGCGTCAGGTACTTCGTGGAGAACGGGAACAGCGGCACGAAGAACAGCGTGAACTTCGTGACGCGCTTGCGCAGAGTGTGCGCGGAGGGGTTGCCGCACTGGCCGCACACCAGCGTCAGTATCGCGAGCTGGTAGAGGTATCCCTTGGTGCCGAAGATGATCACGAGACGGTCCTTCCCGGGTCGGTCCCCCGCGGGCACGCAGGGCACAGGCACGCAGATCCTCTCCCAGATTGCGCCGGGGCGGGGGCGGGAGGCCACCCGCGACCCGTGTCACTCCACGGTGTCCGCGCCCCCGCCCTCCCAACGCAGCAGGTCTCCCGGCTGGCACTCGAGCACGTCGCAGAGCGCGGCGAGCGTCGTGAAGCGCACCGCCTTGGCGCGGCCGTTCTTCAGTACGGCCAGGTTGGCGGGGGTGATGCCGACACGTTCCGCGAGCTCGCCCACGGACATCTTGCGCTTCGCCAGCATCACGTCGATGTCGACGACGATCGGCATCAGATCACCTCTGCCAGCTCGTCCCGCATCCGTGCGGCTTCGACGTCGCGCGCGACGGCCTGGGCGAGCAGCATCCGCAGGACGAGCACGACCAGCGCGACGCCCAGGATCGCCACGACGACCCCGCCCAGCAGGAGGACGACGCCGGGCGCGACCGCCTCACCCGGCGCCAGGACGACCCCGAGCGCGAACACCAGGAGCGCGGCCGCGACGAAGGCGCCGATGACGACATGCACGTACCGGAAGGCGTCGAGGGAGAACACGGTGCCGCGTCGCACCATCGTCACCAGCCGCCAGACGCAGACCAGGACGACCTGGGCCGCCGCGGCGCCCAGGACGACGATCAGGAACACCGGCGTGCGTACGGCCGCGAGAGCGGCGTCGGGATCACCCGGTCCGGACGCCAGCAGCCGGATCAGCACCGCCTGGATGAACACCGAGCCGGCGAGCAGCACCCCGACCACGCCGCGCAGCGCGACCACCGTCAGCTGTCCCATGGCCTCTCCTTCAATCGTTTCACGATGGAAAACTATCGAGAATCGATAGGTTCGGCAAGGTGGGGGCAAGGTGGGGGCAAAGCGGCGGGCCAAGGTGACGGTGACCGGCGGGGCGGCGAGCACGACGCGTACGGCCCGCGCTCCGCGCTGCTACAGGTCGCATCCGGTCGCTTTTGGGTGCCGTACCGGATAGTGCCCACCGCCCGACGGAGGCGACGCTGGAGTCGGCCCGCCCACCCTTTCCCGGACAGGCCGGGCCGGGTCGGCCACGTATGCGCGGCTGCGCCACTTCGCCCTGGTGTGATCGTGACGTTCCCACCTCGCAAGGAGAGCAGATGGCCCGCCCGACCGTCGCCTGCCCGGGGCCCCGCGCCGGGAGGAGGACGCCGTGCCCGGATCCGACGACCAGCGCCTCAGCGAGATCGCGTCCCGCCTGCACCGCGACGACCCCCGGTTCGCCCGCGCCCTCGGCGCCGGCCGACCCCTCCGGCCACGCGAGTACCGCCGCGTCCGGGTCTGGCTGCTGCTCGCCACCGCCCTGGCGGCGCTGGGCGCCGGCATCGCCCTGGCCCACGGGCTGCTCATCGCCGCCGGCCTGGTCCTCGCCGGGATCGCCGGGGAACTCCTCGACCCGCACCGGCGGTCACGCGGCGACCGGCGCCCTCCGCCGCGTGCCTGATGCGGGGGGCGGCTCTGGGGGCGGCTTCGGCGACCGCCTCGGCTTCGGCGACCGCCTCGGCCTCGGCTTCGGTGTCGACTTCAGGGGCCTCGGAGACGGCCTTGGTGGCGGCCCCGGCGCCCGTCAGCCCGCCCCGGACGGCTCGGGGCCCGGCCGATGACCCTGCCCGAGCTCTACCTGACCCTGCTGATCGGCGGCACGGTGCTGCTGGCCAGCATCGCCGCCGCCCGCGCCGCCCACCGTGTCGGCCTGCCCAGCCTGCTGCTGTTCCTCGCGGTCGGCGTCGTCGCCGGCGAGGACGGGCTCGGCCTGGACTTCGACGACGCGCAGCTGGCCCAGGCGCTGGGCACCGCCGCCCTGGCGGTCATCCTCGTCGAGGGCGGCCTGACCACCCGGTGGAGCGACGTCAGGCGCCTGCTCGCCCCCGCCGGCGTGCTCGCCACCGCGGGGGTGGCCGTCTCCGTCGCGGTGACCGCCGCCGGCGCGCACTGGCTGCTGGGCATGGACTGGCACCTGGCTCTGCTGCTCGGCGCCATCGTGTCCTCCACCGACGCCGCGGCGGTCTTCGCCGTACTGCGTTCGCTCCCCCTGCCGCAGAAGGTGACGGGGCTGGTGGAGGCCGAGTCAGGGTTCAACGACGCCCCCACCATCATCCTGGTCCTGATCTTCTCCACCACCACCGCCGGCGACCTGCCCGGCCCCGGCCCGGTCGTCGGCAACCTGCTCTACCAGCTCGTGGCCGGCGGCACGCTCGGGGTACTGACCGGCCGCCTGGGCGCCGCCGCGCTGCGGCACATCGCGCTGCCCGCCACCGGCCTGTACCCGCTCGCCACGGTCGGGTTCGGCATCGTCGCCTTCGCCGCGGCCGGAGCGGTGAACGCCAGCGGCATCATCGCCGCCTACCTGTCCGGCCTCGTCCTCGGCAACGCCGAACTGCCGCACCGCGCCGCCACCCGCTCCTTCGCCGAAGGCGCCGGCTGGCTGGCCCAGATCGGCCTGTTCGTCATGCTCGGCCTGCTCGTCGACCCGAGCGAACTGCCCTCCGCGATCCTCCCCGCGCTCGTCGTCGGCACGGTCCTGCTGCTGGCCGCCCGCCCCGTCTCCGTCCTCCTCTGCCTCCTCCCCTTCCGCGTCCCCTGGCGCGAGCAGGCGTTCATCTCCTGGGCGGGCCTGCGCGGCGCGGTGCCCATCGTGCTCGCCACCTTCCCGATCGTCGAAGGGGTCACGGGCGCCCGCGACGTACTGAACATCGTGTTCGTCCTCGTCGTCCTCTTCACCCTCGTCCAGGGCCCCACCCTGCCCGCCGCCGCCCGGCGCCTCCGGCTGACCCGCTCCGACGCGTTGCGCGAGATCCAGGTCGAAACCGCGCCCCTCGACGTCCTGGACGCCGACCTGCTCACCGTGGCCATCCCGCAGGGCTCCCGCCTGCACGGCGTCGCCGTCTTCGAACTGCGCCTGCCGCCCCCCACCGTCGTCACCCTGATCGTGCGCGACGGCACCACCCTCGTCCCCGACCGCGACACCGTGCTGCGCGCCGGTGACGAACTGCTGCTCATCACCACCCTCCACACCCGGGAGGCCGCGGAACGCCGCCTGCGCGCCATCGGCCGGCGCGGCAAACTCGCCCGCTGGCTCGGGGAACACGGCGCCCCGGAACCGGAGAAGGAACCGGGCACCTCGCCACCCGGGTCCACGGCACGAGCACCACGCTGACGCGACCGGGAGCACGTGCACGTCACGGCCGCGTCATCGACCGCGGTCGCGCGGCTCCACGACGTGACGAGCCCGCCTCCACCGCGGAGGCCGGTTGCGTATCCTCGCCTGTGAGGTGCAAGGCGACATCTCAAGAGGGGGGACATGCGGGAGGAAGGGAACAGCCCGCGGGTCGCGCGGGTCATCGTCTGCCTGGTCTCCGTCGGGTTCTTCGTCGCGTCGGTGGCGGCAACGTCCGCCAACCGCGACGGACTTCGCCACCTGGTGGTGGCGTCGGCCATTCTGACGGCGACCCTGGGGCTGCACCTGCGTCATTCCGCCCGCCCGGCCGTGCGCCGTCGCAAGCCGTGGTGGCCGTGGTCGCTCGTCGCGCACGGAGCCCTGACCTACGTGCCGTACGGCTTCTTCCAGGACACCTGGGTCGGCATCCCCGGATCGCTCGCCGCCGCGGTGCTCCTGACGACTCCGGTACCGCACGCGTGGATCGCCTTCGCCGTGCTGATCGGTCTCCAGGTGCCCCTCGTCCTGGCCATCGGCGAGACGACAGGCCAAGGCCTCAACTCGGCGGTGTCCCACGCGGTGGGCGGGCTGGCCCTGTTCGGTGTGGTGCGACTCGCAGACCTGGCCGAGGATTTGCAGGCCGCCCGTGCCGAACTGGCCCGGCGCGCAGTCGACCGTGAACGGCTGCGCTTCGCCCGCGACCTGCACGACCTGTGCGGTTACTCGCTGACGGCGGTGGCGCTCCAGTGCGAGGGGATCCAGTGGCTCGTACGAAGCGATCCCCAGCGCGCCGAGGAGGAGTTGGTGCGGACGCAGGCGCTGGCACGCCACGCCCTGACGGAGGTACGGGCCGTGTCCGCCGGGTACCGCGTGCTGTCCCTGGAGCGGGAGGCGCGGACGACTGCCGCGCTGCTGGAGTCTCTCGGTGTGACAGAGCACACCGGCCCCCCTGAACCGCAGGGCCTGGGCGGCAGCGGTCTGCGCAACCTCCGCGAGCGGGTCGCCGAGCTGGGTGGCCGGCTGAGTGCCGGAGCGGACGGCACGGGTGGGTTCCGGATCGCGGTGGCCCTGCCGTGCACGGGCCACGACACGCCCGGGGGAGTGTCCACGGTGCCTGCCACGCCTGCCACCATGCCGGACCGGAGCTCCGGACGTCAGTGACCGGCGCCGCAGTCCGGTCCCTCGACGCCGCCCCCCAACCGGCCGCCGCGCCGGCCCCGGTGTGAGGCGCCTGGCGGGCCGGAGGCTGGAGGCGTGCGGGCCTGGCGGAGGAGAGGAACGGCTCACGAGACGGCCCCGGCCAGCCCTCCCGGCGCGCCGGAGGCACGACGCATGGCTGTTCTGCCGACCAGGACGACCGTCAGGACGGCCACGACGGGCGTGCCGACGGCCAGCGCGGTCAACGGTCCGGCGGCCAGGGCGGGGACGGCCGAACCCGTGAGCGCCGTACTGAGCGGCATCAGCACCGCCGCGCAGACCAGCGTGGCCAGCGACAGGGCGACCACGCAGGTGAGCACGGCCTCCCAGGCCAGCATCCGCAGCACCTGCGCGGGCTGGGCGCCGGCCAGCCTCAGCAGGGCGAACTCCCGTCGGCGGCTCGCCGTCGCCATGCCCAGGGTGTTGACGACGGCGATGGCGGTGAACGCGTTGATCATGATCAGCAGCAGCAGGACGAACAGGCCGGCCGCCTCCGTGGAGCCCGAAGCACTGCCCGGGTTCTGCGCGTCCCCGCCGCCGGCCCGCGCTCCCGGGAACTCCGCGGCCAAGGCCTCCAGTCCTCGTCCGACACTGTCACGATCGGCTCCGGCAGCGACCCGTACGAGAACGGTGTCCAGCAGCGGATCGGCCGCGTGCCGGGCCGCCGGGGCGATCGGCAGCAGCGCGTCGGCGAACCCCTGGTCGCGGGAGTAGACGGCCGCGACGCGGAACGTGTCCCGGGTGCCGTCGTCCCAGTCGACGCGGACCCGGTCGCCCACCGCCACGTCCAGGTTCCGGGCGGCGCTGTCACCGAGCGCCACGGAGCCCGCGCCGAGCCGGGCTACGGAGCCCGCGCGGACCCCCAGGTCGAGCAGTTCGGGCACCGCGTCGGCCCGCATCGCGACCAGGCCCGCGCCGATGAGCGCCTCGGTGTCGTCTGCGTCTGCGTCTGCGTCTGCGTCTGCGTCGGCGTCTGTGTCTGTGTCGGCGCGGCTCAGCTCGCCGTCCAGGGACAGCTGCCCGGAGGCCGCCACCACCCCGGGCAGCCGGCCGGCCCGCTCCGCGAAACCCGGTGCGATGCCCGGCCCGGCGGACGTCACGACATGGTCGGCGAGAACGCGCTGCCGTTCCGCCCGCTGCGCACCGTCCGCCGTGATCAGGGGCACGCAGAGCAGGGTGCCGGTGAGGGAGACGGCCAGCACGAGCGGCGTCACGACGGACGCCAGCCGGGCGTTCTGCCGCCGGAGGTTGCGGGCCGCCAGTGCGCCTTCCCCGGGCAGGAGCGACTGCGCGGGAGCCAGCAGGACGGCGCCGGCGGCGCGGCAGATCAGCGGTGCCAGCAGTGCGACGCCCAGGATCAGGACCAGCACCATGCTCTCGGCCGTCCCGCCGCCCCCGTCCAGGCGACCCGAGGCCACCGCGCCCAGGCAGACGCCCGCCCCGGCGAGCACGCACACGCCGAGCAGCACGCGCCGCCATCCGGTCCTCGGCTCGGGCGCCGCCGACTCGCGCAGCACCTCCACCGGCCGCACCCGGGAAGCGCGCCGGGCAGCGGCGAACGACGCGAACTGGGCGACGACCGCGGCCAGGACGACCGTCAGCCAGGGCGCGACCGGACCCACGGACAGGTCGAACGACGGGGGCAGTACCTCCCCGTCCAGCAGCACCCGGTGCAGGAGCAGCGCCACGCCGATGCCGCCCGGTACACCGACGAGTGCCGCCGCCGCGGTCACCAGAAGGGCCTCGACGGCGATCATCCGCCGGACCTGGCCCTTGGTGGCCGCCACGGCCCGCAGCAGGCCGATCTCCGTCAACCGCCCGGCGACCGCGAGCGACAGGGTGCCGGAGACGACGAAGCCCGCGACGAAGAGCGAGAGCGCCCCGAACGTGCCGACGAGCGAAGAGAGCACCGACGCCGGGGACGGCACGTTCCAGAACTCCGCGCCCGCCCGCCCGGCGCCGGAGGCCACCACGACCGGCGCGCCGGCCTCCCCGTACAGGGCCGTGACCCGCTGCTCCACCTGCCGCCGCAGTGCCGCCGGGTCCGTTCCCGGCTTCGCCAGCACGCCGATGGCACGCACCGGCTGGGCGGAACCCGCGAGCCGCTCCGCCTGACGGGGTGTGTGGAACACCGCGTACTGGCGGTCCAGCGGGCGGGGCGGGTCGGCGACGCCGCAGACGCGGTACGTGCGCGGCCCGTCCGGGCCGGCCAGCCGTACGCTGTCGCCCGCACCGACGCCCAGGCGTCCGGCGAGGGTGCCGTCCAGCACGACCTCCGCGTCGTCGGCGGGTGCGCGGCCCTGCCGCAGGGCGAAGGAACCGAGGGCGGCGCTCTCCCACGAGTGCCCGAGCGACGGTCCGTCCCAGGGCGCGTCGACCGGATCGCCGGACGCGTCCACCGCCGTCGTGGGAAACGACAGCTCCGGAACGGCGCGCTCGGCGGACGGCAGGGCGTTCAACGCCGTGAGGAGTGCCTGTGCCCTGGGCACGAAGGGCTGCCCGCCGACGACCACGTCCGTTCCCGCGTACCGCTCGGTGGGGGAGGCTGCGCGGGTGCTCGACTCGAGGAGCACGGCACACGCCGTCGTCATGACCAGTGCCAGGACGAGCGCGACGAAACCAGCCGCCCAGCCTGCCCTGCGGCCCGAGAGGGTCCGCCATGCGAGTCGTATCACGGGTGCCTCTCGAAGCGGACGGAATTCCCTGAACGGGCGTGGAAAGCGTATCGAAGGCCCCGGCTGCGGATGACAGATCTTCTGCGGGGCAAGGAGTTTGGCCGATTCGCGCACCTCGAACCATGCGTTTTTCACGGTTCAACTTGGGCGTTGTGTACTGGTGCGGTGGTGCGGGGTGTGAAATCTTTCCAGTCGTTCGAGGAAACCGAATGCGGGAGTACGAGGATCCGGGGGGACACAGGGATGCGGTACGACGCGTATTGCATGGCCGACCGCACGTTCTTCGACTCACCGTGGCAGGTGCGCGAAGGGGAGTACTCCTTCGCCGCCGCGGACCGGGAGCTGCCCGAAGGGTGGCGGAAGGTCGTCCAGGACGACTGGCTGGTCTGCACCCCGGAAGGCACGCGCCGGCCGTCCCAGGGCTGGAAGATCCACGCCTCCGGGTGCCAGGACAACGCCGAGAAGATCCTCGACGCGGTCTGGGACTTCTGCGTTCCCCGGGGAATACCGTTCAAGTTCCTGCGCGGCCGGCACATCCTCCAGCTGCGGAACATGAAATACGCGCCCCGCGGCGGCAGTGGAAAATTCGTCACCGTCTATCCGGCGGACGAGGCGGAGTTGCGCGAGGTGCTCGACGGTGTCGATGCCGTCGTCGGCGGGGAGCCCGGCGCCTACATTCTCAGCGATCTGCGCTGGAACCAGGGCCCGTTGTACGTGCGCTACGGCGGTTTCGTCGAACGTCACGTCGTCTCGGAGAAAGGCGTCCTGGAGCCCGCCGTCGAGCGGCCCGACGGCACGCTCGTACCCGACCGGCGCCGGCCCGGCTTCCACGTCCCCGACTGGGTGACGCTGCCGGAGTTCCTAGAGCCGCACGCCGAGGTGGCGGCCGTGGACGAGGTGGGGGCGGCTCCCCTCGTCAGCCGGCTCGGCGGGATCGGCGCCCTGATCGACCCTGCCACGCTGTCCTCGGGCGAGCGCCAGCAGATCGCGCTCGCCCGCGCGTACCTGTCACCGGCCCCCCTCGTCGTGCTGGATGAGGCGACCTGTCACCTCGACCCCGCGGCCGAGGCCCGTGCGGAGGAGGCGTTCGCGCGGCGGCCCGGATCACTGGTCGTGATCGCCCACCGCATCAGTTCCGCGCGACGCGCCCGGCACGTCCTCGTCCTCGACGGCGGCCGGGTGGTGAGCGGCGTACACCACGAGGTCCTGGAACGGTCGCCCCTCTACCGCGACCTGGTGGGGCACTGGAGCGACGACGAGCACGACCCGTCCGAGGCCGACGCGGGGTGCGAGGAGGCGCCCGTAGGAAACGAAGCGGCGGTCAGAGCCACCCCGCCTCGGTCGAGATCCTGATCGCGTCCACCCGGCTGCGTGCCTGCGTCTTGGCCACGGCGGACGCCAGATGGTTCCGTACCGTCCCGACCGAGATGTAGAGCTGCGCGGCCACGTCCCGGGTCGACGCCCCCTGTGCCGTCAGCCGCAGCACGGAGACCTCACGGGGTGTCAGCGGATTGTCCGTCGCCGTCGCGGCCGCGAGGACCAACTCCGGGTCGACCACCCGACGGCCCTGCGCCACCTGACGGATGTCCTCCGCCAACCGTGCGGTCGGCGCGTCCTTGCGGATGAATCCGGCGACCTTGGCCGCCAGCGCACGACGTACGTGTTCCGGCCGCGCCACGCTGGTCAGCAGGAGCGTGCGGCAGGAGGGCAGCTCGGCCTGCAGTTCCACGGCCGCCGTGATCCCGTCCGTCCCGGGCAGGTCGATGTCGAGCACCGCCACGTCCGGAGGTGTGCGCAGCGCGGTGGGGACGATGAGGTCTCCGTGGTCGACCGCGGCCACGATGTCGATGTCGGGCTCCTGGGACAGCAGTGCAGCCAGCGCCTGACGGATCAAAGGAGCGTCCTCGGCCAGAAGCACCCGAATGCGGGCCTCGCTCCCGGCTCCGTCGCCGTCGGCTCTTCCTTCCAGCACGCTTACGGCCCCCGATTGCTGCTCGTTCAACGCTCCAGCCCATGACATGTGACACCGGTGAGGGGGGCAAGGAGCAAACCGGCCACAAGGCCTGCACACATGTGACGGACCCGGTCAGAGGCGCGCCCCGCGACCTCTCCGCCCGGACGACGCGGGCGGAAGCGGCCGCTGCGGCGCCGGACGCCCGAGCGCCGGGCCCCGGGCGGCGGCGCCCGTAGACTCCGCGCACATGACGGACGATCTCCGGTTCACGGTCCTCGGCAGCGCGAGCCCCTACCCCCGGGCCGGGAACCCGTGCTCGGGGTACCTGGTCGAGGGCGGTGGCGCCCGGTTGTGGATGGACGCCGGCAGCGGCACGCTCGGCGCGCTGCGCGAACACACAAGCCTGGACCGGCTCGACGGAATCTGGATCTCGCATCTGCACGCGGACCACTGCGCCGACCTGCTGACCGCGTACTACGGCCTCCTGTACGCGGACATCGAACTCCGCGCGCCCGTCCCCCTCTTCGGCCCGCCGGGAATCGCGGACCGGCTCGCCGGCTTCCTCACCAACGGGCCCCGGCGGAGCCCGGTCGAGGATGCCTTCCAGGTCGTCGAGCTGCGCGACCACCACCGCGCCCTGGTCGGCGGGCTCGCGCTGACCAGCCGGGCAATGACGCACGGGATGCCCGCGTTCGGGGTCCGGATCGAGACCGAGGCCGGGGCCTGCCTCGCCTACTCCGGCGACACCGCCCCGTGCGAGGCGCTCACCGCGCTCGCCGACGACTGCACGGTGCTGCTGTGCGAGGCGGACTACGCACGCGCGCCCCAGGCCGGCACCGAGGCCGTGCACCACACCCCGGAGCAGGCGGGCGAGAGCGCGGCCACCTCTGGAGCGCGGCGCCTGGTCGTCACCCACCTCGGGCCGTCCCTGGAACCGGCGGAGGCGGTGACCCGGGCGGGTGCGCGCTGCACCGGCCCCGTGGAGTACGCCGCGCCCGGCCGCACCTTCGGGGTGCCCGGGAGGAGTCGCTGACGAGCGTCAGGGGCGTGTGTCGGCGACCTTGACGCCGTACCCGATCAGCACGACGGCGTCCTCCCGGGGCCCGGGGCCCGGGGCCCGGGGCCCGGGGGTGGGGGCGTGTGGTCACCGCGCCCGCATTCATCTACGGTATTCCATGGATATATGGAGGATGACCATGCCGGAGAGCACGAAGAGCGGGACGAAGACGCTGCTGTACGAGGCGTTCGCGGCCAGCGGCAAAGCGCTGGCCAGCGGAAAGCGGCTGGAGCTGCTGGACCTGCTGGCCCAGGGCGAGCGGACCGTGGACGCGCTCGCGAAGGCGGCCGGGCTGAACCTGACGACCGCGTCGGCGCACCTGCAGATCCTCAAGCAGGCCGGGTTCGTCTCGACCCGCCGCGAGGGGGTCCGCATCCACTACCGGCTCGCCGGTGACGACGTCGCGCAGCTCTTCGCCCTGCTGCGCAAGGTCGCCGAAGCCCACCAGGCCACCGTCCCCGCCGCCCGTGACGCCCACCTCGGCGAGCACGCCGCCGCCGAGGTGACGCGGGAGGAGCTGCGCGCCCGGGTGGCGGCCGGAGGCGTCGTCGTACTGGACGTGCGACCGGTGGAGGAGTACCGGGCGGGGCACATTCCGGGCGCGCTCTCCCTCCCGGTCGAGGAGCTGGCCGAGCGCATCGACGAGCTGCCCCAGGACGCCGAGATCGTCGTGTACTGCCGTGGCGAGTACTGCGTCCTGGCCTACGACGCCGTACGGCTGCTGACGGACCTCGGCCGCCGCGCGGTCCGCCTCAACGACGGCATGCTGGAGTGGCGCCTGTCGGAGCTGCCCGTCGACGCCGCGGACCTGGCATGAACGCTCCGGCCGACCGGCTGCCGCCTTCTTCGGCGACCACCGCGGGGGTGACCACGGCGACCCCCACCGCGACCCCGACGGCGGCCCCCACCGCGACCCCGACGGCGGCCACCACCGCGACCCCGACGGCGGCCATCACGGCGGCCGCGGCTTCGCCGACAGTGTGGTCCGTGTGCCCGTCGGCCCGGAGCACGCCACCGACCTGATCGCCGACCGCGCTCAGGCCCTCGCCTCCCCGTGGACCGTCGCACCGTCCGGAGGCGGCCGGGGCCCGGGCCCCGGGTTCCCGGCCGTCGAGAGCCGGGAAGCCGCGCCCGCCCTGCCTGCCCCGCCCCCCGCCCCGCCCCGCGAAAGGCTCCCGTGACGACTCCCGCCCACGCCGGTCCGGCCACAGACTCCGGCATACCCGATCCCGCCCCGGCGCAGCGCCGCATCCTGCGCGTCCTGGTCGCCTCCCAGGTCCTCAGCGGCGCGGGTCTCGCCGCGGGCGTCACCGTCGGCGCCCTGCTCGCTCAGGACATGCTCGGCACCACCAGTCTCGCCGGGCTGCCCAGCGCCCTGTTCACCGCCGGTTCCGCGCTCGCCGCCGTCACCGTCGGCCGCATCTCCCAGGCCCGCGGCCGCCGCCCCGGCCTCGCCACCGGATACCTCACCGGCGCGATCGGTTCCGCCGGTGTCATCACCGCCGCCGTCCTCGACAACCCCGTCCTGCTGTTCATCGCCCTGTTCGTCTACGGCGCCGGCACCGCCACCAACCTCCAGGCCCGCTACGCCGGAGCCGACCTCGCCCCGGCCGGCCACCGCGCCCGCGCCGTCTCCACCGTCCTGGTCGCCACCACCCTCGGCGGCGTCGCCGGCCCCAACCTCGCCGCTCCCGCCGGCACCCTCGCCGAACACCTCGGCATCCCGCACCTCGCCGGCCTCTTCCTGCTCTCCGGCACCGCCTACGCCCTGGCCGCCCTCGTCCTCGCCCTCTGGCTGCGCCCCGACCCGCTGCTCCTGGCCCGCACCGTCGCCGCGGCACGGGAGAAGAGCACGGCCGGCGCGTCGTCGCCCGGGGAGCAAGCCGCCGGCAAGGCCCCGGGGGGCGTCGTCCTGGGGGCGCTGGTGATGGTCCTGACCCAGCTCGTCATGGTCGCGATCATGACGATGACGCCGGTCCACATGCACGACCACGGCCACTCCACCGCCGCGTCCGGCCTGGTCATCGGCATCCACATCGGCGCCATGTACCTGCCCTCCCCGCTGACCGGCTGGCTCGTCGACCGCGTCGGCCGCATGAAGATCGTCGCTGCCTCGGGCCTCACCCTCCTGGCCGCCGGGATCCTCGCCGCCGCGGCCCCCGGCGACTCCGTGTTCCTGCTCGCTCTCGCGCTGGCCCTGCTCGGGCTGGGCTGGAACTTCGGCCTCGTGTCCGGCACCGCGATCATCACCGACACCGTGCCGCCGGCCACCCGCGCCAGGACACAGGGCCTGGTCGACGTCTCCATCGCCATCGCCGGCGCCACCGGCGGCATGGCCTCCGGCCTCGTCGTCGCCGCGGCGAGCTACCCCGTCCTCGCCCTCGCCGGCGGAGCCCTCTCCCTCGCCCTCCTGCCCGCCGTCGCCGCAACCGCCTACCGCCGGTGAGGGTGTCTCCGTCGTCTCCATCGTCTTCGTCGTCGGCGAAGGCCGCCCCCGAGTGATCCCCGCAGGCCTCTGCGACCGGGCAGCAAGGCCGAGTGGATGTCCCTGCGACGGCCACTGACCGCGCGTGTCACTCCTTGTCGTGCTCGGCAGACCACGGCGCGGTGCGCAGAGCGGCGGCATGCGGCCAGATGCGCAAGGACAGTGAGGCGAGGTACGCACTCCGCGTACGGATCCGATGCTCGTCCCAGGTGGTCGCCCACTCGCTGATGTCAGTGTCCGGCGGAGCACTGAGCAGGGTGCCGTGGGTGAGGCGCAGCAGGCTGTGCCGGCCGAGCCACTGCCGCTTGTCCTCCCAGGCCATGTTGCCCAGGGTGGGGTTCAGGCGGGCGGTGACCAGGGTCAGGTTGCCGAGTGTGTGGACCAGTTCGTCGCGGTCGGCTCCTTCGGACTGATCGTTCTCGAGTGGCGGCCAGTTGTCGCGCCAGCTCTGCGGCATGACGTGCTCGATGGTCAACTTCGCACCGGCCTGCTCGCCGACGGGAACGGTGAGCTGTTCCGTGTGGTCGGTGCGCAGCTCGTCCTCGAGAGCTTCCAGGAGGATGCGTACGCTGCGGCGGACCAGGCGGGAGTAGAGGGGGTCCTGTTCCAACGAGGTACGGAAGTCGTGGTCGCTCGGCCAGTGACGGTGGTGGCCCTGCATGGCCGAGAGGGCTTCGACGACGGCCTCGTCCGCGCGGTCGGGTTGCCGGGACACGGCCGCGACCAGGTCACGGAAGACGTTGTTGTAGTCGCGGGTGCTGAGATTGAGCACCGCCCGGCGAACGAGGTAGCTGTCGATGGCACGGATCGCCCGCCGTCGGCGCTCCAGGGGCAGCACGGACTCGTCCAGGCCGTACAGGAAGAGGAGCAGGGGCATCGGGGTGGAGGTCTGAAGGACCTTCATCCGGTACAGGAACCGTCCCTCGACGCCGTGCAGCGGATGGTCGTCGATGAAGTTGTAGATCTCGGCGTACCGCGTCAGCTCGGCGAAGACCTCTTCCGTGGGCACGGCGGACGAGAGCAGCCAGCGCTCGAACTCCTTGAACAGCGCGGAGGCGGTGAACTCGCGCTGCGTACGCATCGTGAGCCAGTACGTCAGGAACACGTCGAGGCGGCTTCGCGTGATGCGGCCGGTCGTCTGTTCCATGCGCCATTCGTCCTGGTCGAAGGAGGCCCAGTACGTCTTGTAGAGCCGGTCGACGTCCGCGCCGGCACGTTCGGCGTCGCGGAACAGCAGGTTTTTGATCAGGTCCGCGTGCTCCAGCGGAGTGCCACGGCTGTTCAGCGTCTCGAAGACGACCTGCGCGTCGTCGTGCTCCTCCAGGTCGATGATGACCAGACGAAGCTGCTCCCGCAGCGCCTGCACCAGCATCCCCAGCCGCTCGTTCGGCTCAGCGGCCTCCGCCAGCCATACGTCGATCTCCTGCTGGAAGTAGGCGACGGCTTCGGCGAGCCGGCCTCCCCCTCCCTGACCGAGCATGACGGCGCGGAAATCGTCGCGGTCCGCATTGGTCGGCCAGACCTTGTAGAGGTGGTCGGGGTGCTGGGCGCGGTCGAACAGGTCCTCGTCGTTCTCCAGGAACTTGCTCAGCAGCCGTACCGAGCGCTCGTGGTGGAGAGCCGCCGCGGACAGGCGGGCCGCGAACAGGAACAGCTGTAACGTCGTCAGGCGCTGCTGACCGTCGATGACCTGCCGCGTTTCCAGGCTGGACGAAAGGTACGGGGTCTCGTCGAAGACAACCGCTCCGAGGAAATGCGGTGCCACCGTCTCCCCGGTCAGAGCCGCCTGCTCGGCCCGCTCCACGGTGCGGCGGATGTCCTCCCACAGCGCCGACCAGTTGTCGTCCCGGTTCCACACGTACGGCCTCTGGAACAGTGGCACCGTGTAACGCACGTCCCTGCCGAAGATCCGCCGCAGGTCGACCGTGTCCGCTCTCATGGCTTGGGGTCCCCTCCCTCGCGCCCGGACTCTTACCGTAGCGATCTTCGCCATGGCTGATCGGCTTGTTCCGTGAACTCCGGGTCGGTTGCGCTTCCGTTTCGGCCCGCAGGACCGGACATCGGCGACGGGCCCGTCGCCGCGGCCTCACCGGCGCCCGTGACGACGCCTACGGCCGGGGCCGAGGCCATGCCCGACGACGTCCGGGACGACGTCCGGGACGGTGACGGGGCCGTCCCGGCACTCACGCCCACAGCGCGTCCGCGAAGGACACCCCGACGAACACCGCCCCCAGCCCCGCCGCCACACCGGCGACGGCGTTGGCGGCGGCGAGGAACCTCGCCCCGTCCTCGGCCAGCCGCAGCGTCTCGTAGGAGAACGTCGAGTAGGTCGTCAGCGCCCCGCACAGCCCGACGCCGAGCAGCAGCTGGAGGTGGGAGGAGGCGGCGCCCGCCAGCACGGCGCCGGACAGGAGCCCGAGGACGAAGCACCCCACGACGTTGACGGTGAAGGTCCCCCACGGGAAGACGGTGTCGTGCCGTCGCTGCACCGCCCGGTCCGTGAGATAGCGCAGCGGCGCGCCGACCATGCCTCCGACGATCACCAGGACCCAGTTCACGCGCCCTGCTCCCTGCCCACGTACCGGATGACCCCGCAGTCGTCGAGGAGCACCCGGATCCCGCTGTGGAGCGGTTCGTGGTGCCAGGTTGCGTTTCCCCCGATGAAGACCGTCACGCGCAGTGCGGTACCCGTCAGCCTCGTCATCCCTGCCTCCGCGCGAGTACGCGGCGCGTCGCCGTCACCGCGAGCCACACAGCCGCGAGCGCTGCCACCGGCGTCACGGCCAGATACAGAAGTCCGTTCCGCGCCTCGCCCTCGTCCACGAGCCGCTGGATGTCGACGGCGTAGGCCGAGAAGGTGGTGAACCCCCCGAGTACGCCGGTGCCGAAGAACGGCCGTACCAGCCGGTGCGCGGCCCATACGTCGCTGACGACCACCATGAAGATGCCGAGGACCGCGCATCCGGCCGCGTTCACGCACAGAGTGGTCCAGGGGAAACCGCCGGCCGCGACCGGCCACAGAAGTGACGCTCCGTAACGGGCCGCCGCTCCCGTGCCTCCGCCGAGAGCCACGACCGCCACGACCGGCCCCTGGTCCCGCCAGGTCCGGCGTCGTCGGGAAGGTACGCGCAGACCGGCATCGGGATCCATGGGCTCGTCCACCTGGGAGCGCGGGCGGGCTGTCATGAACGTACGTCTCCTACTCGCCGGGGCCCGGACACGCGGGCACGCACCATCGCAAGTAGGGACTGTTGGCGGCACCGATGCCGCGGTTCGGGTACGGCGAGCCCCACCGCCGCGCTGCGAGTGACACCGCAGCCGGCCTTCAGACTAACGCCCGGTCGAGAACGCCGCTCAGCGCCGTGTCCACGCGCCCTTGTCGTGCGGGGGTGCCGATGCCGTCGCACGGGTGGCCGGCGGCCGCGCCCGGAGCCGGCTACCGGACGGTCAGCAGCTGTCCCATGGCCGCCAGTACCGACGGCTCTACCCGGTAGTAGACCCAGGTGCCGCGGCGCTCGGAGGTCAGCAGGCCGGCCTCCTTGAGCTTCTTCAGGTGGTGGGAGACGGTCGGCTGGGAGACTCCGACGTCGGAGATGTCGCACACGCAGGCCTCGCCGCCCTCGTGGGAGGCGACGGCCGAGAAGAGACGCAGCCGTACCGGGTCTCCGAGGGCCTTGAACATGCGGGCTGTCCGCTCGGCCTCCTCGGCGGTGAAGGGGCGCTCGCTCAGCGGCGGGCAGCACGGCACCGCGGCGTCGGGGGCCTCGGGTTCCATAAGCGGCAGTGCCTTGACGTTCGACATGCGTCTATGTTGACACATGTCGAACCAGGGCGACCGGCCTCGGTGGGCGCGAAGCCGGGCGGCGATCCGGCCGGTGATGCGTGCGGCGTCCCCGCCGGTCCCGCGAAGGGGGTCCGAGGGCCCTGCGACCTCTGCGTGTTCCATAGTTCGCGACCTCCCAGTTTCGATGGATGTCTATCTTGACGGTCATCGAATCAGGTGCCATGCTGGCGGTACAGGTCATTGACGAATATCGAAGCAAGGAGCCGGATATGGCCGCCGCCCGGATCCGCAGCGTCCTCACCCGCTCTGCCGCCCGGCACCTGGTCGGCGTCCGCTGCTGCGACAGCTGCGCACAGGCGTGCGACAGCGCCTGCCGGGCCCGGGCTCAGCGCCGCGGTGCACGGCTCGCGCCGGCACCGCACGTCCCCTTCCGCTGAGCCCCCTCCGTTGAGCCGTCCACCGCTCCGACTCCGCCCGCCCGGCAACGAACCGCCGGAGCAACGAACCGCCCGAGCAACGAACCGAAGGAAGCACCGCCATGGAGAAGCAGAACCTGCCCGTCGTGGTCGTCGGAGCCGGCCCGGTCGGCCTGGCCGCCGCCGCACACCTCGTCGAGCGCGGCATCGAGCCGCTGGTGCTGGAGGCCGGCGCGTCGGCCGCGACGGCCGTACGGGACTGGGCGCACGTCCGCCTGTTCTCGCCCTGGGCCGAGGTCACCGACCCCGCCGCCGAGAAGCTGCTGGCCCCGACCGGCTGGGTCCGCCCCGACGGTACGGCGTACCCGACCGGCGGCGACTGGGCCGAGCGGTACCTCCAGCCGCTCGCCGACGTCCTCGGCGGCAAGGTCCGCTACGGAGCCACCGTCACCGGCGTGGCCCGCGCCGGCCGCGACCGGATCGTCGACTCCGGCCGCGAGGAGCAGCCGTTCACCGTGCACATCGAGACGGCGGACGGCGTCGAGGAGCGGATCACCGCCCGCGCCGTCATCGACGCCTCCGGTACCTGGACCACCCCTGGCCCGATGGGCGCGAACGGCCTGCCCGCCCTCGGCGAGAGGAAGACGGCCGACCACATCACCTACCGCGTCCCCGACCTCAAGGATCCGGCCGTGCGGGCCCGCTACGCCGGCAAGCGCACGGCGGTCGTCGGCTCCGGCGCCTCCGCCTTCACCGCCCTCGCCCTGCTCGCCGACCTGGCCGGGGAAGAGGCGGACACGCACGCGGTGTGGATCCTGCGCCGGGGCATCGGCGACGCCACGTACGGCGGCGGCGAGGCCGACCAGCTCCCGGCCCGCGGCGCCCTCGGCCTGCGCGCCAAGGCGGCGGTGGAGAAGGGGCACGCGAGCGCCGTCACCGGATTCCGTACGGAAGCGGCCGAACGGGACGGCGACCGGCTGGTCCTGGTCGCCGAGGACGGCCGCCGCCTGGACCCGGTCGACGAGGTCATCGTCCTGACCGGCTTCCGCCCCGACCTCTCCTTCCTCTCCGAACTCCGTCTCGGCCTCGACGAACGCCTCCAGGCCCCGACCGCGCTCGCCCCGCTCATCGACCCGAACGTCCACTCCTGCGGCACGGTCTACCCGCACGGCGTGCGGGAACTGTCCCACCCGGAGCAGGGCGTCTACCTGGTCGGCATGAAGTCCTACGGCCGCGCCCCCACCTTCCTCGCCATGACCGGCTACGAGCAGGTCCGCTCCATCACGGCCGCCCTCGCCGGCGACCACGAGGCGGCCGAGCGCGTCGAGCTGACCCTGCCGGAGACCGGCGTGTGCGGCGGCGCCGGCCTGTTCGACGAGCCCGACGCCGCGCGGAGCGACGAGGGCGGCGGCTGCTGCGCGGCCCCGGCCACGCTGCGGATCGGCACCGGCGCCCAGGCCCCCTCCGGCGGCTGCTGACGGCGAAGAACCCCAGCACGTCGTCCTGGCCCCCGGGTGCGACGCGAACCGGTCGGCCGCCCCGGGTCGTGCGCCTGCTCGACGGCGGCGCGTACGTGGCTGCCCGACGCGGGGGACGGCGTGGGCCAGGCGTCGCGGAGAGGTGCCGATCCCGTTCCGGCGGTGACGGCGGCGATTCGGCCGGCTGAGGCGGGCGGTGCTGCCCTTGAGCCAGGGCGCTGCGCGAGCGTCGCCGTCCGGCATCAACAAGGCGTAAAGATTGCCGTGTTACGGCAATGCGGGGCGAAGCGTGCCCGGGCCAAGATGAGTGCGGCAGAAACAGGGGATGACCTCGATGCCAGGGCCCGGCAACGGGCGTCGGCGTGGGGGCCAGCGGTCCGGTTCGGGGGTGAGGGCATGGCACGGGTCGGCGTCGCCGTCGTACAGCTCCTCCCCTTCCCCGGCATCACGCACCCGGTGTCCGGTCCCCGCGCAGCGTCGACGCTGCTGCCGGGCCGGAAAGCGGCACGGCCGGGTGCCCTTCCCGCCGGGCCGGGCCACGCATACCGCAGGCGACGACGACCGGGCGCGGCGAGCAGTTCCCCGTACGACCCCGGCAGTCGCCGCAACCACGGCTGACCCGTAGCCGACGCACACCGCACCGGACGTGCCTGCCCGCACCGGACGTGCCTGCCCGCACCGAACGGGCCGCCCCCGCTCCGAACGGGCCGCCCCCGCTCCGAACGGGCCGCCGCCGCTCCGAACGGGCCGCCCCGCCGCTTCGCGAAGACGCCAACTCTCCGCAGACCACGAGGACTTCCTATGGATTACCGCACCCTGGGCATCGGCGTGCTCGTTTGCATCCTGATCGCAGCCGCCGTGCTGCTCGTCGTGGCCCGACTGTTCCGCAAGGTGGAGCAGGGCAAGGCCCTGATCGTCTCCAAGATGCGCAAGGTCGACGTGACCTTCACCGGGCAGGTCGTGCTGCCGGTGCTGCACAAGGCCGAGGTGATGGACATCTCGGTGAAGACCATCGAGATCACCCGGGCCGGCAAGGAAGGGCTGATCTGCCGGGACAACATCCGCGCGGACATCCGGATCTCGTTCTTCGTCAAGGTGAACAAGACCGCCGAGGACGTGGTCAAGGTCGCCCAGGCGGTCGGCACCGCACGGGCCAGTGACCGGAACACGCTGCAGGAGCTGTTCCACGCGAAGTTCTCCGAGGCGCTGAAGACCGTCGGCAAGCAGATGGACTTCACCGACCTCTACACCAAGCGCGAGGAGCTGCGGTACCGGATCATCGAGGTCATCGGCGTCGACCTCAGCGGCTACCACCTGGAGGACGCGGCGATCGACTACCTGGAGCAGACGCCGCTGACCCAGCTCGACCCCGCCAACGTCCTCGACGCGCAGGGCATCCGGAAGATCACCGAACTGACGGCCGTGGAGCACGTACGCACCAACGAGGCGCAGCGCACCGAGGAGAAGGAGATCACCCGCCAGAACGTCGACGCCCGGGAGGCGATCCTGGAGCTGGAGCGCCGGCAGGTCGACGCGGAGACCAAGCAGAAGCGGGAGATCGAGACCGTCCGGGCGAGGGAGGAGGCCGAGACGGCGCGGGTGGTGGAGGAGGAGCGGCTGCGGGCGCAGTCCGCGTTCCTCAAGACCGAGGAACAGCTCGGCATCCAGCGCGAGAACCAGGGCCGCGAGGTCGCGGTCGCGCAGAAGAACCGCGAGCGGGTCATCGCCATCGAGAACGAGCGCATCGAGAAGGACCGCCTCCTGGAGGTCATCGCCCGGGAACGGGAGACGCAGCTGACGCGGATCGCCGCCGAGAAGGAGGTCGAGGCGGAGAAGCGGGAGATCGCCGACGTCATCCGCGAACGGGTGGCCGTGGACCGTACGGTCGCCGAGCAGGAGGAGTCCATCAAGAAGCTGCGCGCGGTCGAGGAGGCGGAGCGGCAGCGGCAGACCGTGATCATCGCCGCCGAAGCCGAGGCGCAGGAGAAGCTCGTCAAGGACATCAAGGCGGCGGAGGCCGCCGAACAGGCCGCCACCCACCGCGCCGCTGAGGAACTCACGCTCGCCGAGGCCCGGTTGAAGAGCGCCGACCTCGACGCGCGGGCCAAGCTGCGGCTCGCCGAGGGCATCCAGGCCGAGAGCGCGGCCGAAGGGCTGGCCGCCGTCCAGGTCCGCGACAAGGAGGCCGAGGTCATCGAGAAGTCCGGCCGTGCGGAGGCCGGGGCCACCGAGGCCCGGCTGCGGGCGGAGGCCGAGGGCGCCAAGGCCAAGGCGCTCGCGGAGGCCGCGGCCGTCGGCGAGAAGCTGAAGGCGGAGGCCGCCGGCCTCACCGAGAAGGCGGCGGCGATGGCCGCGCTGGACGAGGCGTCCCGTGGCCACGAGGAGTACCGGCTGCGGCTGGAGACGGAGAAGGACATCCGGCTCGCCGGGCTGGACGTGCAGCGGCAGGTGGCCGAGGCGCAGGCGACGGTGCTGGCGACCGGACTGGAGAACGCCGACATCAACATCGTCGGCGGGGAGTCGGTCTTCTTCGACCGCCTGATGTCCTCCATCGCGCTCGGCAAGAGCGTCGACGGCTTCGTCCAGCACTCCGAGACCGCCCAGGCACTGGCGAAGCCGTGGCTGGACGGCACGTCGAGCTTCACCGACGACCTCGGCCGCGTCCTCGGCTCGGTCTCCACGGCCGACGTGCAGAACCTGACCGTGTCCGCGCTGCTGATGAAGCTCATGAAGACGGGCGGCGCCGACTCGGGGGCTCTGGAGCAGCTGCTGAGCAAGGCCGGTGAGCTCGGCCTCGCCGACACCCGGCTGACGGCTGCGAACGGCACCGCCAAGGGCTGACGGACCGCGGGGGGGGGGGGGGGGGGGGGGGGGGGGGGGGGGGGGGGGGGGGGGGGGGGGGGGGGGGGGGGGGGGGAGGGGGGGG